>JAKAFU010000009.1 GCA_021825865.1 bacterium
TTCCGATCTGAGGTTATATGTCTTGAAGATTCGCTCAGCGGATGACCTTTGCATGCAATAGAAAAACTTTTATACCAGCCGAAAGGTGCACGTTCTATACGCACATACGGCAACGCATTCTGAAGCTTATTTTTCAGTCCGTCCAGTATTTTTATGGCATCTGACGGTCTTCCCAAATCATTTGATAAGTGTGCATAAGGATATATTATAATGGTAGGGGGTTTTAGTTCGTTAAATAGTTTTTCAATTTCAATAAGTGCTAAATTAATAATTTCATCAGGCTCTGAAGCATCCGAGCTTTCTATAGTGGAAAAAACTACCAATGAATCATCAAATATACTATTTTCATGAACACTTTCATTTATTTTCTCAGCCATCGGAGTTTTTCCGGTAAGCCCATAGCTGAAATTATCGGCGTGAATAAGAAGTAATCTCATATTTTTGCGTATAATTTTTTATTATTATGTTATGTATTATTATGCTGTTAAATTAGATTGAAATAGATTGGAACAAATTAAAATAAATATAAAGAATCAAACCAGGAACAATTAATATTTAATATTGCGCTGCCTAACATCACTGCCCTTTCCGGCGCGAAGTTCTATAAAATATAGACTGCCGATATAGCAGGTTTCATAAATATTATACTTATATAAAAAATAATTTGCAAATAAATTAAACTTAAAAAAAAATCCCGCCGTTTTTATTTTAAACAGACGGGAATAAACGAAGCTTTAGAAGCTTTATATTGCTGTTGAAATTATTGATTTATAAATTATAGAGAGTTATACTGTCATTGGCATCATTAACTAAAAGTCGTTAGGCATGGCTTCAATCTCTTTAGCCGTGAAAACAGGTCCTTCTTTGCAAACATAAACACTGCCGATATTGCACCTTCCGCATTTTCCGATACCGCATTTCATTCTGTTTTCAAGAGTAGTGATTATATCTTCTTTGTCAAACCCCATTTTTTCTAAAGATTTTAAGACAAATTTTATCATAATAGGAGGACCGCAGACAACGGCTACCGCATTATTGCCTTTAACAGGCAATTCTTCAAGTATAGTAGGAACAAAGCCGACCCTGCCTTTCCAATCAGGTGTTTCTCCTCCAGGGTCTACCGTAATTACAACATCGGTATTTGCAAAAGATTTCCATTCTTCAATCGCCTTTTTATACATTAAATCCATTACGGTTTTTGCGCCGTATAATACCGTTATTTTTCCGTAATCATTTCTTTCGTCCAGACAATACTCAAGAATTGATTTGACCGGCGCCATTCCGATTCCGCCTCCGATAAATATTATGTCTTTGCCTTTCATCTTGCCCGTGTCAAAAAAATTACCGTAAGGACCTCTAAAACCTATACTGTCTCCTACATTCAAACTGTTGATGCCTGAGGTAGCTCTTCCTGACGTTCTGAAACTGAATTCAAAAAATTCTTTTCTTAAAGAAGACGAAGCGAAACCGAATGTGGATTCCCCTTCTCCTATACAGGAAAATTCTCCGAACTGACCAGGCAGATAATCAATGCTCGCGCCGTCGACCGTTAGTCTTACGGTTTTTGTATCAGGGGTCTCTTGAATTATTTCTTTAATAACCGCCAGCTTAGGCAAATAAATGTTTTCCATTTCAAATCCTTATTAATTATATGTCTTAATTGATTTTAATTTAACTTAATTTGCTTTATATTCATTGCGTTATATTAATTAATATTTATTTTTTATTGCTTTATACTGCTTTATATTGTTTATCAATATTTACTTTATAATTATTGTATTTACTTTATATTTTTAATAATATTTAAAACTTCATTGAGGTTAAACCTTATAAGATTAATCTCCTGCGGAACTTTCCATAAGCGACAATTCAGAGGTTATTTCTCTCAAATCTATGTCTTCAGGACAGTTTCTTGAACATCTGCCGCATCCCACGCATAAATATTTATTAAATTTTTCATTGTATATTTTAAATTTATGCATAAGTCTCTGTCTGTATCTGTCGCCCTGCGTTACTCTCGGATTATGCCCCGACGTGTGCAGCGTGAATATTCCAAACTGGCAGGAATCCCAATTTCTTATCCTTTTGCCCTTTTCATTAGTCCCTTCGTCCTGAATATCAAAACAATGGCATGTCGGACAGGTATATGTGCATATACCGCATCCAATACACGATAAAAACTTTTCCTGAAAATAGCTGCTCGTAAAATTTTTATCAAGAAAACCTTGTGTTTTTTTAATGTCAAACGCAGCTTTCCAGTCTTTATCGGCAGGAAATGCATCTTTTGAAATTTCTTTAAACAAACCGGCGTTCTCGGAACTTGAATTTATAAGCTCCAGTCCTTTTTCGGTAATTACTTTTGCAAAATATCCGCTGCCGCCTTTTTTAAGTAAAATATCAGAACCGTACGAACTTTCCGGAGACAGTTGAGCTTCTGTGCAAAAGCAGTAATTATCAGGCTGAACGCATGCAATAGATATTATATATAAATTTTTAAATTTTTCATTAAAAAATTCGTCTTTATAGTCCCAGTTAAAAACTTTTTCCATAATAGGTCCTGCACCCGCATCGCATGGTCTCGAACCGAATATTATTCTCTTTCCGGTTTTTTTGCCGCTGTTTACGCTGCCGCCATCCGCACCGATATTTTCTATGGGGTCTAAGATATTAATATTACTGCCCGAAATGGAGTATTCAAATAATGTTTCTGTTTTTGGAAGCAAATATTCTTTAAAAGACAGTTTAGGAAGCAGAATATTTAAATCTGCATCTTTAAAATCGGTTATTTTATCATAAAACGTATCGCCGTCTTTATCTTTCGGAGCTATTACTTCGTCATCCTGCGCAATTAAATTATTTACAAATTTTTCTATGTTGTCCGAAGAAATTTCATAATATTTTTCTTCCATAAGCTGTTTTCTCCATCAAGAATATTAATTTACGGAATATTTCCGTATATACCTTTTGTTTATGTTTGTTTATTTTAACTTAAATATATCTAATTTAAACTTATTTAATTCAAACTTATTTAATTCAAATGTATATATTTTAATTCTTTAATTGTTATTTATTCCTTATTATTTATTATCTATTACTTTATAAATTCATTAAAATCGTTAGCGTCAAATGTACCAAAAACAGGTTTAGCGTTAATATCGACGCCTGATTTGTAGCCGAATTTTTCAAAGACGTCCCTTGCCATTTTCTCATTTACTAGCATAAGCGGGATATTAACAGGACATGCTCTTTCGCATTCGCCGCAGCCGATACATCTGCCGGAAAGATGATAAGCTCTGATCATATTCCACTGAGCGTTACCTGTTTCTTCAATATTGGTTTCAATCCATTGCGGTGTATTTTTTTCTACTATACACCTTGTGCAGTAGCATAAGGGACAAGCCTGCCTGCATGCATAACATTTTATGCATTTTTCAAATTCTTTCTGCCAAAACATATTTCTGTCTTCAACACTCATGGCATCAAGTTCTTCTATTTTTGCATAAGGCTTAATATCTCCGTTTATTTCAAAAGCCGGTTCGTCCGATTCAACAAGATAATCATAAAGCAGAGGGGTATGTACCTCGCAAACTAAACACTTATCGTAAACCGTGGATTGTTTAACGGAATCTTCCCCTTTGTCAGCCAAATTTTGCTTCACCACTCCGCGGCATTCGACTCCGATAATTTTTATATTATCCCTTGAAAGTTGATATTCCTGAATTAAAGTATTAACCGCTTTTTCATCGCACCCTTTAACAATGAGACCGACTTTCCCAAATTTTTTCACTTCAGGTTTTTTCAAGAAAACCGCTAAATCCTGAACGCAGTGAGCATTGAAAGATAATTTAGATACATCGTCAGGGTCTGTAATAAAAACTGAACGCATTCTTAAAGGATTAGACCCTTTAGTAAAACCTATAATTAGATTTACTTCTTTATTTTCTAAAAGTTCTTTTGCGGTTTTTTGCAGCTTATCATTCATTTTTTCCATAAGATATATCCTGTTTGGGCTGATGTTATATATTATTGGTTGTATTATAAAATATATAATTAGACATACATTTATTATACATATTAATTATCATATATATTAATCTCATATAATTAACTATAAGATATTTATTACATTGCTTACTTAGTTATTTTGTCAATTAACTAATTAATAAATATAATTAATAAATAATATATTCAGTTGTTTTTTTGTTAATCGGCTAATTAATAAATAATAAATTTAATTATCTTGCCTATTAGTCAGTTAATTAATTAACTAATTATTCATTTATTTAATTATTTTTTACTGAATATATCGCTATTGTCAGGTAATAATTTTATTTTATTTGTAAATTCATTTATAACTGAAACCCATTTATTTCCCTCAGACGCGCTTATCCACGAAAATTCTACCCTGTTTATATCAACTCCTAAATAGCTCAATAAATCCCTGAATGCAGTATATTTTCTTCTTGAATGGTAATTGCCGCTGGTATAATGGCAATCACCCGGGTGGCATCCTGAAACTAACACGCCCTTTGCACCTTTTTTAAACGCTTCCACAACAAACAGCGGGTCTATTCTGCCTGTACACGGCAATTTAATTACCCTGACATTTTCAGCGTATTTCATTCTGCTTGTTCCAGCCAGATCCGCCCCGTTGTAAGTACACCAGTTGCAAACAAAGGCAATTATGCGCGGCTCTTTATCTTTATCTTCACCTTTTGCGCTGCCCGCCGAATATTCTTTCTCATCCCGGGCGTTCTGAACGTCTTCGACTATGTTGTTTTCCATGTAAATCTGCTCCAATGTATGTTTAACAATTATTCAAGTGTATCAGTAGTGTATCAATTGTCTATTTATTTATATTTAAATATTAAACAGACTTAATAACAAACACATTTAATATTCTATTAAAATCCGCCAATTAAAAATCTGCAATTTACAACAGTAATTAAAAACAGCAAGTTAAATCGGTAGATTAGACTAAATCCCCGATATGCAATTCATGTAATTTTCAATGCATATTGCACATTTGCGCACTCTTCAAACGGCAAGTGATTTTATCTCCGCAAAAATCTGCTCG
Source organism: bacterium (assembly GCA_021825865.1). GTDB lineage: Bacteria > SZUA-79 > SZUA-79 > Acidulodesulfobacterales > Acidulodesulfobacteraceae > Acididesulfobacter. Next base: position 5,078 of record JAKAFU010000009.1, read on the forward strand.
TCTAAATAGCCTTTTAAGTCAATTGATTTAGAAAAACATGCATTTACGCAAGCGCCGCATCCTGCGCATAACCCTGAATTAACATTTGCAACAACTTTTAAAACATTGCCGTTTCTGTCCTTAATTTCTTCTTTGCTTATTGCGCTGTACGCACAGACTCTCCTGCAGTAAAAACATCCCACGCACGTCGTCTTATTAACAGAAGCAATCGTTCCTTCAACTTCATACTCGCTTTTTGAAAATAGTCCGAGTATTTTAGACGCGGCTGCAGAACCGGAAACAACAGATTCAGGAATATCTCGCGGACCCTGAGCCATTCCGGCAAGATATATGCCGGCAGTTGAAGACTCGGCAGGACGAAGTTTAGGATGAGATTCAGTATAAAAACCATATTTATCGTATGAGATACCGAGCATTTGCGCCATCTTATCGGAACCTTTTTTAGGTATAACGCCGGTTGCAAGCACAACCATATCGGCAGCAATTTCAACCTGATTCCCGGACAGTGTATCTGCGCCTTTAACAATCAGCTTGCCATTGTCTTCGTATATCTTAGAAACCCTGCCTCTTAAATATATAGCGCCTTCATTTTCCATCGTACCTCTGACAAATTCTTCATAACCTTTGCTCGTTGCCCTTATGTCTATATAAAAAACGTAGCTTTGAGAACCATGAACCTTGTGCGCAAATAATTTTGCGTGTTTAGCGGTATACATACAGCAAACTTTCGAACAGTAAGGAACGCCTTTTTCAGGGTCTCTTGAACCGACGCATTGAATAAAAACAATCGTCTCTGGAGTTTTACCGTCTGACGGTCTTTTAACAACGCCTTCGGTAGGTCCGGAAGCCGACAAAAGCCTTTCAAACTGCAATCCTGAAATCACATCTTTAAATTGGCCGTAGCCGTATTCGCCGTATAAAGAATTTTCCATTAAATCATAACCTGTTGCGGCAACAATAGCGCCTACTTTTTCTTCTATTATTTCATCCTGCAAATCAAAATTTATACATTTAGGTCCGCAGGCATCATAACATTTTTGACATTTGCCGCCTTTTTTGTAATGCAGGCAAACACTTCTGTCTATAACCGGAATTAACGGAACCGCTTGCGGAAATGGAACATAAATAGCAGTCCTCTCGGATAAATTAACATTAAATTCACTTTTTACATTTTTATGCATAGGACAGATATTCCAGCAATCTCCGCAGCCTGTGCAATCTTTTTCGACTATGCTTCTCGCCTTCTTTTTTATTTTTACGTTAAAATTTCCTATATAGCCGGAAACTTCTTCTAATTCAGAATATGTGTAAAGTTTTATATTAGGATGCTGATATACTTCTACCATTTTAGGAGTCATTATGCAGCTGGAACAGTCGAGAGTGGGAAATGTCTCATCAAGCTGTATCATTTTTCCGCCGATAGAAGGCTCTTTTTCGACAAGAATAACCTCAACACCGCCGTTTGCAATGTCAAGTGCAGCCTGTATTCCTGAAATCCCGCCTCCTATAACGAGGGCTTTCTTCGTCAGGGGCACCCTGACATCCTCGATAGGTTTGTTCTTCTTTACTTTTTCAACCATCATTTTCAGCAGGTCTATTGCTTTTTCCGTCGCCTTTTCTTTATCTTCGTGCACCCATGAAACCTGTTCTCTGATATTTGCTATTTCAATAAAATAAGGATTAAGACCTTCTTTTACGGCGGCTTTCCTGAATGTATTTTCATGCATATGCGGAGAGCAGGCGGCAAGAACGACACCCGTGAGATTTTTATCTTTAATCATTTTTCTCAAGGTATTCTGCCCAGGGTCGGAACACATATACTTGTAATCAACCGCTTCAACAACTCCCGGGATTTTAGCAGCCTCTTCGGCTACTCTTTTAACGTCTACGGTTCCTGCAATATTGGAACCGCACCAGCAAACAAATACTCCTATTCGTGCCATAATATATTTACCTCGGTATAAATAACAAACAAATTTAATTTCATAATGCGCAATATATTTAATTTAATTTATGCAATATAAACGCAGCCTGATATTACATGCATGATATTATGACGTGCACACGTATCATGCAATATAATATAATTTAATTTATTTAATACGCTGTTATCTAATGCGCTATTTTAAGTTAACGCACCGTAATATATACAGGACATAATAATAAATATCCGGTATAGCGTATAATTAATAATAAAAGTTACGATATTTTTTTCAATACTTTATCGGCAGTTACCATATGTCCGCCAATAGCCAGTTCCTCCGGAGAAAAACCGAAAGCAAGCCCCAAGAGTTCAGTAATAAACAGAACGGGCAGCCCTATCCTTTCCGCATATTTTCTTTCTATCTCCCTCTGTCTGACATCAAGATTAGAATGGCATAACGGACAGGCAACGACTACGAGGTCGGCGCCGTGTTCTTTAATATCATATAAAATCTTTCCCGTTAAAGCCATAACAACGTCAGGTTTTGACAGCGAATTAATAGCTCCGCAACACTCTGTTTTGTAAGAATAATCCACCGGAACAGCTCCGGTTAAAGCAACTAATTCATCCATTGATACGGGTCTGTCAGGGTCGTCAAACTTCATGACCTTAGGCGGTCTTACTAAAAGACATCCGTAATATGATGCAACTTTTAAACCTGACAGAGGTTTTTTAACCAACGATTTTATTTTTTCTTTACCTGCCACGTTAATTAAGAACTCAAGCATATTCGATATATTAAGGGAATTACTGTAAGGCATTTCTAATGAATCCGTTATCTTCTTCTTTAGGATATCGTCGGAACCCATTTCATATTTTGCCGTTTTTAATCTGCTTGAACAAGCGGCGCAAGGTGCCAGCACTTCTTCAAAACCGTTGTTTTCGGCAATTGCAAGATTCCTTGCAGGAAGAGCTACTGACAAATTATGATTCAGACTATGAGCAGCGGAAGCTCCGCAGCAATTCCAATCGGGAATTTCCTGAATTTCAATATTTAATGCTTCCAATATTTTTAAAAGAGATACTTCATATTCAAACGATGTCCCCTTAAGGCTGCATCCGGGATAATATGCCAGTTTCATATATTGTATTTTACAGTTAAGCTTTTAACTAAACCGTCCTCCGTTTATTTTATAAAAATGAATAACAACCGATTATTAATTGTATAATTTATTACTTTTTAACTATTCTTATCTATAATTAATTATTACCTGCCGCTTATGACTTATTATTAAATTATTGCTGATTACTGCTTACCGGCCATTGCTAATTACTTATTAGCAATTAATTATTAACCGTTAATTATTAATTGCTAAGCGTTAAATTGTATAAGCCGCATATTATTTAATTATTCAAAATCTTTAAATATTTTGGCAATCTGATTTATATCGGAAACTTTATCGCTATGCATCTTTAATTTTCCTTTTTCAATCATCTTTGGCGCAAGGAACATATCTCTAAAAAGATGTTTAGTCTTCAGCTTATATTTCCCGACTAATTCAAGCTCAAAAATTCTGCCGTTAGATTTAACATTGTCCAGAAAAACCTCATGAAAAGTTTGAACTTCTTTTTCAGTTTTTGATTCTATACCTCTGTTAACGGCAATCTCGCGCAGCACATCCATTATGCCCGCCACTTCAAAACCTTTAGGACATCTTGTGGAACATGTATTGCAAGAAACACACAGCCATATAGTTTTAGAATTTAGAACCCTGTCTGCCATGCCTAGTTCCGTCATTTTAATAATCTGATTCGGCGTAAAGTCCATTTCAAAATTTACAGGGCATCCCGCAGAGCATTTTCCGCATTGATAACATTTTGCAAGCTTATCATGCAGTTTAGATTCTACTTCTCTTGCAAAATTTCTTCTTTCCTGTTCATTTATAACTGTTTTCATAATATAATTTCCATTTTTTTTATTCTATTATTTTTTTACTTTTATTGTACAATCTTTATTGTACAATAAAAGTATTACGTCTTATTTATTAACAAAATTAATACTAAAATTAATACACTGTTTTAAAAAATGAAGTCTTTTTATTTTATTAGATTTAAAAACAATAGTCAAGTAATTTTAGTTGAAAATTTTTCCGCACAATAAAGAATAAGAACAGTACCCGCAGACTATATCGTCTGAATAATCCGGAACAAAAGGCTTTTCTTCATTTAATATTTCTTTGAGCACATTGGCTAAAGACGGCATAATGATATTTTCCATTATATATGCGCCGTCATTATTTTCTTTGTCAGCGTTAAACATATACTGCCTGTATTTATCTTTACCCGCTCTAATATCATTAGATACCATGCCGAGACATGCATTGATTTTAGCGTAATCGCCTGCGGCGGCATTACGGCGAGTCTGCGCTGCGGCTTTTTTATTATCCGCGTTCAACACCGCCTGTTTGAATAAATAAATATACACCGGAAGCTGAAAAGATTTTATAAATTCTTTTATCTTGCTTCTGTCTGTCAGCGGTTTCCCGCCGCAATGAGCGTTCAGCTTGTCTATATCCGGCTTTACCGCATGTTTGCCGGTTTTATAGTCTATAATAATATAACTTTCGCCCCTATCCAAGCTGTTGTCATTATTATCGTTATCGTCACTATTCTCATTATTGCCGTTATTCCCGATGCCGTTATTTTTAAATTTGTCTATTCTGTCTAGTATTCCAAAAAGTTTTACCGTTTTCCCGCAATTTATCTGAGCCGGGTTTGCTTCGTCTTTACCGATATTAAACTCTGCTTCAATCTTGCGTTCTAATCCTAAAACTTCCCATCCTTTCTTATTAAGACAGTTATTTGATAAATCATGCTTAATAAAATTAAATAGTAAATTTTTGGACGTTTCTTTTACTAAAAAATCATCCGCTTCATTCCCGCATCCGTCGATTATTCCGTTTATTTTTTCTTTAATATAATTGTCTGCAAAATAGTCATTCGCAGCCCTATCTGTCTTCATATGAATCTCCATACCCGCTTCCGCATTGGTATAAATATTCGTATTTGCGCCGGTATTTCTATTTTTATTTATATCCGTATTTGTATTTGCAAACATATTTATATTTGTACTATTTGCGCAGTTTTTATTAAAATATTTCGTCGTTAAAAAATCTTCATAAAATTTCTTAAGAACTCTGTGCTCAAATATTCCTACGCGCTCAGCCCTTATATAATCCGTTTTTATTGTATCCGCTTCGGAAAGTCCGGCTATATATTTATAATAAAATTGCACCGGACAATTTATATATGTATCTATTGCGGTAACGGAAAGTTTTTTAAATATATTATCTATTATTTCTAATATCGGTTTATTTTTTTTAATTTCAAAATCATAACTGCTCTTTTGTAAAATATCAGTCTTAAAACTTAATATGTTTATATTTTTTATATCAAGTTTTTTTGCTTTTTTTTCTTCATCCCATATAATTTCTTCAATAAATCTGCTTCTTATCTTATTATCGTTTTTAATATAAATTAGGTCAGCCTCGCGCGCTCCGAAAATTAATCTTCTAAAATAGTATCTATATAACGCCTCATAGTCAGTATAACATAATATACCTAATTTTTTTCTCAATGTATAAGGCAGCAGCGGGTCATATTTTTTTACCGGAGGTAAAATATCTTCATTTGCATCAAATATTACAACTTTATCGAACTTTAAAGCTCTTGTCTCGAGAAGCCCCATAATTTGCAGACCTTTAAGAGGTATGCCTTTAAAAGCGGCAAATTCATTATCTATATAATATTTAAATAATCTGAATATTGATTTTTGCTTCATTATTTCATTGCTGCAATAAGAATTGCCGAATATATTAAGTATTTCTATTATCTTTTCCGTGAATTCCGGCGCTGATTTGTAGTCTGCTGCGGCGCTGCTGCTATCGCTTTCATTAATTATTATTTTGTTGATTATTTCAGATATTTTATTTGAAAAGTTTTCAGGGGTAGTTTCATCTGCTTCAAAATTTATAAAAAATAGCTCATGAATTTTTTTTACAGTATCTATAAGAACATGGGTATTTTCATTATCATTGTAATTACAGCCGCCATTGCCGCTGCCGTCGGCTGAAACATCGGCGCACAAAGCCTTGTCTTCGTTATTATAAATAGTGTTGCGGACACATGCCGCCGCGTCTTCTGCGTCTTTAAGAGGAACATCAAAACTCAAAACCGTGTTTTCAATATCATTAAGCGTAATATAGCTATAATTGTTTGAAATTATATATTCTTCTGCAGCATTTGCCGCAGAAACAGCGCCTTCACCGCATAGCATCTTAACATACGGATGTTTTAATAAATTAATATAATCTTTTGCAAAATATCTATATTTATATCCGTATTTATATCCGTGATTATTTTTTTTATTACTATCCTTCTCTTCTGTGCCGCTATTTCTTATACCGTTTTCATTTTTTTCCGGCAATTTTGTTCCTTGAACTTTAGATACAAGAGCAAGTAATGAATAGAGCGGCGTTCGTTTTAAGGAATACCCCATAGTTATATTGTAATCGCAATCTATATAATTTATTACATGATATAGAAGCGGCATCAGCGTATTAGAATCTGGTAAAATAATGGCGCTGGTTTCCGGAACAAAATTGCTTTTATCCAAAATATTTATATTTCTTTTCGATTCTAATTCAGAATGCACATCGAACCCTTCATGAAAATTTAAAATAGTGCTATTATCGCTATTCTGCGAATTTTTCTGCAGATTTTTTGGAAAAATAGGCTCAATTTCAGGGTTGCCGAGTGCATTAATTAATTTTGAAACAATATAATCTTTTGAATATTCCTCTTTTTTTAAAGATTCAAATTGAGTATAAAATTCTGCGTCTTTGCTTTCAGCAAGGGTTTTAAAAATATACGCTTCGGTTTTATTAAGCGAGATAAATCCTGCAAGGTAGATTTTTTTGAATCCATTTCTAAAATTATCTATATTTCCACTTATATCTTCATTTATATTTTTTAAAAATATATTTGCGCCGCTCTTAATGTATTCTAACGCATCAATATAGTCTAACCCGGGCGAAGACAGATTGTTTTCGTATAATTTATTGTGAAAATTTTCGCGTATCACCGACAAGCTGTTATAAAATCTGCCGACACTTTCAGGCGTATCAGGCAGATAAGATTTTAAAGATTTCAGCTCACTATTTTTTACAGCTTCGGCGTCCAATTCGTTAATTACATTGAACAGCTGCAGTCCCCATGGAAAAAAATCATCGAATTTCTTTATATTTCTAAAGCCGATATTGATATTTATACTGTCATTACTTTTATCAATATTTTTGCTATCACCGCCTGTGCCTGCCGCACCTGCCGGAGCAGCAGTATTTTTCTGATTTAAAACATAACTTTCCGCTTTAAAAATCTCCTTTGTGATATTATATAAAAACCATACGGCATCAATAATGCTTATATCTTTTCGAATACCGCAAGATTTTTCAGCGATAAATTTAATAAATTCATTTATTGAAAAAGTATGCGGAGGTTTGTAAGGAGCGCCTATTTTATCAGAAAGGATATTTTTTAAATATAAAGCAGGCCTTTTTCCTGCAAAAACTACGGCATATTTCGAAAAATCTCTGCCTGCTGTTTTACTTTTTTTTATATTATTTTTTATATATTCATTTTCGGCGTAATTATTATACGCTCTGCCGCGAGCGTCGCTGCAGCTGCTCTGAGTATCGCCGCTATTGCTGCTGCCGGTATTGCCGTTTATAATATTATTATTAAAATGATTACAATCCGCATTATAACTCGCATTGCTGCCGTAATTAGAGTCGTTAACACCGTCAGTTTCGTCTATTAATTTTTCTGCTATATGTTCAATAATAGAGTCTTTATATGTCAGAGCGTAAATTTTCATTGCAATTACCTTGTGTTATAATAAAACAGTATTAATTATTAATTATTTTTTATGGCTATTCTTCCGCGACTATATTATTTATTTATTTTCTTTATTTATTAATTAATTAATACTTATAATATTATCGTCGGCGCTGTTGACGACGATGCAGCCGTTAAAAAACAAATTTATTAATCTATTTTTATGAATACCTATCTTGGGCGGCAATAAAATATAAAGTTCATTTTCCGCTCTTGTCAGCGTTACATAAAAAAGATTTAATTCGTCTATAAAATTTAATGATTTTTGGCGTATATACGAAACTACAGATTTTACGGCAGCTTTATCTTCTTCGGTTATTGTTTCATACATACTTGTTTCAGATATGCTTGTTTCATACATGCTTGTTTCAGATGTAATTGTTTCATATTTTATTTCCGAGCGTTCTGCAAAATCTGAATACGCATCAGCATTCAATTCATCATTTAAATTTAACGCATCACTATTTTCAATATTTTCAATAAGAACTTTGACGATGCTTAATAAAAAATTCTGTCCTGTTTTATCTGCATAGTCAAGCGCAATGCCGCAGCCTGTATAATCGCCGTTCTCATTGCCGCCGATGTTGTTTGAACTTAAATAATCAACTATTATCTTATTCGGACTGTCAACTTTTAAACCTGCATAAGGAATAATAACTATCGGAAACTGTAAACCTTTAGATTTATGCATAGTTAAAACGTTCACGGCATCTTTGTCAGAATTAAGTTTAACTAAAAATAATTTTTCTTCAGATTTAACGTTTTCAAAAAAATCTATAAACTCTCCCAAACTGTTTTCACTTTCCTGTTCTCTGTTTTTTAAAAGTTCAAGAAGGTGCATAAAGAATCCAAGATTATTTTTAAAATTTTCATAAATATTAAATTTTTGATAAAACATACATACAAAATCGTAAGGCGGGTAATAGCCTGCGCTGTTTATTAAAGGTTCAAAATAATAATCCCGTGCAATATTTTCTTGAAACCACTTTTTAAAATACGGATAAATAAACTTCTTATCTCTATTTTGCGCAACGAAATAATTGAGCTCATTTTTAAAAGCGGCGAAAAAATCTGATGCACTAAACATGGAGTCAAATATTGAACCGCTTATAAAATTAATTAGAGAAAGATTATCGGAAGGTTTATTTATAAATTTCATAAAACTGATAACTTCTTTAATCAGAGCGTTATTTCTTATATCGGCGTTCTGCTCCGATTCTGCCGGTATTCCGTCACGTTTTAATCTGAGAACTATATTGCTTGATTCTTGATTTGTGCGTGTCAGAATTGCAATATCTTTATATTTGTAATTTCTGGTTTTTATATCCTCTATTATATTTATAGTTTTTTCTAAACATATTTCTTTAATTTTCTGAGAATTTAAAGCATCATCAGAAAATATATCTGCGTTGCCGAAAGTGCTATCGCTGCCATTGCTGCCGTCATTACCTGTATCATCGGAAATATATTCTTTTTCGCTGTTTTTATTATATCCTGTTCTCTCATTTGCCGTCTGTTCGTATGCCGTTTGCTCATGTGCTGTCTGGTCATACCCGTTTTGTTTTTCTAAAATCCTCTCAATATAAATGCGCCCGCCGCCGCTCTCCTTTTTAAAAAGTTTGTCGGGTGATTCCTGTTCATGGTCTTTATATACCGTATTTATAAGCTGTGCAATATTTTTATTTACGAGACTATCTATAGAGCCGGCTGAAAGCTGCGAATCTGAACATACAGAATCCTTAAAATGAACGGAATTTGATAATAAGCGGGAAACTAAATTTTCAGGGCTGAAAGTTTGATTGAAAAAGCTTATAAGTTCTTTTTTCGACCTGAAATTATAAGAAAGTTTTTCTTCGTAAAAATTATTTTCGTAGATAATATTTTCACTGCGGAAATCGTCCATAACCTCATCGAATAAATCGGCGTCTCCTCCTTTAAATCTATATATTGACTGTTTTTTATCCCCTACATAAAAAAATGTACCGCCGTTTGCAATGCTGTTGCCGACCAATGCTTTTATGTTTTCCCATTGAAGCCTGTCCGTGTCCTGAAATTCATCTATAAGATAATGATAAATTTTTTCTCCGATATTAAAATATATCTCAGGCACTCTGTTATTTCTTATCAATTCATTTATTTTTATTTTCAATTCATCTATAAATATATTGCCGTCGTTTTTAGATTTTTCCGCTATAATTTTTTTTACTTCTTTTAGTATTTTTATATAAGAATAAAATTTTATGCCGTTGACTGTCAAAATAATATTTTTAATGCTTTCTCTTATACTGTCCCATGTCTGCTGAAGTCTGATTAAAATAAGCGCCGCTTCATTAACAGCCGTTTCTTTATGATTGTCTTCATTATTAAAATCAGACGCATTATTCAAATTATTAAACTTATCAAACTTATTATTATTATTTAACCTATCCGGCTTATTTATATTATTTAAATTATCTAAATTAGTTAAATTATCCAAGCCCTCTAAGCTTTTAGCATTTGTTATAAGTTGACGTATATCTTTTTTAAGAAGATAAGCCGAACTGAAATCCATTTTTGAAATTTTCGCTAACCCTTTTAATACATTTTTATTCAAAGCTATCCCTTTAGCTTTAGATTTTGCTTGAGATTTAGATTGGGATTGAGAAACTGTTTTTGCTTTTCCTGCCGTTCTAACTTCAAAGTTATCTGATATATTTATATTGTTGAAAGCCTCTATTGAATTAACCAATTCCTGCAATTTTCCGCCGCAATCATGCACATCGTCTGTTTCGAAAGGTCTTTCGTATATGCCGTTAATGTTTTTTTCTATATAATCATGCGATTTAATTAAATAATCTTCGTCATTCGGGACGCTGAAATATTTACCTTCCGTATTTTCAATATTCCTTAATTCTTTTATCGTTTCTACGATTGCCTTGCGCGGATTGAAACTGCTTTTGCCTTCTATAACCGTGTAATTTTTAATGAATTCCTTAAACATATTTTTTATTTCTCTGCCTTTGTTTCCGTCTGGCCCGTCTGACCCGTTTGACCATTCAGCCGAGTCTGATGCGCTTGACGGAACCGACGCGTCCGATGCATCTAAAAGCAGACTGTCTAACGCATATTCTATATAAGACGTCGGATTCATAATTATATTAAACCCGGGTTTTATATCGGTCTCAAGTAAAGATGCTTTAATTATATCCGTTAAAAAACTGTCTATTGTTTTCACATTAAAGTCTGAATAATTTTTAATGATGTTATCTGCAATAAACAAAGCCTTTTCTTGAATATTTTTTGTATTCGCGCTGCTGCCGGTGCCGGTAATTTCGTAATTTATGTCTATCACTTTTTTAACCTGTTCTATCGCATCCTTGTCTCCTATAGCAATAGACTTGAGCAGATTCAGAATGCGGTCTTTCATTTCTCCCGCAGCTTTGTTTGTAAATGTTATAGCTATAATATTATTTAAATTATTTGTGTTAGTATTATTTGATTTTATTTTAGAAGACAAAAGAAACTGAACATATCTGAGGGAAAGATTATGCGTTTTGCCGCTTCCTGCAGATGCAGACAACTGGAAAATATGCGGAAACACAAGTTCTTTATCGTTTTTTAAAGGATTAGCGATATTATCCATTTGTTTACCTGAATATTTTATCTGTACAATAAACGTTCATTTATCTTTATTATTTAAATTTGTTTCAATTTTTCTGACTGCAGTCAATACCGTATAAATCATAATCTTTTTGTTTCGTGATTTTTATCCGTAAAAAATCGGCTTCTTCATTCTTTTTTATGACGCCTTTCATGACGCCGGCATTAGTTATCCCGCCGTTTATTTTGCCGGTTATTCCGCCTTTATTTTCGGAATAGATATAAGTGCAGCCGTCGATATCCGGCGCCTGAAAGTAAGTTCTTGTCCGGATAATATTTTTACCGCTATGCTCGTTATCTATAATCGCTTCATACTGCTTTCCTTTATATTTTGCAAATATTTCAGGCAGCAATGAATTTTGCAGCTCCATAAGCGTTTTATATCTTTCGTTTTTTAATTTTACGCCTATCTTATTTTTAAGCTCAAAAGATGCTGCATCTCGTTCGTCTGAATATTTAAAAACTCCAAGATTATCAAACTTTGTTTCTTTGACAAAGGACAGCAATTCATTAAAATCATCTTCAGTTTCCCCAGGAAAGCCGCATATCAGTGACGTTCTCAGCGCAATATCCGGAATTTCTGTTTTAAATTTCTCAATCAGCCTTAATATAGTTTTTTGAGCGGTTGCTCTTTTCATCAATTTTAATATATTGTCGCTTATGTGCTGAACCGGCATATCGGCATATTTAAGAATTTTTTCTTCATTTTTAATAAGCGATATCAAATTCTCGGTTATAAGAGAGGGATAAATATACATAAGCCTTATCCATTTTATTTTCTTAATTTTTATCAGCTCTTTTAATAAAGTGTATAGACCGTCTTTGATATTGCGGTCAACGCCATAATAAGAAATATCCTGAGAAATTATTATTAATTCTCTCACGCCGTTTTCTGACAAATACAATGCTTCTTTTTTCAAATCTTCAATATTTTTGGATTTATAAACACCTCTTATTGACGGTATTACACAAAAAGAACAATGTCTGTCGCATCCTTCCGAAATTTTTAAATAAGCCGTTCTTTTTAGATTAAAATGCTCTCTTTCTATAAATTGACTATTAGTATCCGTATTAAAATTTGTATTTGCATTGGTATTGCTATTGGTATTCGCATTCGCATTTAAGTCTATATTTATATTTGTATTTACATTTACATTCGAATCTGTATTGAGTTTTTTTGCAATATCGGCAATAGCAGTTTCGTCAAAGGTAGATAAAAAATAATCAACTTCAGGTAAGTCTTTTATAAGGACATCTTTATTATTGTTGACCATACATCCCGTTACTATTATATGCTTAATACCGCCTTCAAGTTTGTGATTGATAGTTTCCACTATTATATCGATAGATTCTTTTCTGGCTTTCTCAAGAAAACCGCATGTATTTATTATGCATATATCGCTTCCTAAAATTTCAGGACTAAAAATAAGCCCTTCTCTTTTTAAAATAGTAAACATATCTTCAGAATCAACCTGATTCTTTGGGCATCCTAGACTTATAAGATGAAATTTTAAATTTTTCATGTCGGTTTTTATTTTGTTTAATATTATAATAAATTGTAAATAAAACTGTTTATACCGAGTTTACAAAACGGCGCTATAATAAAATTATAAATAAAACTATAATAAAGCTATATAATAAATAAAATCTAAGTCAAAAAAATTCTCTGAAATTATACAAGCTGCCGCATACACCATTATTATAGTTATATAAAGGTTATATTAAGTTATACAAACTGTATGCATACATCATTATTCATTATTATAGATATATAAGAATTATATAATAGTTATATGAGCCGTATATATGCCATTAATCATTAATATGAACTAATTTATATTAATTTATATAAACTAGTTGTGCTAGATGCGGTTTCAATATGCTATAATGCAGTAAATAAAACATTATGAATGAAATCGGAAATTTAATAGAAGAATAATTAAAAAATATTATGAAATCAACAAAGTCTAATTATACCAAATTTTTTGCGTTATGTTCCGTTTTTTTAACAGTCTCGTTAATTCTTTCGTTATCCTGCACTGCCGCTTCATACTCCGGCACATTAAAGCTTTCGAAAAAAACAGGTCAGACGGGCTATTTAGAAAAAACGGGTTATGCCTATACCGGATATTACGAAAACAAAAGCAATATTGGAAACTATCTTATCCCTGTTTCTAAAACAGCAATTAAAAAAACGTTTAAGATTATAAATACAGGGATACGCAATAGATATATCAGCCTTAAACAGGCGCTAAAATTAGCTTTGGCAAATTACCCCGGTATATTATCAGGCAAATACAATTATCTTAATTATGTCTATTTAAATAACGAATCAACCTATAAATATTATCCCCAAATTTCAGCTAATGCCGGATTCACAAAAGAAACCGTCATGAATGTGAACAACAAGGGAGAGGCTCAAACTATCGGAAATCAAGTGCTCATCCAAAACGTCAATCAAAATTATTTTGTAAATAATTACAGCGGAAGTATTAACGCTACATTGGAATTATATTCTTTCGGTTCGCGTTATTATAATTATCTTCAATCAAAATATAATATGCTGAGTCAGAAATATGCATACAATCTCACTATTAATAACGATTTATACAATGTCGTATTTGATTTCGAATCATATTTTGAGGCTCAACAGTTAGAACAAGCGGACAGAGAAAATTTAAAAAACGATGAGATTCAGTATAAATCGGCTTATGCTTTTTATAAGGTAGGGACGGGAGACCTGCTTGACGCCGAAACCGCTAAAGCTACTATGGAAACGGCTAAAGCATCTTATATAAATTCTACTTTTAATGTAAAAATAGCAAAACTTGCGCTTTTAAATTCTATCGGCTTATCGCCTGAAAACGGTAAAAATGCGGTCAGATACCATTTTGTAAATTCAGTGTCGTTTAAATCTTTTAAAACAAAATTAAAAAATCTGCTGTCAAAAGGGCTTAAACATAATCCTCAGCTAAAGCAGGCGGCTTTTGCGGTTAAATCGTCTAACGCCTCGGTACGGCAGGCTGTTTCAGGCTATTATCCTTCTTTAAGCGCAAGTTTTAATTATACCGGAGAAAATTCATCTTTTCCTTTAAACAGAAACTATTCAGTTGGTATAGCCGTTAATATTCCTATATTTAACGGATTTTTGACGGAAAATCAGGTAGGAGCCGCAAAAGCTCAGTTAAATAGCAGCATCTGGAATAAACGTTTAGTTAAAAATAATCTTATATACGATGTTTCTAACGATTACTACAATATAATTAATCAATATTTGACGGCAAGAGCTCTGCGCCAATCCGTCGTGTCTTCAAAACTGGCGTACAAACTGGCTCTTAAAAGCTATCAGGTGGGGGTAGGCTCAATGGTGCAGCTTGTAACCGCAAATTCTCAATATATAACGAGCAAAACAAATTATATAAATGCAGAATTTACATATTTTTATGAAAAAGCTAAGCTGTATTCAGACCTTGGTCTGCTTATACATCACTATTTAAAATGATTTAATTAATTACATGATGCGTTCATATTTTGGTCTGCTTATACATCACTATTTAAAATTATTCATTTATTTAATTAATTACATGATGCATCTAATTTAAAATGATTTATCTAAAAATGATTGAAAATGCGGCAATTTTTACCGGTTAATCGACTCTCATACTAACCAAGTAAAATATTACATATTAGCTGACTAATAACTAATCTGTTTAATCTATTGATTAATATATTATTTATAACCGGACAGTTCATAATTTATATAAATTTATAATTTACGGAGATTTAAATTCTGATGAAAAGCAAGAAAAAATTATACGCAGTTATCGTTATTATTTTGATAGCTATCGGTTTAGCGGTATATTTAATAAAAAAAACGGGCGCGCCGTCATATTCTTATAATTTATATAGGATAAAACCTATAACTATTCAAAAATCGGTACTGACGACCGGCACGATAAATCCTGTTAACACAATAAATGTAGGAGCTCAAGTTTCAGGTCTTATCAGCAAACTTGACGTCTGGTATAACACCAGAGTAAAGAAAGGGCAGCTTTTAGCAGAAATAGACCCTACAACGTTTACTGAAAGAGTAAATATGGATAAAGCGACATTATCATCGGCACAGGCAAATATCCAGAAACAGATTGCATTATTAAATTACGACAGACTAACCTACATCAGGGATAAAAAATTATGGGCGGAAAATTTAATATCCCATTCAACTGAACAAAATGCAAAAAGCATTTATCTTCAAGACATAGCTCAGCTAAAATATTTAAAAAGTATTGAGGCATCCGACGAATCCCAGCTAAAGATTGATGAAACAAATCTGTCATACTGCAAAATATATTCTCCTGTTAACGGCGTTGTTATAAATGTTGCGGTAGCGGTCGGACAGACCGTCGCATCAAGTTTCCAGACGCCGACGCTTTTTACTATCGGCGAAAATATAAGCAAAATGGAAATTGATACTACAACAAACGAAGCAGACCTCGGAGGTATAAAAAAAGGGGACAAGGTCTCTTTCACGGTATATGCGTATCCCGATAAAACATTTTACGGATATGTACATAACGTGCGAATTAATCCAACCACCGTTTCAGGTGTTGTAAGCTATAACGTAACTATTTTTTTTGACAATAAAAATCATTTACTTTTACCCGGTATGACCGCTATACCTAAAATTTATATCGAAAAAAAATCGAATGTGATTGCCGTGCCGAATACGGCGCTGAGATTTGTTCCCGCAAATGAAAATAAATACATACTAAATAAAATTACCGATGAATTAAAATCAGGCGAGGGCGTGGTCTGGATTTTAGAAAAACATAAACCTGTCCCTGTTATTGTAAAATTAGGAATTAATAACAACAGTTATACCGAAGTAATTTCAAAAAAAATAAAGAAAGGTTCCGAAGTTATAACGGGATTAAATACGCCAGGCAATTTACAAAATCAGCAGTTTCACGGACCAAAAAGAAAAATGTTCTTTTAATTAAACATTATTAAACTAAATTAACTAAATAATTTTTCATTAAAAAATGGACGGCAATATAAACAAAACGGTAATAAGACTTGAGCATATAGGGATGATTTATAAAACAGGCACAATTAATTACGAGGCTTTGAAAGATATTAATCTAACTATATATAAAGGGGAGTTTTTTTCAATTATGGGCGCTTCAGGTTCCGGAAAATCGACATTAATGAACATCCTCGGCTGTTTAGACCAGCCTACTTCCGGAAAATATTTTCTTGAAGACGAAGATGTTTCTACGCTGAGCAAAGACCGTCTGGCTGATATAAGGAATAAAAAAATAGGCTTTGTATTTCAGGGTTTTAACCTCATTCAGAGACTTTCTATAATAGAAAATGTTGAATTGCCTCTGTTTTATGCCGGCGTACCGCATAAAGAGGCTAATATTGAAGCGAAAAAAGCTCTGCGTTTAGTTGATATTGCGGAAAACAAAGAAAATAATTTCCCCAATCAGATATCCGGCGGGGAGCAGCAAAGAGTCGCTATTGCAAGGGCAATAGTTCACAATGCCTCAATAATTATGGCCGACGAACCGACAGGCAACCTTGATTCCGTGAGAAGCAACGAACTCATGTCTTTTTTTAAAAAAATAAACGATGAGAGAAACGTCACAATAATACTTGTCACGCATGAACCGGATGTAGCCGCTTTTGCAAAAAAACATATAATAGTCAAAGACGGTCATATTGTCGACAATTGATAATTAAATAAAATTAACGACAAACACCGTTTTTCTAAATGAATAAATTGTAAATTAATATAAATTATGGACCGACACCGTTTTTTATATATTTATTCTTAATATTTTTTGAAATATAAAAATATATTATAGCGGCAAATAAAAATATAAATATAAATAAATTAAATAACAATATGCGCCATTAATAAATAATTGGCATCTATCGTAATTAAATTAAAAATGATATAAAAAAATCATGAAATTTCCTATATTACTTGATATACAATCTGCCTTTAAAACTTTTGCCAGGAATAAAGCCAGGTCTTTCCTTACGACGCTCGGAATAATTATAGGCGTTGCATCGGTAATTGCTACGGTCAGCATAGGTCAGGGTGCATCGGCTTCGGTTCAGAACGCTATTAATGCTCTCGGCTCTAATCTCTTAATAATTCTTCCCGGTTCGTCTAATCTCGGCGGTGTGCAGACCGGCTTCGGAGAACTGTCCACCCTGACTTTGCAGGATGCTAAAGCGATAAGAAAACTGCCCGCCGTAAAAACTGACGCAGCAAATATAAGAATGAATGAGCAGGTCATATGGAGAGGTAACAACTGGGGTACATCCGTCATGGGAACAAGTTCGACATTTCCCGTAATAAAAAAATGGCCTGTAACTAAAGGCGAGTTTTTTGATAAGCAGCAGGATGATACCGCAGCAAATGTCGCTGTAATAGGAACGACTGTTGCGACACAGCTCTTCGGTCTTATGAATCCCGTCGGTCATATCGTTTTAATACACAATGTACCGTTTAAAATCATAGGGGAATTAAAGGCCATCGGATTTAACGCATTCGGTCAGGACCAGGATGATATAGTAGCTATACCCATAACCACAATGATGGAAAAAATAGCAGGTATATCATGGGTGAATATCATTATGGTATCGGCAAAATCTAAAAAAGATACGGGGTTGGCTCAGAATCAAATAACTGCCCTTTTGAGACAAAGACATCATATTCCCCCTCATAAACCTAACGATTTTTACGTAAGAAATCTAACTCAAATTGCTCAGACGGCCGGCTCAAGCGCTCAGATATTTACAATACTTTTAGCAGCCGTAGCCGCCGTTTCTCTGCTGGTAGGAGGCATCGGAATTATGAATATTATGCTTGTATCCGTTACAGAGAGAACAAAAGAAATCGGCATAAGAATGGCGGTAGGGGCAAAAAAGAACGATATTCTGAAACAGTTTTTAATTGAATCGTCGGTCTTAAGTCTATTTGGAGGAGTACTGGGTATAGGACTCGGCGTAGGTATATCCGATTTAATTTCGCTTATCTCGCCGCTTCATACAATATTAACCATTGAACCTATTATAATATCTATTATATTTTCAGTGGCGGTAGGCGTATTTTTCGGCTTTTATCCCGCTTATAAGGCATCAAATTTGAATCCTGTCGAAGCCTTAAGATACGAGTAAACGCGTTTTTGAATTTTTGCTGTATTTTCGCTATATTGTTATGCTATGCCATGCTATGCTATACTTCAGCGCTTTTTTTCAGGAACAGAACATTACATCTTCCTTCATTCTGTTCATACGAGCCGTCTTTTTCTATAAGCATACCTTCAAAAAAGGTATTTGGCGGGATTTCTCGGGCATGGCGTATTTCATCCGTTTCATAATAATCTTCACGTTCATCTTGGCTTGCCGTTATTTCGTTTGCGCCGTATATTATATTTCCTTTTATATAATTTGAGCTTATTGCCTGGCCATTTGAAAGACTTAAAAAACTTAACGTTTTACCATAAAATTTTTTATGAAAACTATCTTTTTTGTTTAATGAAACATCCCTTAAAATCGCAGTTCTTTGTTTTATTATTTTTGGATTTATTTTAATTTTGCTATTCATAAGAAACGCCTCCGTTCCTTTTCTATCCGAATAGGAAAATATGTGCATATAATATATGTCCAATTTGTTTAAATTATTTAGCGTTTCCGCAAAATATTCTTCGGTCTCTCCGGGAAAACCTGAAATTATATCGGTACCTATAGCGGCATCTTTAATTTTTGAATTTATTTTGTTTATTATAGCCAGATACTCTTCGAAAGTATAATTCCTTTTCATTGCATTCAATATTTTGTTTGAACCGCTCTGCAGCGGAATATGAAAATGGTTTTGTATTTTTTTACTGTTTGCCAGAATATTTATTAAATCGTCATTTAAATGAATGGGGTCGATAGAACTAATCCTTATTTTCACCGGAATATTCAGCTCTTCTATAGCAGACAGCAGGGCATTAAAATTCTTTTCCGATTTGGCGTCAGAACTATTGTAAGAACCTATATTCATTCCCGATATAATAATTTCTTTAAATCCGGCTTCATAATATTCCCTTATAGAAGACAAAACTTCGTTAAAATTTAATGACCAGTGTATTGGTCTTGCCTTAGGTATTATGCAGAATGAGCATTTTATATCGCATCCTTCCTGTATTTTTAAATTGGCTCTTAGTCTTTTTTGTGCAGAAATAAGCGTTTTTTTTGTATCCGCTATATTATTATTATGCTTGGAATTGTTATAATTTGTCAGTATATTTAGTTTACTTACGTTATCTATTAATTTGAATCCTGAGTTTTTATATTCATCTTTAGTGTAAGTTTCTTTATTCAGCTGGGCAAAGCATCCGGTAAGAATAATAGCGCTAAGCGGATATTTGTTTTTTATCCTGTTGAGCATTCTTTTTGTTTCATTATCTGCTTTTTCCGTGACGGAACACGTATTGATAAGAAACAGATGTATATGTATTATATGCTCGTCAATTTTGTGCAGATTAGAGGCATCTATAATATTGAATCCGCGATTTCTCAATAATGATTCAAATTGGCCCGCCTCAAATTGGTTTAACTTGCAGCCTGAGGATATAACGGCGCAGTTTGCTTCACTGCCGCCGGATTTAAATTTTAATATTTCATTATCTAAATAATTGAAAAAATCATCCATTACGACCTATTTTCTGCTGTTATTCAGCTGTCTGTTCAGCTTATTCACTTTATTCAATTTATTTATTCACTGCAGAGACCTTAATTTAAGCACGGATTTTTTTACAGCGTTTACAGCATATTCTATATCATCTTCGGTCGTCCATCTGCCTATGCTGAATCTTATGGCGGATTGAACCCTTGCGTCTTCGTACCCGTGAGCTTCAAGAACGTGGGATTTAACCAATGCTCCTGCATTACACGCAGAACCTGCAGAAGCGCTGATACCGTAAAGGTCAAGATTAAATAGCAGTGTTTCGGCCTTTATTCCGTCGATAGATATGTTTATAGTATTTTTAAGTCTATTTACAGGATGACCGTTTAATCTGACATTATCTACGGCAGAAAATAATTTATCCAAAAACATAGAACCCAAAAAATTTATTTTTTTAAGATTTTCTTCCGCATTATTTTTAACTATTTCTAAAGCCTTTGCAATAGAAACTATTCCTGCAGTGTTCTCTGTACCGCCTCGGTAGCCGCGTTCCTGATGCCCCCCGTGTATTATAGGAGCAACTTTAATGCCCTTTTTAATATACAGCACGCCATTGCCCTTCATAGCATAAAATTTATGACCTGAAAAACTGCACATATCCAAAGGCGTATCTTTGAGGGAAAAATAATGTTTTCCGATAACCTGCACAACATCGCTGTGTACCGCAATATTTTCATTTATTTTTTTTATTTCGTTTATAATATTTTTTAACGGAAATATTGTGCCTGTTTCATTGTTAGCGCCCATAACCGAAATCAAAACAGTGTTTTCTTTGATTGACGACAGCAGCTCATCTATAAGAAGTTCGCCGAAGTTATTTATGCCTATATATGTGGTCTCAATACCTTGAGTCTCCAAAAATTGAAAAGTATTTAAAACGGCATGATGCTCCACCGCCGTTGTAATAATATGCAGTTTTCTATTTTGAACTATAGACATGAGACGATTGATATATCCTATGATAGCAAGATTTATAGATTCTGTTCCAGAAGATGTAAAAATTAATTCATCTTCAGAATTGGCATCTAAAAATAATTTAATAAATTGCCTTGAATCTTCGAGCAAAATTCTTGCCGTCCTTCCTTCTTCATAAAGGCTGGAGGGATTTCCGGAAACATTCTTTAAAACATCGCATACGCCTTCTAAGACATCCGGGTCTAAAGGCGTTGTAGCGTTATAGTCTAAATAAATCCTTGGCATTGTTATGTTTAAATTTATTTTACAATTTACTTACATTTTACTTACATTGTATTGTAATTTATTATGCTATATCACAACTTATTATGCTTTATATCAATTTATTGTATTACATTGTAACTATTGTACCATATCAAAATCTATTATGCTTTATATCAATTTATTATATTATATTGTATTGTAATTATTTACGATTTATTACAATTTTTATCGGCACTTTTTAAAATTTCCGGCAGGTCATTATTCTTAATATTATAATTATTCTTAATATTATATTCTGATATAACATCTGCGATAGAAATTGAATTAAGAAACTCTATAATTTTAGAAGATATAGAATTCCACATGTCAAAAGCTAAGCATATAGATTGCCTTTCGCATCCTTTTTTATTATGTTCTTTGCTGACGCAGCTTATAATGTCAATAGGCTCAACGGAAGCAATCAGGTCGCCTATAAATATTTTGGACGGCTCCTGATTAAGGAGATAGCCGCCGCCGGGACCTCTAAGGCTTTTAACTATCCCTGCCTTCTTCAATGTAAAAAAAATCTGTTCTAAATAGGTTAAAGATATAGACTCGCGCTTAGCAATATCTTTTAAACTAATCGGCACGCTATTATTCTTTGAATTATATGCAAGGTCGATAATGGCTCTTACGGCATATTGACCTCTGGAAGATAATCTCATATTTTGTCAGTTTGAATTATTTAGCTTTTGAATTTATATCCATATTTTTTATTTTATTTTCCAATTCGGTAATTCTTTGCTTTAATGTTTCAATCTCATAGTAATTGGGGTCAAAAAGTTTGTGATGTTCGAGATCCACATGGTCATGAACTTCAGATTCGTCTCTCTTAATAGATTTAGCCGGAACCCCTGCCACCGTAGAGTGAGGAGGAACGCCGCTGACAACGACGGAATTAGAACCTATCTTGCTGTCATGACCCACCGTAAACGGACCTAATATTTTTGCTCCTGCTCCTATCATAACATTATCTTCAATGGTCGGATGCCTCTTTTCTTTTTTCCAGCTTATTCCTCCCAGCGTAACCCCGTGATATATTGTAACGTCATTGCCTATTTCAGCCGTTTCCCCTATAACAACCCCCATGCCGTGGTCTATAAAAAACCTTCTGCCTATTTTGGCTCCGGGATGAATTTCTATACCGGTAATAAATCTTGCAAACTGAGATACTAATCTTGCCGGCAGTTTAACATTATGAATCCATAAAAAATGTGATATTTTATGAAAATATATCGCATGAAGCCCGGGATAGCAAAGCAAAACCTCTAAAGTGCTTCTTGCCGCGGGGTCTCTTTCAAAAACTGAACTAATATCTTCTTTTATGCTTTTAAACATTAAATTATATATTTCTTAATAATTTTAGCAATATTAATAATTTTAATAATTTTAATAATTTTTTTTTGAATTATTAGAATTATGTTATATAATGAAAAATCAAGCTGACATATCACAATTATATCATTGTATTATTGCATAGTTATACTAATATAACAAATTTTATATCTTTTTTAAATATGATTATAAATAAGTCAGGCAAAAAACATCATCTTAATTTAAATATATTTATAATTAAGCTAAGTAAAAACACAATTCTACTTTAAACATGGTTATATAATTAATATAATTAAGCTAAGTAAAAACACAATCTGAGTTTGAACATTAAATATGATTATTACACATTTTATATTAAGTAAAAACCTAACAGGAATATAAAAGAAACATAACACTAAAAAATCAGGAGTGAAAGAAAAAATGGAGAGAATCATTGTTAAAATTATTACTAAAAATCCGCCTCACGGAAGGTGCAGGATGTACACTTCTATAGTATGGCTTATGATGAATTATTATAAAAATGTTACAATAAACATTATACCTGAAATTTATAAGAACACCGATGACCCTGATGCTCCATGCGTTATAGTCAACGGAAAACTCATAGAACCCTCTAATACAATTTATGTTTCAGGGGAAGATTTAGTATGTGCTATGAATGAGGCGGGGGCGATATCATATGAAGAAATTCAACCCGATATTCTTAAATTTGACGAGATTATTGAACAGTGCCTGAGTTGATAACGTGTTATATATGAAAAATGTGAAAAAAACCGTTGCCATTGCCATGTCAGGAGGCGTGGACAGTTCTGTAAGCGCTATTATACTGAAAAATAAAGGTTTTAATGTTATTGGACTCTCAATGCGCCTTATCGGAGACTTAAACAATAAAGAGCCGGCTGAGAAAAGCTGTTGCTCCGTTTCAGACTTAATTGACGCAAAAAGGGTTTGCGTAAAATTAGGCATACCGCATTTTGTTATAAATCTTGAAGATGAATTTAAAGAAAATGTTATTGCTCAATTCACTAAAGAATATCTTGAAGGAAAAACACCGAATCCATGCATATTATGCAATAAGATTTTAAAATTTGATATTTTGCTGAAAAGAGCTGCACAGCTTGGCGCAGATTATCTGGCGACCGGACATTACGCAAGGATAACAAAAAAATTAAACGGCGGGTTTAATCTCATAAAAGCAAAAGACCCCTTAAAAGACCAGTCGTACGTTTTATATAATTTAAATCAAGAATTATTAAGCAGACTAATCTTCCCAGTGGGCAATTTACATAAATCCGAAATTAGAAAAATAGCGCTGGAAAATGGATTTAACGAAATTTCAAAAAAGAAAGACAGTGTTGAAATCTGTTTTATACCGGATGGAAATTATCATAAATTTATATTAGAACAATTGCAATACCCATGCAGTAACGGCAGCGAAGACAACAACGGCAGCTATAACAGTTACGAAACTTATAACCGTTATAGCGGCTGCATTAGAAATATGTCCGGCAAAATTATCGGAAAACATAACGGGATATTTCAATATACCATAGGACAGAGAAAAAGACTGGGAATATCTTCTGTTAATCCATTATATGTAATTAAAATAGACTCCGCGACAAAAGATATATTTGTCGGAACCATGAACGAATGCCTCGGCTCGGAACTTTACATAAATGATTTTAATTTTATCAATGACGGATATAAAAATATGCTTTCAGAATTAAACTTAACTGCAAAAATAAGATATTCTTCTTTAAATTACGAATGTTCTGCGGAAATTATAAATTATGAAATACCGAAAACAATTATCATAACAAACGATGATAAAAATAACGGCAAAAATTATAAAAATGCCGATTATCAAAACGATTATCAAAATATTGAAAGTTATCACCACCGTAAAAACTCGGTTAATTTAAAAAATGCTGCAATAGAAAACGGAACGGACGAAGATTTTAAGAAATACAGGGTAAAAATTACATTTAAACAACCCGTCAAATTTATAACCCCCGGGCAATCGGCTGTTTTATACAGCGGTATTAAAGTTATAGGCGGCGGAGTAATCGAGATATAGTTTTTTCACATAATTTAATATAATCGGATATAATTATTAAATGTATGATATGATAGAATCTCATAAAAGAAACAATGAAAAACTTATTAAAATGAACGGCAATACGCCGAATACCGATAACGAAACATCATCTGATATAACCGCTCTGTTAGATATAAACCAGATTAATACCATTGAAAAACTTATAGGCTATACATTTAAAAACAAAATATATTTAATTACTGCATTAATCCATAAGTCTTTTAATAATGAAACAAATTATGAACGGTTGGAATTTCTTGGAGATTCTGTAATAAATACAATTTATTCAGAGGTTTTATATAAATATTTCTCTTTGTATAATGAAGGCGACTTATCAAAATTGAAAGCAATTCTTATAAGTTTGGATAATCTGGCTGAAATAGCCGGAAAATTAACAATCAACGATTATATTATTATGGAAAAAGGTGAAATTCTTACAGGAGGCAGGAATAAAAAAAGAATAATAGGCAATGTATATGAATCTATTGCAGGAGCTATTTTTTTAGATTCCTCATACAATACGGCAAAGACGCTCTTGTTAAATCATTTAAAATACAGCAGCTATTTTTCAAGTCTTGCAAATTTTAACAATAAAAATGCAAATATAGAAACCGATTGCAAATCGGCATTGCAGGAGTTAATCCAAAAAAAACATAACACCGTGCCGCAATATTTTGTTTTAAACAAAGAAGGACCCGACCACAGAAGTATATTTTCGGTATGCGTAAAAATCAATGATAAAATTTACGGCTATGGCAAAGGCGAAACAAAAAAGCATGCTGAACAATCTGCCGCGTCAGCCGCATTAAACCGGTTATCCGAAGAAAATAATAAATAAGGAATTAATAAAATAATATGAACAAAAATAAATTTATGACAATGCTTATAGGAAGGCCCAATGTAGGCAAATCCACCATTTTTAATAAGCTGATAGGTGCGAAAACTGCCCATACTTCCGATATTGCAGGAACGACTGTCGATGTTAACACAAAAGAAGTATCTTATATGAATACTGATTTTTTGCTTGCGGATTCAGGAGGGTTTAATCTGCATCCCGCTAACGAATTAGAAAAACAAATAATAAATATGGTGTTTAAATACGCGGAAAAGGTTGACTTGTTTCTGCTCGTAGTGGACTACAAAGCGGGACTTATTCCTGAAGATATTGAAATTTACAGAAATTTTATTAAATACGGGGTTAATGTTTTTTTATTGATTAACAAAGTTGATTCTATAAAAAATATTGAAAATGCCTTGTCGGAATTCGGAAAAATAGGGATAAAAAATAAATTTGCTCTGAGCGCAGAAAATTCTATAGGCATTGACGATGTGCTTGAGTCAATCGTTGAAGAATTTAAATCTTCTAATCTCAAATGCAAAAAAGATAAGAATGTTGATGAGACTATCAAAATTGCAATAGTCGGCAAACCTAACAGCGGTAAATCGACTTATATCAACACCGTATTAAAAGACAATCTGATACAGACCGGCGCTCAACCTGGCACGACAAGAGATTCTATAGATTCTGTATTTAATTATAAATGCAAAAAAATAATTTTAATAGACACCGCCGGCATCAGAAAAAAATCCAAACTTGATTTTAATTCGGCAAATTTTCAAAAACAGACAATTTCTTCAATTGAAAGGGCAGACATAGTATGTGTATTTATTGATATACAGCATGGCTTAACCCATGATGATTTGTCCCTGCTAAAATTGGTAACGGTTGAGAAAAAACAGTTCTTAATCGCCTTTACAAAATGGGATATTATCAAACTTGATTCGGAAAGCAATACAATTCAGGACATAAAAAATGAAATAGAATTAAATCTGAAAGAATTCGCCGATTCGCACTATATCTTTATATCATCAAAAGAAAATAAAAATATATATAAAATAATAGATATCTGTATTGAGATATACGGTTCCAGAAATATAAAAATAAAAACTTCAGATATAAACGAATTTATATCCGTTCAAAAAAATAATTTGCTGAAAGGCAATATATTTAAACATATTGCTTATGGAGTACAGAAAAATACGGATGAAATTTTTATGCCTACTTTTATTTTTTTTACGGATAATAAAGGGAAAATATTTAGCATGAAAGATATAAAATTTATAAGAAACACAATCAAAACATATTTTAAAATAAAATCAAATGTTGAGGTTCTAATTGAATATAAAAATTACCAAAAATGAAAGAAGTCAGATTTTTTCTGCTTAAATTTCTGATAATTTTTAATAAAAGAAAAGCGCCGCTTCTTAATGAACCAAAATATACGAAACCGGTAAACTAATCATAAAAAAGAATTTTTTGGTAAAAAAAGCGCCGCTTAATGAAACGCATTTAAAAAAAAGCTGCTATTGCTGCTTACTTTATTTTCTTATTTAATTCGTCAATCTTAGCTTCCAATTTTTGAATTTTTTTAGTTAACTCATCAATATCGTAAGTGGTGGCAAAGTTCATTTCGTCTAAAAGTATATCCGATACCTTTTCTTTTAGTCCATGTAAAATAATGGAAGATTCATGCGTGACTATGTCAATGATTTGTTCTGCCGATTCCTTGCTTTCTTCGTCGGAAATATCAACATAATCATCTAATTTTTCTTGCGCTATAATCGAAAATCCCTTTAACGCTTTCAGAATTAAATCTATACTTTCAGACATATCTATTTTCCTTCCTTTTAATTTTTATATAATTTATTTTAATTTATTTTGTTTAATCTTAGACATTACCGCCCTGAAAGAAATATTATGTCTTGAAAAACCCATTTCTGCATAGCTGCCGCCAAGCGCAACGCCTATAAGCTGCGGCAGATGCAATACAGGAAGCGATAATTTCTTATTTATATTCATAGCAGCCACGCCTTGATATGTGTCTAAACTCAGATGGCATAAAGGGCACGGCGTAACCATGACATCTGCCTTGTTTTGCTGAGCCTCATAAATAGCATTTCCTGCTAAAGAAGTGGAAGTAACCTCGTTAACAAGTATAGTCTGAAATCCGCAGCATTTAGTTCTTCTTACATAAGAAACCGGTTCGGCGCCTAAAGCCTTTATTAATTCTTCAAACCCGGAAGGATTTTCAACATCGTCAAACTTTACGACGCTGCTGGGTCTCAGTATATGACATCCGTAAAAAGGAGCAACCTTAACACCGTCTAAAGTATAGGTAACGGCTTGCTTTAGTTTATCCAATCCTATTTCATCCCTGATTATGTAAAGCAAATGCTTAACTTTGACGGTACCGCTATATTTAAGCCCTATCTTAGAAAGATAGGCATTCGTTTTTTCTAGGGATTCGGGATTATTAATAAGTTCTTCGTTAACTTCGCTTAATGTTAAAGTACAAGTATTACATACGGTTAAAATATCATATCCCAACTTTTCAGCCAAAGCTAATGTTCTTCCATTTATATATAATTTTAAATTATGGTCAAATCCATCTACTACGCCTCCGCCGCAACAAGACGCCTCAGGCATATCAATCAAATTGATGCCAAGTTTTTTTGCAATAAATCTTGTAGAGTTATCTAATTCTTTTCCGCTTTCCTGCGCAACGCAGCCCGGATAGTATGCGTAATTAATCATGTTTTTCCTCCAGATTTAAGTCTTTAAAGGCCACTCTAATATCTTCCATATCTTTTATAAGTTTAAGTCTGAGAGGGGGCATCTTTCCTTTAAGTCCTGCGCCTATAGCAACCGGTAAGTCGTTTAAAATGCCGGATATACCGACAGAATCCACTGCTACTTTGATTTCATCAAGTCTTCCTGTTTCCTGAATAGACCTTGCAATACCGATAATATGTTTTGCGCCTTTAGAAAAAGTTATGGAGTTTTTAATAGCTTTTTCGTGCATTCTAACAATCACTTTAACCGGCGAAATTCCCTTCGGGCAGAATTCCTCGCAAGCCTGACAATGAACGCAGTCAAACATTCCCGCCGATTTTGACCCGTTCACAAGCCGCGAACCGTTTTTATCATTATCTCTCGGGTCTTCGCTGTATCTGTATAATTTAGCAAGAGCGGCAGGTCCTAAATATTTTGAATTTGCTACGACGCCTCCGCATTCAGAATAGCAGCATTCACATAATATACAGTTAGGGGTATCGTTGTTTCCCGTTAAATTTTGAAACTCGGTTTTATAATATACAGGCTGTTTGATTTTTTCGCCTTCTTTTAACGCTTTAAAATCGTCGTCTATATGGTCTGTTTTCCCAAGCAGGTATGGTTTAATTTCTTTAATTTTATCAAAAAAGACTTCCTGGTCAACTATAAGGTCTCTTATTATAGGCATATTGCCGAGAGGGTCCACTTTTATGACGCCAAATTTTTCAATTTCTGCGCTTACCTGCGTTTTACACGCAAGTTTGGTAATACCGTTTATTTTCATAGCGCATGAACCGCAAATAGCGCTTCTGCATGACCTCCTGAAACTTAACGTTCCGTCAATCTCTGCTTTAACCTTCATTAACGCATTTAAAACCGTCATACCGGGAAAATCATTAAGTACATACTCCTTGTAATATGGCTTTTCGTCAATCTCAGGATTAAATCTATAACTTTTAACTGTGAACTCCATTATTTGCGACTCCTTAAGCTATAATCTCCGATTAGTATCTGTGTTATGATATTGGATAACGCAAGTTATGTTTACGTATCCGTAATTTTTTACAACTTGAATTTTTTATAACCTGTTAATACGTTCTCGGCTGCGGTTTGAACTTTGTAATTGTTACCGGACTAAAATCAAAATCAATTCCGCCGCTTGCATTTAATTTTGCTATTGTATGTTTTAACCATTTATCATCGTCTCTTTCCGGAAAATCATTTCTATAATGGGCTCCTCTAGACTCCTGCCTCATTATAGCGCCTCTGGCTATAATTTCTGCTATAAGCAATATATTTTTAAATTCGAATGCTTCGACAATATCCGTATTAAAAAGATGCGATTTATCGTCAACTCCGATATTTTTTGCGCGTTCTTTAAGCTCTTCTATCTTTTCTATGGCTTTTTTCATAAGGGATTCTTCTCTGAACACGCCGACGTTCTTGCGCATATCTTCCTGCAGCTCCGCTTTAAGCAAACCGTGTCTTTCCTTACCCGCTGATTTCTTAATGTTTTCGAATATCTCTTCGTCCCTTCTGACCGCAGATTCGTCAAACTTGCCAAAATCAACATTTTTAATGTACTCCGCCATATCTATTCCTGCCCGCCGTCCGAAAACTATCGTATCCAGAAGCGAATTTCCGCCTAATCTGTTTGCTCCGTGAACGCTGACGCAGGCAGATTCCCCTGCAGAATAAAAACCTTCCACCGTAGTTCTGCCGTTGTTATCTGTTTTAATACCTCCCATAGAATAGTGAACCCCGGGTCTTATAGGTATCGGCTCGTAAATAGGATTAACTCCTTCAAAATCAATTGAAAGCTGCATAATTTGCGGCAATTTTTCCATTATTTTTTCTTTTCCCAGATGACGAACGTCAAGCAAGATAGCTCCGTCAATGCCTCTTCCTTCATTAATTTCAGTCTGTTCGGCTCTTGCCACGACATCACGCGGGGCTAATTCCATCGCTTTCGGAGCATATTTAGACATAAATCTGACTCCAAGCGAATTTAAAAGATAAGCGCCTTCGCCCCTTGCTCCTTCCGTAACAAGAATACCTGTGCTCTTAAGAGTCGTAGGATGGAACTGGACAAATTCCATGTCCATAAGGGGAACATCTGCCCTGATAGCAACCGACATACCGTCACCGGTATTTATTAACGCGTTTGTATTGGAAGAATATACCTGACCATACCCGCCGGTTGCAAATAAAACAGACTTTGCGGCAATGCCGTGAAACCTTCCCTCTCTTATATCATAAGCCACCACTCCGCTTATTTTTCCATTATCGACAACTAAACTTGTGACAAAATATTCATATAAAATTTTCGTATTATATTTAAGAACATTATCAAACAATCCGTGGAGCATCATATGCCCTACAGCATCGGCATAATAGCATGACCTGGGGAAACTTTGCCCTCCGAACGGTCTCTGGGCAATACCGCCTTTATCATTTCTGTTAAATACTACCCCCATTTTTTGTAATTCAAGTATATTGCCCGGGGCTTCGCTCGTTAATATTTCAATCGCGTCCTGGTCGCCAATATAGTCGCTGCCTTTAACGGTGTCAAAAAAATGCGACTCCCACGAATCATTTTCGTCAAAAGCGGCATTAACCCCGCCCTGAGCAGCACCGGAGTGCGACCTTGTAGGATATACTTTACTTACTATTACTGCATCTACGCCTCTTTTTCTGAGTTCGACGCATGCTCTCAGCCCTGCAAGTCCCGCACCAACTATAATAACATCATGTTTTAGCATTTATAGTCCTCTGTTTTTATTCTTTTTTTAGCATGTTATAATTATTTTTCTAAATTCTTAATATTTTACAATAATTTTATGATAATATTCAATAAAAAAATATGAAAGGTATTTAAATGTAAAAATATTTTAACTTTTAATAATATAATTCAATTTCATAAATGTTAAGATATTTTATGATTAATATATTTGTTAGTTAAGATATTTTACAGCTAAGATATTTACTGATTAATATATTTGATAATTAAGATATTTGACAACTGAAACTATTTAATTGTTAATTAGAATATTGTGTACTTAAAAATAAAAATATTGCCGCTATATATTTATAAATTTTATATAATTAATATATTATTTTTTAGTGTATTCATATATTCCGCTTTTTCCGCCTTCTTTCCTCAGCAGATAAATATCAGTTATCCTTATAGATTTATCAACGGCCTTAAGCATATCGTAAATGGTAAGAGCTGCCACCGAAACGGCTGTAAGACTTTCCATTTCTACACCGGTTTTGCCGGAAATTTTTACTATTGACTTAATATTTATACAATTTTTGGATTTAACAGGCTCAAATACTATATCGCAATTTTCAATATTTAAAGGATGACATAAAGGAATGAGTTCCGATGTTTTTTTTGCAGCCATAATTCCCGCAATTTTAGCGGTAGAAAAAACATCCCCTTTTTTACCTGCTCCCGTTATTGCAAGCTCAAACGCGTCTTGCGACATATATACGCTGGCGGCAGCCGTAGCAATTCTGACAGACTCGGTTTTAGACGAAACATCGACCATGGTAGGCATACCGTTTTCATCTAAGTGAGTCAATTTTTTTTCTTCCGATTTTAATCCATTCATTATATTAATTATATTATAATTGACCGTTAATTGAAAAAGTAAATTATGTATTTATTTAGTTATTTAATTATTTAGCCGGTCAGTTATTAAATTATTTATGTAGTTATTTAGTTAGTTAATTAATTAATTAATTAGCCAGTATTGAGTTATTTATTTAATCGGTCAGTTAATTAACTATTTTTAGTAGATTAAGTTATACTCATTTAAAATTAATGTTTTTTTGCCGATACTTTTTGCAAGACTCTCTATGTGCAGGTAGATTATATCATAAACAAAATAAAAATCAAGGATTTAGCAAAAACGGATATTTTTATATATATCCTGCAATGATTCGCAATCGATTTAATATGTGAATTTAATATGTGAATTATATTTTTACGGATAATATTTTATACATTCGGCAATAACTCGCAATTTATTCAATATCCGATTTAATATTATTATCGTTATGTTATATTTGATATAACGCATTATCTTACATTTTTACATTGTATATATATAATGTCAAGAAATTTTTTCATTCACAAACCAACGCCGTATGTCGTATCCTATTCCGGCAGGCGCAGGCTTAATTCCTCCGACGGTGGATTTAACGACCGGCATGGCTTCGGGAATATATAAAAACGTATAAGGGCAATCTTCTGCCAATAGACGCTGAATTTCAAAATAATATTTTTTTTGTATTTTCAAATTGAAAGTGCTTCTCGCCTTTATAAAAAGTTTATTAATCTGCGCATTATTAAACGAAGTAAAGTTTAGACCCTTCGGAACAATATCGTTTCCGGAAAATATAGAAGAAGCGTCTGCAGGGTCAGGTGTAATCGTAAAACCCAGCAAAACTGCCTGAAAATTTTTTTTCATTATAAATTCAGAAATAAGCGATGTCCATTCCATTACCCTGATATCTACTTTAATACCTATTTTTTTTAAATTTTGCTGCATAATTTCGGCAGCCGAGAGTCTTTCAGGATTTCCCTGCGGGGTTAATATTGTAAATTTAAACCGTTTGCCGTTCTTAATAAGCCGGCCGTTAATTAAATTCCAGCCGTTTTGTTTTAATAGTCTCAACGCTTTTTTAGGATTGTACCTATATTTTTTCACGTTTCCGTCGTAGTAATAAGTTCCCGGCATGTAAGGTCCGTAACAATGTCTTCCTAAGCCGAGCAAAGCGCCTTTTATTATTTCTTTCTTGTTAATTGCATAACTGAGTGCCTGCCTGACTTTCCGTTTTTTAAATAATTTATCGAGAATATTGTACCCTAAAAAAGTAAAACTTAAAGACGGATGAATATATTTTTTGAATTTTTTAATAAAATTCTTCCCTTTCGATTCAAACTTATACTGTATAGGAGTCAGCCCCATATAATCAATACCGTCTGATTTCAGCATTAAAAACATGGAGGAAGAATCCGGCACTATTCTGTATATTATCTCTTTTATATGGGGCACTCCCATAAAATAATGCGGATTTGCCTTTAAAATAATTTCATAGCCGTGAATCCATTTATAAAATTCGTAAGGGCCGGTGCCGACAGGATGGCTTCTCAGTTTGGTAGTTAGTAAATTCTTGCCTTTCAGAAGAAAACGCGGCAGTATGCTTAGCCCCCAACTCGAAAGAGCCGGCGCATAGGGCTTTTTATACGTAACCTGAAAAATGTATTTTCCTATAGTGCGCGCTTTTTCGACTTTAAGATAATCCGCAGAGTATGGGGTAGGTGTTTTAGGGTTTATCATAAGATGATAGGTAAACAGAACATCCCTTGCGGTAAAATGGTGTCCATCCTGCCATAATACATGACGGCGCAGTTTAAAAATAATAGTTCTGCCTCCGTTTGTAATTTTCCATGATTTAGCCAGGTCCGGAACTATTTTTAAATTCCTGTTGTACCTGACTAATCCGTCATATATTTGAGATGTGACCTCTGCCGTAGGCGCGTCCGCTGCCATATTGCCTATAAGATTTGTGGCATCGGCCGACAACCCTATTATAAGTACGCTATTATTTTTATTAAAATTGTTATGGAACGTGCCTGCATAACTTATGTTATTAATACTATGATTATGATGCGCATTTACGCGGTTTTTACCGGAAACTGCGCATCCGTTTAAAACTGTTACAGATATTAAAATAAATAATGCGAATAAAAATTTAAAAGCGCTTTTACGGGGTCTAATCATAATGTATAAAAATCCACGGTAAACATATTTCACTTACAGAAATGTAATGAAAATCAAATAGTTATTAAAATATAAAAAGGTCACTTAATAATGGATGCCTGCATAACTTCATGATTTAGGGATAAGGCGTAAAATTGCGTATTTCATAATCCGCCGGCAGCCCAAACATAAGATTCATATTCTGGAGAGCCTGCAGAGAAGCTCCTTTTCCCAAATTATCTATAGCGCTGACTAATATGAGATATGCACCGTTCTTTGAAAAAGATATATGACAGCTATTTGAATAAATTACATTTTTAATGTCAGGCAAAATACCATTTTTCAACAAAACAACAAAACGGCTGCCCTTATAAAAATTATCATAAACATCTTCAATTACATTTTCGCTAATAGCGCTGCTATTTAATTTAATATAGATTGTCGTTAATATTCCGCGTATTACCGGTATAATATGCGGGGTAAAAATTATTTCGGGATAATATTCCTCAGTATACGTCTGTTCACATCTCCGTTGAACTTCCGCAGGTTCGGCTCCCCGCTTATGTAAATACGCAGATTCGCCACGCATAAAAGATTTTTCGCTCACAGATGTATCATTCGCAGAACAAGCGTTCACAGACGTACCGCATGCAGGTTTATCGTTCGCAGGTTTATGCCCGCACAAAAGTATTTCGCTGCAAATCTTTTCTTTAATTTCGGGAAGATGCCGATGTTTCCATAAATTATAAGCTCTCACGGAATTTTGAGCTTCGCAAAATAAATTAGAGATATTGGCACTGCTTCGGCCGGCTCCTGAAATGCCGGATTTAGAATCGATAATAACGGGACTGCTATAATTTATAATTCCTGCCTTTACGAGAGGCAATAGCGGTAAAAGAGCGCCGGTCGGATAACATCCGGGATTTGAAATAAACTGAGCTCCTTTAATTTTATCTTCGTAAACATCTGCCAGTCCGTAAACGAAGTATTTATTCAGGTCCGGTGCTGCATGCTTTTCATAATTTAATTCGTAGTTTTCTAAGCTGTCAAAACGGAAGTCCGCACCTATATCTATTATTTTAATTAACGGATTGAGCTTTAAAATAGAAGATACTATTAAAGAACTTTTTCCGTGAGGCAGACACAAGAAAACAGCATCACTCGAAGAAGCTATCAGCTTTTCATCTAATTTTTCAAAATTAATCGAACATCTGCAGCCGTTGAGCTTATTAAATGAAGGAAATACTTCTGATATTTCTTTGCCCGCATTGCTTTGAGACGTGATGTGAACCAGCTCGACATCTTTTCTTAATAAAAGCGCATAAGCCAGATAAATTCCGCTGTATCCTGAAGCGCCTACAATAGAGACTTTAATCATAGTTTATAATATATAATAATATAATAATGGATATAATATAATAATAGATGCAGTCTTAAAGTTAATTGAATTATAATTAAAACATATAAATAAAAATAAAAAAACCAGAAACCACCCATAGCATTCGGAGTAAATTTCTGGTTTATAATACTTGTATTTTAATTTTATAAATAAAGAATAACAAGAGTAATAATAATTATCCTTATAATTATCTTTTTGAAAATTGAAATCTTGCTCTTGCTCCCTTTTGACCGTACTTTTTCCTTTCCTTAATCCTTGAATCCCTTGTAAGCATACCTGCCTTCGACAGAGTAGTCTTCAATTCCGGATTTAACAGAAGCAATAAATGGGCAATTGCAAGCTTAATTGCGCCTGCCTGACCGTTAAGACCGCCGCCTCTGACATTGACAAAAACATCATACTTGTCTTCAATAGGGAAAAATGCAAGCGATTTAACCGCCATGACCCTCTGATTTTCAATAGGAAAATAATCATTGAAATTTTTTCCGTTTACTATTATTTTTCCTTTGCCTTCCTTGAACAAAACCCTTGCAATAGAGGTTTTACGTTTTCCGGCTGCCTGCAATATATTTTTTTTAGCCATATTTCAAATTACTCCGTATTTTATTACTTAATTAATTTATTTTAATTTTATTTTTTTTCATAAATCTGCAACTTAACTTTTTTAATTTTTAAGTTACGTGTAATTTACGTTCAAGTTATGCAACGTTAATTTAAACTATAACCTGTATTGAACCGAACTATAATATGTATAACTTACTGCATACCAATATCAATATACGCTATAATATATACAATATGATTTAAATCATTGTTTTTACGTCAACCGCAACTGGATTCTGCGCAATATGCGGATGATTTTCGTCTGCATAAATTTTTAATTTTTTAATTAAAACATCGGCAAGCTTGTTCTTCGGCAGCATTCCTTTAACGGCATGATAAACTGGAAAAGTCGCATCTTTATGCAGCATATCTTTATAATTAAATGTTTTTAAACCGCCCGGATATCCGCTATGAAAATAATATTGCTTGTCTGTATATTTTTTTCCTGTAACTTTAGCTTTTGCACTATTAATGACGACTACAGAATCTCCCTTATTAGCGTAAGGTGCGTAGTCTGCCTTGTCCTTGCCCATTAATTTATTGGCGATAAAACTTGCAAGCCTCCCTAAGCTTACATCTTTAGCGTCAATTAAAATCCAATTATTTGAAATATCGTCACCGCTTTTAGACATTTGTTCCTCCAATATGAGATAATTAGTTATTTTCTTATAATATTAATTTTTTGTCAAGAACTTTTTTTAATCAATCTTTCGTATTTTAAACATTTCTTGTAATGCACGGTGCTATTTTATTTTATTTTCAGATTCAAAAATACGCAGTAATAAGATGCTATTATCTAGAAAGTCTCAGTGCGGCTTTATTCTATTTTTTTTCTTTTCGCGACATTTAATTTAACCAATTCTCCGCAAACATGGACGCTATATGCTGAGTGCTTTGAACTCTGTGCGACATAATGGTATGAAGAAGTCATAATCATATTTAAGTATGCGTTTGCGCCTACCTTTTCAGCTTCAGGTTTAATAATTTCATTTATCTTTTTATTTATCCGCAAATATTTGAATGTTCCTGAATATTTAAAAGTCCGGCAGTATGTTCCATAGTCTTTTGCAATAATCTTGCCTTTAATGCGGCGTTTTGTAGAAACTAAAAAATTATATTTTTTTGTCTTTATCAGAATTGAAGCCGTACCGGATTTTTTACCGCTAAATTTTTTACTGCAGGCGCTAACCGTTAAAATAATTATAAAAATAGCCGCCGATATTATTATTATTTTTATATTATTTTTATGTTTCATAAATTATTATTACAACAATAATATTATTTAATGCAATTACGTTATTTTCTTAAATATAACTTTTTGTGACGAAATATCTTTTAAACCCGCCGGTTTTACCATTTTAACTGCTCCAAAACTACATAGGTCTTTGCATAATTTGCATCCGGTGCATAGATAAGGGTCAAGTATAACAGCACCGGCTTCATCATTATTATTATACGTTAATGCTCCGGTGGGACAAAATTCCCAGCAATTAGCGCAAAGTAAACAATTTCTATTTATTGAAGGCAATCTGATATCCAGCAAATCTAAACAATCCGGATTGCATTTTATAAAATTAAACAGTTTAAACCTTTTTTTAAAAAAAAGCTTATTTAGATTTTTGTCCTCATTTGATAAAAAAAATTCATTAAAGGGTAATTCTTCTAATGGAAAATTTTTTGCTAACTTTACGGCATTTTCTTTTATAGTTTTGCTCATTTCCCGAAAAAATAACCTTCTTTGGGGATATTCATCGATTGAATTATTCACACCATCAAATTCTCCCGGCGTATTTGTGCCGGCGGCAGCATTAATATTATCATCTGAGGCGGCTGCAGAAACCGCAATACATTCGCCGTCAGAACCAATATCGGAACTAATTATCTTTTTATTTTCTTTTTCATTATTATTATAAATACAGGAAAAATCAAATTTATTATAATCAATAAACTTAATTTTTTCCACTATGTTTATATTATTACCGTCCGCATCTGCCAAACCGTTCAAAATACGATTTATTGCTTTCATTTTCTTTTTATAAAAAAAATTATATCTGCAATTTTCGCAGCCGGCGGTGACAAAATTAATCTCTTTAGCATCATTAAGATGTTTTATTATATCGGTATTGTCCACTTCGTTAATGCATGAGACAACTCTGCCGATATTTGACTTAAGATGAGAATCGACCATACTGCAAAAATAATATGCATTATTCCGGTGCATTAGAACTTTGTCTGATATGTCGGAATCTTCTTTTAAATCAAAAACATAATTAGGACAAATACTTATGCATAATTTGCATAAAGAACATTTATCCGATATTTTAATTGCTGAATCATTTATTTCTATAGCCTGTTCCGGACATTTATTTATACATACGTAGCAGCTTGACATAGGGCTTCTGAGCCTTGTGCAATAATATTCGTTAATTAAAATTTTATTGCTGTTTTCGCTGCCGCTTATGATTTTATCGATTATTCTTAATAAATTCATAGATAAATAAAAAATTAAAAATTGCGTCTGTCCTGAACAATTCTATTATTTTCCTGTTTTTTCCATCTTATCTTTAATAAACTTCTCTAAAAAAATAGCTATTTTATCAGGTTGATTTATATTAATCTGGGGTATTTTCAAATTGTTTATCGTAACATCTCCGCAAACTAATATACAATTTGCATCGTCTGTATATTTTAAACGCAATTCAGGATTTAATTCCTTTCTGAAAAGCTCAACTTTAGGAATCGTAATATCTCTGAAACCTTCTACTATTAAAATGTCAGCGTCATTAAAAAATTTATTAATTAAATTATCTATCATGTTAATATTATTAATATTGCTGTCATCGCCGGCGTCATCAGATGCGCAGCAGTCAGGCGCATCATTTTTTTTAATATCGCTAAAAAAAGCCATGGAATTGTCGGATAAAAGCATAGTGGAAAACGCTCCCGCATGTTTATGCCGCCATGAGTCTTTTCCTTTTATATCCGCTTCAAATTTATGGTCGGTATGTTTTATAGAAGAAACTCTGTAATTTTTTTCAGCGAATATATGTATCAGTTTTTCTATAAGGGTTGTTTTTCCTGTTCCTGATTTTGCAAGAAATGAAACTGCGAAAGGCTTGCAAACTGAATTATTTTTCATGCCTGTTATATGTTATATGTTATATATTATATATTATATTAAAATACAGCTATTAATAACCTTTTAATAATATTGCAAAAATTTTTCAATAATTCTTTATTTATGCTATATATTTTTTATATTATTAAAGACGTTTATTATATCACAATAATTTCTCGCATTGTTAACTTCAAGTCTAAATATTTTTGCGTTATCAAATCCTGTCAAAAAATTATACAGATGAGGTTTTATTAAATTAGCCGCTCTTTTTTCTCCATAAAATGTGAGCATCTCTTCAAAGAGTTCTACAAGTTTATCCAGATTATTTAGCTGAGAGTTTATTTCCGAAAAGTTTATAAAATTTTGAAAAATCCACGGCTTGCCTATGGCTCCTCTAGCAAACATAATACCATCGGCGGCAGTACTTTCTTTAATATTTTTTGCTGAATAAATATCAAAAATATCACCCGTCGCATAAACAGGTATGGCAATGTTTTTTTTTAGCAGTGCAGTCAAACTATGGTCAGCTTTTCCGGAAAACATTTGGGCTCTGGTTCTTGGATGAAAAAAAATCGAGTCGACGCCTTCGTTTTCAGCTATTTTACAGGATTCAAGATAATTTTTGGAATTTTCGTCAAATCCGCTGCGTAATTTTATCGTTAAAAGGTTATCGTTTCCGATATTATTCTTTACTTCGGCAATAATTGCCTTAAATTTATCTAAATCTTTTAATGCCGCACTTCCTGCCCCTGTTTTTATAACCTTTTTAGCAGGACATCCGAAATTTATATCTATTGCTTTAAACCCGGACTGAACTGCCTTTTTTGCAGCTAAACCCATAATATACGGGTCTGACCCGAAAATTTGTATCCCCGTATTTGCCGTATATGAACCGGAATATGTTAATTCCAGCGTAGTTTTATCGTTCTTTACATAACCGATAGCGCTTACCATTTCTGTAAAACAAAATGAAGCGCCGTACTTCAAGGCTATTTTTCTAAAAGGGTAGCCTGTAATTCCCGCCATAGGGGCTAAAATGCAATCCCCTATAATTTGATTATTCATAATTTTACATAATTAGACAATTATTTGCGTTCCAGCGCTAAAGCAACATTTCTCCGCTTGCTGCTGAAGCAAAACTTATATTTTTTGCTCTTGCGGTATATTATATAATTAATAAGTTACGGCAATATATCTTAACCCGACTTACCGCTATTAACGAAAAACACTTAATTTTATTAATCAGCCGTTACAAATTTTATCATCCGGAAAAATTGCCGACGCATAATTTAAATACTTAATAAATTCCTGCTTTGTAGGTTTTCTTTTTGCTCCCACGTTAAATATTTTTCTTTTTTTTTCATACCATGCGTCAAAATTATCTTCAGGTACATTTTCAATTTCTATAAGCAGCTGCCGAATTATATTATTGTCATCTTCATTATTCATATTTTTAGCCTTTTTTAATTATTTTTTATATATTTTAAATAGTTAAAATATATAGATATTTAAATATATTAAAATCATTTATTTCTTATCTCCAGTTAGACCTTGAAAACTGGGGAAGGTCCTCAAAATCGCCTCTTATGGCATAGCCTTCATTGATGTTATATACTTCAAACTCGTTATCTATAACAAACGAGTATATATTGCCTTTTAAGAATTCATCTTTATATTTCAAACATTTTTCTCCCTGCCTTATTATAGCGGATAATATGCCCGCTCCTGCAACATCGCCTAAAAGTATTGCTCCTACAAGGACCTGACCGTCATAAACTAATTTTCTATAAATAGATTCGCCTTCCTGATGAATAAATACGGTTTGCGAAGGATCGTTGGGGTTAGTAAGCCCTATGGTTATAATAGGCAGTCCGTATATCTCAACAGAATTAAGCCCCATGCCGCCGTAATATTCTCTGTATATTCCAGCCATATTTGTACCGGCAACCCTTCCTTGTTCGCAGGCAAGAGGAACTATAGCTATTATGTTAGGTTTTTTATTTAAAATATCGTATGATACTATAGCGTCGCCGCCGGCGTATACATCTTTAATATTGGTCATCATAGTTTTATCTACTATTATTCCTCTATCAATTGTAATACCGCTGCCTTCAAGAAAGCCTACGTTCGGTCTGACGCCTATTGCCACAATAACAATATCTGCAACAAGCTCCCTGCCGCTTTTCATCATAACGCTCGTAGGATTGCCTGCCTCGTCTACGTTAATTTTGGTAACGGTGTCGTTAGTAGCCGTGTCAATGCCGTTTTCGTTCAGTTTTTTTGCAGTT
This sequence comes from bacterium, assembly GCA_021825865.1. Taxonomy (GTDB): domain Bacteria; phylum SZUA-79; class SZUA-79; order Acidulodesulfobacterales; family Acidulodesulfobacteraceae; genus Acididesulfobacter. The sequence goes on from JAKAFU010000009.1 coordinate 46,791, forward strand.
ATGCCGCCTGATATTTCATCAAGGGCCAAACCTAAAACACGCGGAAGGAGTTCTGCGATAGTAACGTGCATATCAAGAGCCCTCAAACCTTCCGATGCTTTCAGACCTATCAATCCGCCGCCTATAACTATAGCCTCTTTATGTTTAGCTAATTTTGCGCCTCTTTCCATTTTTTTTGCATCATCAAATTTAGTAAAAGTTCCCATCATAGGAGATTCGGCGTTAAATCCCTCTATTGGCGGCACAAACGGGACGCCCCCCGGTCCAATAAATAATTTATCGTATTCAATGGACTTATTGTCGTCCAGCACTATTTTTTTATCTGCCGTATTTACCGATACAACCCTTTTTCCGAATAATGTTTTATAATTATTTTTTTCGTAATAATCATCATCTTTATACCATATAGTTTCGTCTGTTGTTTTGCCTTCCAGATAATATGAAATCAAAGGTCTTGCATATGCCTTATATGATTCGTCGGATATTATCGTAATCTCTCCAGTTTTATCAAATCTTCTTATTGCATCGGCGCATGAAAGACCCGCATAAGAATTACCGATTATTGCATATCTCATTTTTATCCCCTTCTTCGTAATTTATATTAATTTGACAAACAATATATAAATAAAATAATACATGAGTTTCAATAGATAATACGTAAAAATGTAAAATAGCGCTAATTTAATTTCTTTATTCTGTTTCTGTCATATTTCACGGCATGCAATTTATATTGATTTTATAACGAATAACTGCTCGATTTAAATACCGTCTTGCTTTACTTGTTCTTTTTTAGCGATTATTATTCTTATAGCGATTATAATTAATTTTTAAATGGGGTCCGTATAATTTATTTGCAATCATTAACCTTCTTTCATACGAATAATTTTTAATGCCTATTTTCTTTAAAGCTCCTTTTTTACACGCTTCTACGCATTTTGGTGTTTCTTCATCAATGCACCCGTCGCATTTTGAAGCATAGTGGTCTTTGCCGACCCGTTCTATTGCGCCAAACGGACAAACCATGACACACATCCAACATCCTACACATTTTTTGTAATTTGTCAAAGTCCAGCCATTTTCAATATCTCTATATCTTGCGCCTGGCATACATGCGTCAACGCACGGTGCTTCTTCGCAATTATGGCATAAAATAGGAAAAAATTTATTTCCTTTAGATTTTATATTAATTCTTGCAGTGTTATACTTTCCGTATTTTTCCTTCATATGAGTTTCGCAGGCTTGTACGCATGATTTATACTCCTGCCCTTCGCATCCGTCACATTTTGCAGGATAAAGCATTATTTCTATCTGATTTTTTTTAAGGTCCTCTTTAAGGTTTGTAAGTTTTATACTCTTCATATTGTTTTCCATTGCAATGTCTCCAGAAATATAATTTTATTATAATTTTTTGTAAAAATTTATAGCTTTTTGAATTTTAGCTGCCATAAAAAATAAATTTTTATTTAGATAAAATTTTTTTTCTCTGTTTAAGTAAAAGATAAGTTTTTTTAAATATATTTTAGCGTTATTATTTTCGTTATAATTATTTATATTGTTGTTATCGTCGTTATAATGAGCATAATTATTGCTAATATTTCTACTATTATTAATATTATTTTTACTTTTACTGTAAAGTTTTAAATAATATAATTGATTAGCTAAATAACCGTAAGGCTTGGCTAATTTGCCGCTATGTACGCCTTCCGTTCTATTTCTTTTTTTATCATAGTTCAGTTTATCTGATAATCCAAAAAAATTATTTCTTTTAACCGCGATTATGCTTTTTTTATATTCAGTATCTTTATCATTATATTCTGATTTACTGTTGCCAAAATCGGCGCCGTTATTAATTCTATTAATTTCACCGCCGGCGACATTGTCGCAATTTATTTTTTTCAGAATACTAGTTAAACTGTCTTTATCGTTTATATTGCGAAAGCATTCAGATTTTATCTGATTATTTTCTCTAATTATATCATTTATATGAAAATAATAAACCCTGCCGATAAATCTTGCAATATTTATTGCATCGTTATAAATAAAGTCGTCATAATTTGCCAAATTTAAAGCATAACTGTTAAGCATTGACAGAATGTCTAACGTTTTTTTTCTATTATAGCACGCAAGAAGCGGCTCTATTGTAGAATCTGACCACATCGGCATTACAGCGTCGAAATTTTTATAACTGCTGCCTTCGCCCTTTTGTATTTTATTTATTAAAATATTAGCACAGTCAAAATTAAAAAAAGGAGCGTCGCATTCTAACAATAATACATAATCATTTTTGAGATAATTAAAACAGCTGAAGATGCCTTTTAACGGTCCTGCTAATCTGCTATTTTTGTCATCGGCATCGGCTATTATCTTGAAATTTAAATATTTGTTATTGTTATGCTGATTATCCACATCAGCTTGTATATTTTTATTTTTTGAATCTTTTTTTGTTTTACCGCAATTATGGTCGATATTACCGTCTATTTTATAATTATCAAGTTGTATTTCGACCCTGATTTCAATCAATCTCTTTTTATAACTAATGTTTGATTTGCAATTTATTGCAAAATTTGAATTGTTATAAATTTTGTTTAAAATCGTGATTAACGCATATCGAAATTCATCTAAATTATCTATATCCCTTACGGAAATTATAATATCGTCTGCGACTTTCAGAGCTGTTTCCAAAACCCTTTCAAAAATTGTTCGCCCGTCAAATACATAAAGGGCTTTATTTTCTCCGAATCTTTTTGACTGTCCTCCCGCCAATATTAAACAGCTTATATTGTCCATTAATTATTTATCTTAAATTTTTTTTAATTTTTCCTCTCTGTCCGTGACCTTCGCTTAAAACAACTTCTATATAATTAAGCGATGCAAATGCGTCGTCATTTTTAATATCTATAATCAGCTGGTCAATACAATAAACCGCAAGGTCTTCTATGTTTAAAGACGGAATATTCACTCTGAATATATCAGATTTTGGAATCAGGTAATATTTATTATTAATTTCTATATTATAATGCGTTTGTTTGTCTGTAATTTTTTGAATTGTTTCAGGATAATCCGCCAATAATATTTTGTCCTCAAAAGTTGAACATAATCTGGCTATTATAGCTTTTAGATTATACAGGTGAACAATTCTTCTTTTATCATCAAATTCACCGTCCACAGCTACGTCTATGTAATGAAAATGCGGATGAATTCTTGAGCAGTCCCCTCTTCCCGGAACAATATGCATACATTCAAATGTTAATCCTGCTTCCCTTCCTAATAATTCGACTATCATAAAACCATCCCTTTTTAATATGTCTATATATATTTTGTATTTGCATATGAGTTGTATTTATATATATCTTATATGCTTATGTTTAACAATTAATTAATACTAATAATTAAAATCGGTCAACTGCCCGTCCGGAAGCATCCTGAGCCCTGAGCATCTTCCGTTTGACGATAGGCAAACGTCTTTAATGCTGCGGCAAAGGGTTATATTTATCCCTTTATATCTAATTATTTTTCTGTCATTATATTTGTCTATATTAAAATCAAGTCCTATTTTTTTTAAAACGCTTACCGGCTCGGCGTAATATTTTTTGTAAACGTTTAAATTTCCCGTCTCTGATAATTCTATAAATTGCAGATTAAAATTATTTGAACTGCAGAAATCAATTATTTTAAGCATATCTTTTTTATTAGTATTTATTGATTTAAGCAGAACGGAATCTATTTCTATATTAAAATTTTTTTCGCGTAAGGCTTCTAATCCCTTTATAACTTTACTATAATAATTTTTTCCTGTGAGCAGCCTATATTTTTCTTCATCAAGCGTATCTAAGCTTATTGAAATTTTTTTCACAAGCGACGGACTTATTTCATCGATTCTTTTGTTGATTAAAGTTCCGTTAGTAGTTATATATATATCTATATCGCCTATTTGTTTTATAGCGTAAATAAGCTGTTTTATTTTTTTATAGAGAAAAGGCTCTCCGCCGGTCAATTTTACTTTTTTAAGACCAAATTCCTTTAATGAATAAATCGTGCTGATAATATTTTCAATTTCAAGGCTATGTTTTGAAGATTTAGAAATTCCTTCGTTATGGCAATATAGACAGTCTTCATTGCATTCTCCGGTCAAAGAAATTCTTAACGAATTAATCGTAAATTCCTTATCTGCGTCATAATAATCCAATTCTGCGCCGACAGGGAACGCTCCTTCGTAATAATTAAACAAATAATTTTTCATATTTTAGATTTAAGTCAAAATTAAAATAAATGCATTACAATCAAATTAATTGACACGCTCCATATTACCGAAACAAAACAAAGAACTTAAAAGACATACTCGTAATCTGTTAGTTAAAAAACATTATAATCATTTAAGGTCACCGTGACCTCTTCGCCGGCATGCATAACCACAGTTTCCTCGTCCATCGCAAAACTTCCGTTTGCCTTAATCAGCGGCGAAAGCGACCTTGCCGCGGATGGCGGTTTTGGGGGCTGTATAATGGAAGCTGTTAATTTGCCGTTTCCCTCTTTAGCTATTTTAACCTGAAAATATTTCCGAACGCCTTTTTCTGAAGCGGCCTCTTCTTTTAATATTGCTTTAATTTCAGGGTATCTTTTATAAATATTATTTATACCGGTCATTTTTTGAATGAACGGTCTTACGAATAAATCAAAAGTTATTATAACAGAATACGGCCATCCGGCTAAAGCAAAAATGGGCGTATTATTATTAAGCAATCCAAATGAAGTAGGTTTTCCGGGAACAAGATTTAAGCCGTGAAAATATAATTTTCCGGCTTTGCCGATAGCAGACGGTATCAAATCGTAAAAATTTGTAATTTCTTTGTTATCAAGAACTAAAAAACTTGCGCCTGTTCCGCCGGTTGAAATAAGTAGATTATATTTTTCGGATTTATCTGCCGATATGAGGGCATTCGTTATGCTTTCTGCATTATCCTCCACCACGCCTATAACTTCCGGAACCCCCCCGGCATCTTTTATCAATGCTTTTAAAGCGGTAGTATTAATATCATATATTTTATTGTTTTTTAATTCATCCCCTGGCTGTATAAGCTCATTACCCCCGGATAAAATTCCGATAACCGGTTTTTTAAAAACCGATATATTTTTATATCCAATTCCTGCCAGAGCCGCTATGTCGCATAGTCTAATTTTATCGCCTTTAGAAAACAGCTTTTTACCTGATTGAATATCATCGCCCACAGGAGAAAGATATGACCCGGACTCAACTTTTTTATCGTATGACACATAACCGCCCGAATAATCTAATGTATCTTCAATTAATATAACTGAATCTGCCCCTGGAGGAACCGGCGCGCCCGTCGTAACAAACGCTGCCTCACCGTGATGTATTTCGTTAAGCACATTGTTAAATCCGGCAGTTATCTGCTGCACAACTTTTAATTTTGTAATTTTATTTTCTGAAAAATCACCGGCTATAACGGCGAAACCGTCAACGGCAGACCTGACAAAAGGCGGAATATCAACTTTCGGAATGACATCATTCGACAGAACCCTGTCTAAACTGTCCTCAACAGGTACTTCTTCTTTATCGGTTATTTTTCGTATGTATTGAGCCGTCAGTTCCAGCAGGTCTGAAGCTTGTTTTTTATTTTTATCGCTCATATTTTGGACATAAATTAAGTTATAATCTTCTTTAATTAAAAAGCCGGCGTATTATCGCTTCTATAATTTATTATAGATATTATAACGACGCCGGTCTAAAATTTATTGATATAATAAATATTTTCCATTTTACATTCACTATCTTGCCAAATGAAACTTCTAGAGTGAACAGTTAAAATGAAAAGAAAATAAGCAAAATAAATAAGCAAAATTAAAAATAAGGCTCTACAGGATACATTTTGATACCTGCACCTTCTAATATTTTCTTGGCATTTGCTTCATCCTCAAGATTTACGAAGATAGTTGCATGATAAGGCGTGATGCTGGCAACATTTCTTCCTACAATCGCAATTTTTGATTTTTTTAAAGTATCTTCTGCTTTATCAAAATCTCCATTGTTGTAGTCAACTCTGATAGGCGCATTGTATATAGTTCCGACTGAACTTAACTTTGCCATATTTTATCAATCCTCCGTATTAAATAAATATTATTAAATAAATTTAAATAAATATTTGCTATATATATTTATTGTATATTACTCAATTTATATATAGCAAATTATAATTTATTCTTAATAAATCAAATCATCCTACTTTAGAACTGTTATCGTTGTCTTCGACAGAAGAAGTACCCTGTGTTGAATGCGGCAAATCAAATCCGAAGAAGTGTTCCGTCATTTTACGCGCGGTTTTTTCTCTGTCAATTGTTGAAATTCTATTTATATTGCCGAACCAAAGCGCATCCGTAGAACAGAGAGTAACGCATGCAGGCAGCAAACCTTCGTCTATTCTGTGTCTGCAATAATCGCATTTTGTAACTTTTCCTGTCGCATCGTTAAACTGTGGCGAACCGAAAGGACATGCATGTATGCATGATTTACATCCTATACATGTAGTCGGGTCGTTAAAGACTATGCCGTCCGTTCTTTTTTGCATTGAACCCGTAGGACAGGCTTTAACGCAGGCTGCATCATCACAATGAAAACAATTCATAGGTAAATATACTGTTTTAAGCTGACCTTTCTTTACAAAATACGGTCCAACCTGTATAACTCTCATTCTTCTCGGTCCAACCGGAAGATTATGCTCTTTTTTGCAGGATACTTCGCAGGACATACACCCTATACATCTATCAATATTAACCTTCATAGAATATTTAGGGTTTGAAGATTTAAGAGTTATTCTTGCAGCTCTTTCTTCTCCAAGATGAAATCTGTCAAATCCATATTCAGATGACATATTTGACTCCTTTATAATATAATTATTAAAATTATTTTTATATTTATGTATCGTATATCGTTATGTATTGCATAGTTAGAATATACGTAAAATATACACAAATAAATTAAATTTAATGTTTGACTATTTTTGTCTTTTCTTATTATTTTTTCTTATTAAACCTTTCTTATTATTTCCTTACTTCTTATACATCATTGTACATCGCCTCATTAAAGATTTAAAATTTGACAATAAGGGCATCGCCAATTATATTATCCATTTATTTATACCATTATACGGTACCCTTATTGTCAACGAACAATCCCTGCAGATGCAATTTAAATAAAGTTTAACCTTTAGACTGACTGCTGCTATTGATAAGCAATTAAAATTTAATTGACCTAATAATTATAAAAAATTATTTAATTAATAATATAATTATTTATCAACATTTGTTAATATTTATTAGTATTTTCTCGTATCGCATGAAACAGGCGTGCACTCTACCGGTTCCTTAAAATTAACTAATTTTTTCCATCCGATACTCAATTCGTGATATTCTTTCCAGTGGTTTTTCCACTTACCGACAATAACATCTTTATCCTGATGTTTCGGGTCCCAGACCTCAGGAAATTTTTTCTGTAAAAATTCAACTACTTTTTTTGCCGTTCCTTCGGGATCTTCATCGCCTTTTCTGTACACTCTGCACAGGATAGCTTTAAATTGAATCTGACCGTAAACAGGGTCCTTTATAATATCATCGATAACGGTATTAATTGACTCATACGGATGAAAAGGTTGATATCTATCGAAACCAAAATTAGCCCAAATTCCGTCTTCAGGGACCATTTCGGTAACCCATGCCGGACCTTCAACCCAGCCTCTGTCATTTTCAACTATTACCATATCCCCGTCTTCAATACCCATAACGGCAGCAGTAGCCGGATTTATTTCGATATTTCTATCCGGTTCCAACTCATCGTTCCATGGCCACCAATGACCGCCTTCATGAAATGATTGAGCAATTCTGGTAGTATTTAAAATAAGCGGATATTTTTTTGCCCTTTCAAAATTTCCTAATGGAGATTCCGAACCTTCAACCTGGGTAGGAACTTTGTACCAGCCGATCTTCTCCAGAGGTTCCGAAGCAAGTTCAATTTTACCGGAAGGAGTAGGAAATCTTTTGTCTGATTCAGGGTAATTTTCACCTTCTTTATACATTATCCATTTTCCGCGAAGAACGGCTTCATCGTCCTGAAAAACTGCTTCTTCTTTAGAAAATACAGGCCACATAAGTCCGCCTTTGGGATTTTTCTCAGGATTCAGAACATCATATTTTATGCCTCTGGTAAAAGGTTCCTGGTCATTAAAGAAATCAGTCATATGTATTTCATTAACCCTGCCTTTGTCGGGGCCGTCTTCATAATAACCCCACGGATTGAATTCAACTTCGTTAAAATGACCGACGCCGGCATTTTTTAATCTTTTCGCAATACCGTCAAATACGTCTATGTCTGCCCGATGTTCGTGCTGATAAGGGATTATCTTGTTATGCCATTGTATAAGCCTATTATTGCCGTGATGACAAACGCTGTCGGTTTCAACGGATATAGCAATAGGAAATGCTACATGACTGAACATGTAGGTATGATTCGGATATATAGAAAGATGCACATTAATCATATTTCTTTTCATTGCTTCTTCCATTTTCCACGAGTTCGGAAACTGGGGGAGATGGTCTCCGTTCCAGATAATACCTTTCACCGGATACGGTTTTTCATACATCATAGCATTTATAATACACGGAACTGAACTATCACCCCATGAAATCAATTTGTCGGTAATTTGAGGTCTTTTCGGCAACGGAATATCATGCAGGTCATTCCCGTAATTTAGCGGAGGACGGCAGTTATGAAGCCAATTCCAGCCGCCGCCTTTCACCCCGATAGAACCGGTTAAGGCAAGAAGAGCCGCAATAGACCTGTTGACATTGTTTGAATTATAAATCTGGGCTGTTCCTAAATTTCCGGTAACGGAAGCAGGTCTGGCCATACCGAATCTTCTTGCTGCTTCAATTATTGTTTCCTTTGGAATATAAGTAAGTTTTTCAGCACGTTCAGGAGACCATTTCGCGCATTCTTTAGCATATTCCTCAAAACCTGTTACCCATTTATCGACAAATTCTTTATTATAAAGTTTTTCTTGAATTATTATATTTCCCATAGCAAGAAATAATATCGCATCTGAGCCTGAGCGGATTCTCATGCCTATATCGCATTTTGAAAGTGTTGCGTTGAAACGCGGGTCTACGCCTATTAAAAAAGCCCCGTTATCGCGTGCATCAAGAAGATGAGTCATTGTAATGGTTTCTTGCGCAGCCATATTTGTTCCTACAAGCAGAATACATTTTGAATTTTTCCAGTCCTGTGAAGGATTCATAAGTCTTCCGAGACCTTTTGCCCCAAATACGTAATTCATTGACACACCGGGGCTTTCGCAGCATATAGGACCTTGACCGTAAACATTTGGAGTGCCGAATATTTTGCCAAATCTTGCAGCTCCTTCTTTGTTGCCGAAAGACGACCTGCCTGTTCTAAAAATAGCAAGAGCTTCAGGTCCCTGTTCGTTATAGAGTTTAATAAGCCGTTCAGCCGTAAAATCAAGAGCGTCATCCCACGACACGCGTTTGAAATCATCGGTCAAAGACTTTCTCATGTACGGATAGTTTACTCTTAACGGGTCATACCACCACTGAATCTGACCGACACCTTTAGAACAAAGACCTCCTCTATTCTGAGGATGTTCAGAATCGCCCATTACATCAACAATTCTGCCATTTTTTAAAAATATTTTGAGACCGCATCCGCTTTCACACATATTTGTGCATGTGGAATAACGAACAGTGTCATGCTCTTTGGAAGATTCCTGCGGACGGTGGTCAGGCTTTATTTTTATAAGTCTGTTATCTTTCACCCTCAAGAATCTTTCTTTGCCTAATTCATCAAAATCCATGTTGCCCTCCATATTATTAATTAATTAACAGTAAAAATAAAATTAAATGGCGGTTTCTGAATATAAATTAAACGCATAATTTGCATATTCGCCAAGTTCAATCTCTAAACCTGCCAAGTATCCTATAAGCTCTTCAAAACCGACCATTGGCGCAAATGATTCTAAATCGGACATATCAACGGCATTAACCAAATTTTGTTGACACATGGAACATATTGTTAAAATATAATCTGAATCGGTTTCATTAGCTTTTTGATTTATTGACTTGAAAAATTCATTTAAACTATTTGCGCTTTCTATTCTTTTATTCCTCAACGGAGTGACATTTTGTTGTTTCTCGCCGCCGCAGCACTCTGAATACAAAGACACTCTCGCGCCCAGATTTTCTAAGAATTTTGTTAATTGAAGCATATTTTCACGATTATCGTAACAACCTGTATAGAGTAATATAGAATGACCTTTTAAATTTTTAACTGCTTTCTTTAAAAAATTTTCTGCGGTTTTATTTTCAACCGCAATCCCGCCGAAATCACTTGTTTCTGCATTTGTTTCATTAAGACCGAATAGCAAATCCAGAATATGTTTTGCTCCGGTTTTATCAATATCCGTATCGGACAGAACAGCGTTAAACGGCCGAAGACTGTAATCTATCTGATTCTTATACATAGAATTTTTATCAACGGTATCGAGAGCTTTATTTATGGATTTACTGCATACCTGACATCCGGTATATAAATACTTAGCTCCTTTGCTCTGCGCCAATCCCATATTTCGAAGCGGCATAACGACTTTATTGAAAAATTTATGGTCATAATAACCCGGGGCTGCGCCGCAGCAATTCCATTCTTCGAGAAGTTCTGCCTCTATATCTAGAAATTCGAAGATTTTATAAAGGTTCTTATTTTTCGCTTTTATATTATTTGACTCCACGCATCCGGGGTAATATAATATTTTTTTCAAGATTAAACCTGCTTTATTTTCAATATATATTATTAAATATAGTTAATTTATTATATTATTCTGCCGCTTTATTGCTTACTGCAAAAAACTTAATTGTTTTTATTTTTTGCAGTTCAAATAATTAAAAATATTGGTTGATAATTTTAATGGTTATAGAACAATTATTATAATCTTATTTAAAATCTAAAATCAAGTATTTTTTTGGCAAAAAATTAAATTTATAAAAAATTTTTAAAAAACTATTTTATTATTAACATTATCGATATATATACAAAAATATACGCAAAATATGCTGCTTATAACCTAATTTATTAATTTAATTTTTAAAAATATGATAATTATAATTTATCATGTTATATTTAAAACACTTTTTGGTATTTAATTAACATATAGAAGTATTCAAATATATAAATAATATCAATAAATATTCTATGTCAATAATCTATGTAAATAGTCTATCTATATACATATACATACTGACTATCTACTATGTAAATAATCTATCTCAACAATCTATATGAATAATCTATGCAATATAATTGCCTATTGACGCTTTTAATAAATATTTTTAATTTTATGCTTTTAATTTTAAAAAACTTTTCAAAAAAATATATGCCTAAAAAAATATAACATTTTAAAAAAATTATTTAATATTATTAAAAAAATATCAAAAATATATCAAAAAAAAATATTGTAATACAAAACAATTTATGTTATGATTTGTCAACTAATCATTGTTTATGATTTGTTCATGGTTTATGTGTATTTTTTATGTTATCTGTTAGTGGCTTAATTTATGTAATATACCCGCAGTAAAGCAATAATGATATGCCGAGATAGCTCAGTCGGTAGAGCAGAGGACTGAAAATCCTCGTGTCGACGGTTCGATTCCGCCTCTCGGCACCACCTGAAAAGCTTATAAATCCTGCCTTTGATAGCAATAAAAAATATTGCTATTTTTAAATAAACTATGCTATAATATGCTTAAATCGGCTAAAAAATGACAAAAATAATCACCCTTTAGCGCACACATAGGTTCGGTAAAATCATGGCTTTGATAAAACCGGCTTTATGTGATTAATCACGAAATGGCGGATACACTAGATGTCCAAAATAGGCTTAAAAATAATAAGACTATAATTTATCCTATGTAGGTTATTTTGGCTAAACTAAAGATTTTTCCCGGAAAAGGGCTTTACAAGCTATTGAGTCTTTACGGATTTGCTGAAGTCCGCAAACGCGGAAGCCATATAATAATGCAAAAACAAGGCAAAGAAACTATTATTATAACCGCAACTGTACCGGAACATAAAGAAATAGCATTATGAACACCGCAATCGATAATCAGATAACCCAATCTTCCGCAAGAATTATTCGAAACAAAATAATCATATTTTAGCGCACACAAAAGTATTATTTAACTTATTAATTAATAAGTTAAATAAGTTATAAAGCACATAGGAGGGGGACTGGAAATCCTTATCTTTATCTAATCCGGCAGTTGCCCGAGAAAATTTATGCTCTATATCCTCCTATTACACTTTATCTTGAAATTTGTAATATAAATAGAATATAATGTCTAATATCATATAGATTTTAAATGCCCCCGTAGCTCAGTAGGATAGAGCAGAGGTTTCCTAAACCTTTGGTCATCGGTTCGATTCCGGTCGGGGGCACCACTTTAAAGGGATAAGGATTTAAAAGGTAGCAAATAGGTAGCAAAATTTAATTAAAATGGCATTCTAAAGCGTCTTTAATATTTTCTTTAAGTTCTTGGATAGTTTCGCCTTCCATAAAAATAGAATATCCTAAAGCTTCAGCCGCATATCCTGATTTGATGTCTTCTTCTACTATAAGTATAATTTCATTCATAGTTTTTATCCTTCGTTGGCAACATAAAAAGATATCCTCTTATTTCGCGTAATTCTTGGCGCAATTCTTTTATTTCGGATTTGAGAACTTCTATAGATTCTTTTTCCATAATTATCTTCTAAATTTAATTTTATGTTCCGGCTTATTTTGCAGACTCTGCGTGAAGGCGTCGGGCTGAGGAAGCTGAGATTCAGACTTAATGTTAATGTTAGATTCCTGATTGACGAAAGAATCGTCTTCGGGTTTATGCATCGGCAACTCTTTCTCTATTCTATTGAATTTATTTGTAACAATCTGCTCGAGCGTTACAATATCCTTTTCAAACCTGTCTTTTAAGATTGTATCTTCTTTGTATGCTTCAGAATATCTATTTATTGTATTGTTAATGTTTTTATATATATCCTTAATAAAATTAATTTGCCCTGTATTAAGAATCTCGGCATAATTATTGCCCATAAAAATAATATCGTGCAAATCTCATGAAGCAGTTCTGTTTTCAAAAGCAGCTTTTTTAAAATCAAATAAAAAAGGTAACTTAAAAATTCTTTTACTATTTATTATATTAGTCTCGTTGTTATCGAATTTTTTTCTGAAAGACATTTCTATTTTGAGTTTAAAAATATCGTTATTATATGAATTTTTATAATCTATTATATATCTCTTAACATCATCTGTATCTTTTTTTAAATTAATATTGATTAAATTAAGTTTATTTTCTCCGTAAAATGATAAAAAAGATTCTTTAATGACTGACTCAAGATTTATATGCTTATTTGCGTCAAAATCGAGATATAACGACATTCTATCAAGATTATATCCAAATAATAAAGCAGTACCGCCTTTAAGAGCAAGCGAAATATTATTCTGATATATTTTTTTAGTTATAGCGTCCATTAAATTATAATGGATTATTTCTTTATCATTTAACGAATTCATTTTGCCACCTTAAAAGCACATCTTTCTCGTCCGTTTGAGCATGCGCGAGCATAATCTTAAAATATTTCATAAATTCTGCTACGTCTTCGTCTTCCAATAAATAATCATTAAAAATAACATGGTCTGGATAACGTTTAAGGGTAAATATATTATGATATACCATATCGGCTATAGCCCTTGCCGGAGATGCGCACTTAATATTGCCTA
>JAKAFU010000041.1 GCA_021825865.1 bacterium
GAGCCCCGCTTAAATTATTCGAAGGCATACTTATGCCGCTTAGTCCTTTTGAACTTTGATTAATTAATAAATCTTCGTTAAAAACGAGACCTTTCGACCCGGGGAATTTTTTCATAGTTTTAGTTACTTAAATTATTAATTAAAACAAATTATAGATTATAAATCAGTTCAATTATTTTAAATTAGGAATAGACGCCTATTTATACAAAAAATTTTATAAAATAGCCGATAAAGCTAATCAGCTGCAAATGCCTAAAGCAGCCTGTAAAGTTAATCGGCTGCAAATGCCTGCTCTTCAAAAAAATAAACAATCGTATGTTCTTAATTTTTTAATTTTCTCAAATTTGTACAATCTGTCAAGAGAGTATTTCAATTGAATGTTTAACGTAATTGTCTATATCTTTAATACCTATTTTTTCAGTTACCGCTATTAAAACTTCATTGCCGCCGTCTTCTAAGGATATACCGGCTAATATGCCTTTTTTCATCATTTCGTCTATGAATACCGATACATTCATTTTTTGATTTATTTTTTTATTATTTATTTCCAGAATAAATTCATTATAAAAATTTCCTGAATATTTAAGAGAAAACAAACCGGTATCTATCAGCTTCTCGCATAAAATATGAGACAATTTAAGATTTAGAAGAGAGATTTCTTTAAATCCTTCTTTAGAACACAAAGATAAATAAACTGCCGCTCTTAAAGCATTCAACGAATTGTTTGTGCAAATGTTAGATGTTGCAGCCTGCCTTCTTATATGCTGTTCACGGGTTGCAAGAATAAACAGATATGCGTCCTTCTTTTTACTGTCTTTAGACTTGCCGGTAATTCTTCCCGGCATTTGTCTTATAAATTCTTTTTTTGCGGCAAAAAGACCTAACAGCGGTCCTCCAAAATTCATATAATTGCCAAAACTATTTCCTTCGCCTGCAAAAATATCGGCATTATAAAAACCGGGCGGCGCAATCGTTCCGAAACTGAAAGGCTCTGACGAACATACAATCAACTGCGGCTTTGAAGATGAGTAATATTTTTCACTGTGGACTATTTTTTCAATAATTTCTAAATCCTCTATAATTCCGAAGTAATTTGGCTGTTGAACTATAAAAGCGCAGACATTTTTGTTTTCCTGTAATTTTTCCGTCAAATTAGCAGCGTCGGTACAGCCTTTTTCAGAGTCAATATCTATAAATTCTATAACAATATCTAAATCTTTGATAAAAGTTTTAACAACTTCTATATAAGTTGAATTAATACTTTTAGAAACAAAAATCTTAATTTTTTTGTTATTGCCGATATCGGAATCGGTTTGGCAGTTCTGGCGATAAATCCGCAAAGACATAAGCACCGCCTCAGCCAAACTCTCTGCGCCGTCATACATTGAAGCATTAACAACATCCATTGCTAAAATTGATGCAAGCATAGACTGAAATTCAAACAGCGCCATTAAGGTTCCCTGACTCACTTCAGGCTGATACGGTGTATAAGGGGTATAAAATTCGGCTCTTGACATTATTGCGTCAACTGCTGACGGAACATAATGGTCGTATATGCCCCCGCCTGCAAAAACCGGTATGCTGCCGCTGCCGCGCAGTTTATCGTTGATATCGGAAAAATATTTATAAAGCGATAATTCATCCATTTGAGCAGGCATAAAATCAAATTCTTTTTCCTCAATTAATGGAATATCGCCTATAATTTTATAAAATAATTCTTTTTTATCTTTAATGCCGATAAATTTATATATTTTTTTTATCTCTTCATTCGAAGCGGGAATATAGCGAAAATTATTCATGGTTTGACTTTACAAAAGATTCGTAAGAATCTTTATCCATCAGCGACGACAAATCAGAAGGATTATTTAATTCTATTTTCGCAATAAACCCTTCTCCTAAGGGTTCGTTGTTAATTAGTTCGGGAGTCTCATTCAATTTGGAATTTACGCCTTTTATCGTTAAATCCGCAGGAGCATAAATTTCCGAAACAGACTTGACGGATTCTATTTCACCTATTTTTTCATCTTTTTTATATTGCTTTCCTATTTCGGGAAGCTGTACATAAACTACATCGCCTAATTCTGATTGCGCAAAATCTGATATGCCGAGATTATAAACATTATTTGAATCGAGGCTAATCCATTCATGAGATTTTGCAAAATAAAACTTACTGTTATCCGCCATCTTTTGCAGCTCCTTCAAAATTTATTATTTTTTAATATTATCTAAATATTATCTTATTTTTTGATTTGCTTATCTATATAACAGCCTGTTCACAGCTTGCAGATAATATCATTTGCAATGCAAATTATCCAATATTATTTTATTTGAACTTATCTGATTGTTCTATTTGTTTATTCCTATTGCTATTTATTTTTTTATTTTATGAAAGGGGGGCATAACTACTTCCGCTTTTTCAAAATTACCCCTTATATCTATATAGAAATTCTTTAACATTGAAGGGGTCACATTAGAATCTGAAATGTAAGCGCTGCCTATCGGCATTTTATTTAACGGGCTGTATGTTCCGCTGGCGACGCATCCTATCGGTTTAAGATTTTCATCAAGTATCCTCTGCAGATGCCTCGGAATCTGTTTTCCAGCCAGTTTAAAAAATATTAATTTTTTTTCTTTATTTTTAATTTTTTCAAGAGCTTCTTTACCGATAAAATCTTTATTTTTTGATAAATATTTTTCTAATCCCGCATCGTAAGGAGTTATGGTCTCGTCAAGCTCGTGACCGTAAAGAGGTAAGGCAGCTTCAAACCTTAATGTATCCCGCGCTCCAAGCCCGACAGGCAGAAGATTTGAAAGCTCTTTATGTTCAAGAATATAATCCCATAATGTGCCGACATTGTCCGCATCGATAAAAATTTCAAAACCGAATTCGCCTGTATATCCGCTTCTTGATATTACAGCTTCAATTTCTATTTCTTTAAATTTGACGCAGCTAAATTCGAAATGGGCAAGTTCTTTTAAGGATTTAATATTATATTGAAAATTAAATATATTACAAAAATTATTTTCACTTCTGCCGTAATTATCTGAAATGTCTTCAACCAGCGGATATATTATATTACGCGATTTCGGTCCTTGAACGGAAAGCAGACCGATTTTATCGCTGTAATTTTCAACCGTCACATTTTGAAACATATATTGACCGTTATCAGTTTTTGTTTTTTGCAAATTGAGCATTTGCGTGTGAATCCATGCAAAATCCTTTTCGGTATTAGCGGCATTAGCCACAATCATATAACTTTCGTTAGAGAATTTATAAATGGTCAAATCGTCAATAACGCCGCCGTTTTCATTGAGGACAAGGGAATATGTTATCGTGTTTGGAAAAATAGACGATATATCGGCAGTAAGAACATAATCCAAGAATATGCCCGCATCTTTTCCTTTTACAATAATCTCTCCCATATGCGATATATCAAAAAGTCCTGAATTATTTCTGACGTTAAGATGCTCATCTATAATACTTTTATAATATAGGGGCATAGAAAAACCGGCGAAAGAAACAATCTTAGCGCCAAGATTGCGGTGTTTATCGTAAAGCGGAGTCTTTTTATCTTCGTTTTCGTTATTATTTGCATTTTTATCATTCATGTTTTTATTATACCAAATATAAATATAAAGTTAAATAAATAAAATTAAAAACTATTAAGAAATTTATTTAAAAAATTATTTAAAAATAATTTTTTTTCCGCAGTTTGAGCCTGCTATTCTGTTTTTTCCGTTAGATTTTGCTTCATATAAATAATTATCGGCTATTTTGATTAAATTATCAATTGTATTTATTTTTGCAATATTATCTGCAGAGCCCAAATCATTGCTCCTTAAAGCGGCATTATAAAAATCACCGGAGCTGCCGCTTTTTAAAGCATTACCATTGTTGAGCAAAGTACCGGTTTTTAAAGCACTATCATTATTATCTGCCGCCACGGTTTCTGTTTCTGTAGCGCTTTTATTGATATGATTGAAATGATTAAATCCTTCGCATTCGGGATAATTAGCAATACCTACAGAGATAGTGATGTTTTCGACTAACCCCTTAAATTGAAACTTTGACAATTGTTCTTTAATCTTTTTTGCAACTTCAAAACTGCCTTCAAAACCCGTTTGCGGAAGCACTATGGTAAATTCTTCTCCGCCGTAGCGGGCGCCTAAATCCGTTGCCCTTATATTGTCATTAATTATCTGCCCTACCGTCCTTAAAACCTCGTCTCCGAGCTGATGACCGTAAAAATCGTTCAGATGTTTAAAATCGTCAATGTCCATCATTAACAATGAAAGTTTAGTGTTGTGCCTCTTAGCTAAATTAAACTCTCTTTCTAAAAATTCATTTAAGTATCTTCTGTTGTATAATCCGGTAAGTTCGTCCGTTATGCTCAATATGCTTAATTTTTGATGCATTCTTGCATTATCTAACGTAATAGAAAGTTCTTTCGCTGCATGTTCCAAGAAACCGATATCTTCCTTTTTAAATCCTTTAAGGCTTGATAGCATAATGACGCCCAAAGGTATCGATATGTTAGAAGAAGACTCTATATATAACGGGAGCCATACGATATCCTTTGGAAAAACCTCGCAAAAACCGTAATCTATAGTTTTTCCGTTTGCTCCGTCGCTTAAAAGCTGCTCTTTAAGCAAAATTGCATTTTCCGGTATATCGTGGAACCAAATAATTTTCTTTTTAGTAAGGCATTCTCCCACGACACCTTCATCCGTATCAAATTCTTTAGCGACAAATTTTCTTATGCCGTAATATTTTTTCGGAATCAGCCTGGATCTGCCGTCTATTTCCGCAGCTTCGTAAATAATCCCTGAAACTGAATCGGTCAGTTCTTCAAGTTTATCTAATGTTCCCGATAAAATATGGTTAAAATCTAATGATTTAGTTAAAAAATCGGAAAATTCATTATATTTAAGCATCCTTTCTTCTCTGTCGTGAACGTTTACCGCCATTTCGGTAAAACCTTCGCCTATTTTTTCAAATTCGTCGTTTGTTTTAATTATTAATCTTGTGTCAAGTTCGCCGGATGAAAATTTTTTAATAGCTTCCAGCGTCATATATATAGGATTTAAAGTATCTTTAGATGCAAAATAGGTAATAACTAAGGATATAAATAAACCAAAGATAATAATCAAAATTGAATAGACGGCAGATTTCTTTAATAAAGCTGCATATTCATGATTTGAAATCAAAACGCCCAAGGAACCTACAACTTTATTATTTATATCTTTAATCGGATGAAATGCTACAAAAACATTTTTACCGTCATAACTCATTTCATTTATAAAATTTTTACCGAAAGATATTTTTTTATATATTGAAAAAGGAAGTTTAGAACCGACGCCAAATATGTTACCGGGAATATTCATAGTAGAAATAGCCGTCTGAGTTTGAAAAATAGAACTGAATATAGCCGGATTCATATGATAATCGTTATAAATAGTTCTGGGAATATAACCGTCTTTATACAAATTAATAAATCCTAAAATGCCTCCTACTACCTTAGCTTTATATGTGATAGGAACAACGGTTACCAAAAAAAGATTATTTATAGAACTGCCGATGTTATTATGATTTAATCCAAGTTTTTTCTGTGTATAGTTTTTAATATATACGGTTTTTACAATAGGAGTATCTCTGCTGAAGGATTTATCTATTAAACCGTTTAAAATTAATTTTATATTGTTTTTGTCTCTGCTTGAAGCTAATATCATTTTTGACCGGCTAATCACGCAAATTAAATCGGCATAATTAAAAGCGGTTTTGTAAGAATAGACTAAACTGTTAAGAAACTGCCTGTTTTTGGTTATTAAAGATTTTGTAAAATAGGGATTATAATTGCTTATAAGAAATGCATTTTTAAGCTGATTTGCCTGCGCATAATAAATTCTTTCGGCTCCTTGCAGAGTGATTCTTACTTTTGATAAAGCATCTTTTTTTGCCTGAGTTTTAAATATAACGGTATTTGCGATAGCAAGAATAATCAGAGGTATAACGGTAGCGGAAAGAAAAGAAATTAAAAATTTCTTCCTTATGCTCATTTTAGGACGCGGACCGGGAGAATATATTATATCTGACATAATTTAATAATTACTATGTTCATATCTTTTTTATTAGCATTGCTATATTTTTTGCATATACTTGCCGGCTAATTATTTTTCTTATCAACGGAATATTCCATAATGCCTGAAATAAACCCTGCTATATTATGTTTGTAAACTGAAGCATAATTAATAAAATATCCCGCGGATGAGGACACCGCTCTTTCAAAAACATCGTCTCCCGTTAACCGAAATAATTTTATAATGCCTCGCAGCGCCAATGCATTGGAAGAACAGCTTCCGTAATCCAATATTGATTTTTCTTTAAAATTCAGAAATCCTATCGGCGGAGTTTTTGAAGTTTTTCTTATGTCATAAAAACCGCCGTTATCCCCGTCGTAAAAATTAATTATTATATAATTTCCTACCTTTTTAGCGTACGTCAGATATTCTTCATTTGAGGTAATTTCATATAATCCTATTAAAGCAAGCAGTATGTAGCTGTTATCTTCAAGATTTGATTCGGTATATTCGCCCAAAAATCTTCCTACATCGCCGTTTTTATCAAAGCATTCAATAAAAGGCACTATGCTTTTTTCGGTTATTTCCTTTAATTTATTCATTAATATTTCTGTATGAGCATTTAGCTGTATATTATTATTCTTATCGGCAGTATCGGCTTTATTTTTTTTAAATATTTTATAGACTTCCGTCAGCGCATATATTATATTACCGTTAACAGAGGTATATTTTAATTTGTCTATAAGCGGTAATTTTCTGTTATCTCTCGACTCTTTCAATTTATTAATCAAAGAAATTACTTTACCGTAATTTCCCTTTTTGAAAACATCTTCCTCGAAATAAATTGTTTTTCTTCCGTCAGGCATTGTGCCGTCATTTTTGTTAAAATTTAAAAAAAACTCTGCTTCATTAAGGTCTGATTCATTATGGCTAAGGGTTGCATTGTTTGAAAAAATCGCTTTTTTAAGTTCTTCTTCCGTCCATGTATAAAAACTTCCGTCATCGGTTATCAGCTCCCCTGAAACATCTGCGCTCATACTTGAATAAAACCCGCCGTTTCTGCGGTCGTATAATCTTTCTGTTAAAAAATTTAAAGTTTTGTTTATAGCATTTAACAGCAGTGATTGAAATTCTTCCATATCTAAATTTAAATTTAACCTTAGACCTGAATATATTTTTACAAGACTGTAATATTTTATGTAAACCCTTAGACCTGAAGCATTATCGGAAGCCAGCTTTTCAAAATGAGGAATGAGCCATTTCTTATCAGTGGAATATCTGTGAAATCCTCCGTCTACATGGTCAAAAACACCGCCCAGCGCTATTTTAGCCAGAGTAAAAAAACCTGCGTTCAAAGATTCTTTATTAGAATTGAGCAAATAGTCGTAATACAGCATCTCAAGAACAGGGAAATAATAAAATTTAGGAGCTTCATCAAGACCGCCGTTTTCATGGTCAAAATGTAGTAAAAATTCTTTAGCGCTATCTGATGCAAGCTTTTTGACCTTTTTTTCCGCATCTTTCAGACTAAAATTATAATTGCCTGCAAAAACATGCTTTAAATCGTTCGCCTGATTAAGCAAATTTACATTTTTTACTGCAAAACCTTTTGTTTCATCAAAAAGTTCACGATAAAAATCCTTGCTCTGTTCAAGAACAGATTTTTCATTTTCGGCATAATATTTTGAAATCTGCAGCAATACTGTTTTAAAAGCCGGCAATCCAAATTTTGATTCTTTTGGAAAGTAAGTACCTCCATAAAAAAAATAACCCTCATACGTCAAAAATGCCGTCAGAGGCCAGCCGCCCTGACCGGCAAAGGCGGTAACAGCTTTCTGATACCGGCTGTCTATATCCGGACGCTCGTCTTTATCTACTTTTATTGCAATAAATTTATCATTTATAATATCGGCAGTTTCTTTATCTTCATACGATTCTTCGTCAATTACATGACACCAGTGACACCACACGGCACCGATATCCATTAGAATAGGAAGATTTTTTTCCTTTGCTTTTTCAAAGGCTTCATTACACCAAGGATACCACTCAACTGGCTGATTTACCGCAGACTGCAGATATGCGCTTTTTTCGCTTTTTAATTTATTCATGTATTTTTATAAATTATATAATATTGAAGGTTGTAATATTTCTTTGCCTTATAAGTTATATAATACTGATATTTATAATATCTTTGTTCTTTATACGTTTCTGTTTCCGAAGTTTCTGCGGTTATATAACAGTTATACAATACAGATATTTATAATATCTGTATTGCCGATTAATTCATTTAGAATATTCGATGAAAGCGTTTTTTGGATCTAAACCGTCATGAATAACACTTTTTACGGCTTTTATCATAGACAAAGGCTTTTCAGATTGAAATATATTCCTGCCCATATCGACGCCGGAAGCTCCTTGGGTAACCGCATTATAAGCAAGCTGCAAAGCTTCCTGTTCCGTCGTTTTTTTGCCGCCTGCAACAACGACCGGAACCGGACAAGTTCGTATGACTTCTTCAAAATTATCGCAATAATAGGTCTTGACGATATTAGCGCCTGTTTCGGCAGCAATCCTGCACGCCAGCGAAAGATAGCGGGAATCTCTATTCATATCTCTTCCTACCGCTGTTACAGCAAGAACCGGAATACCGTATTTATAACCTTTATCTACCAATTTTGAAAGATTTATTATAGACTGTTTTTCATGTGCCGAGCCTATAAAAATAGACAACGCAACTGCGCTGACATTGAGCCTTACGGCATCCTCCATAGATACTGAAATATCTTCATCGGATAAGTCTTCTTTTAAAATGCTGGTACCGCCGCTAACCCGTAGAACAATAGGAATATTACACTCAGGATTAATTTTCGTTCTTAAAATACCCCTTGTCAGCATTAGAGAATCGGCAAAAGGCATAAGGGGCGAAATTGTTTTATCAGGTTCTTCGAGTCCTCCGGTCGGTCCCATAAAATAGCCGTGGTCAATGGCAAGCATAACCGTTTTATTGTCTTTTGGACTGATAATGCGGCTAAGTCTGTTTTTCATTCCGTAATCCATATTTTTTGCACCTCCGATTTTAATTAAAGAGAAAGACTAAAGCAGATTAGATTTAGAATTTAGGGCTAAAATTTAGAACTTTGAACTTAAAACTTTGAACTAATCAGTATTTTTTACCAGCTTATAATTTTATCGCTAAGAAAAATGAGTTCGACAAGCTCGTCGTAAGTTATAAACTTATCTGTCTTAGATGTTTTAATAATATTGAGCAATAAAATACAGTCGTCTAAGCAGTCAATATCACTGCCTATCCTGTTATCGCGGCCGCTCGCGTCGGTATTATTCTCATTTTTTATGCCTGCTGTATTTATATTTTTATTTATATTTATATTTCGAGGACTACTATGCCTATTAGTTAGATTATATTTTTTATAATTTAATAATGCAATATATATTTGATTGCCGTCTTCAACATGGGAATTTATAATATCTTGCAATGCGTCTGAAATTTTTTTTAAAACAGCATCAATCTGTTCAAATTTATATTGTTCATTGTTTTTATCGGGATATTTGCACAAGGCGGCAGATTTTTGCATTTGTTCAGATTTACTCTGTTCATTATCTGCGTCTTCTTCGTAATCAATGTCAATTTCATTGTTAATATTTTCTTTTATTATATATAGAATATTCATAAGTAAACCGTTCATTTTATTAATGCATCTATTTCTGCGCTGTCTGCGGGGTCTGCGCTGCCCGTTGCGCAGAATGTTGAAATGCTCATCTCTCCTGATAAAAAGGAAAAGATTCTACAGCACTTCTTAAAATTGAATTTATAGCATTAAATTTGTAAAATAAAATTTATTCAATTATTAACTAATTATTAACTATGCCTATTATATCATAAATACTGCTAAAATTATTTTCCTGCAGAAATTTTCTAATACCCGAAGTTATTTGAGGAATCAGATAAGGATTGTTAAACGCGCCCGTTCCTACGGCAATAGATGTAGCTCCTGCCATAAAAAACTCTACGGCATCTTCCCACGAACTTATGCCGCCCATGCCTATTACCGGAATTCTGACAGCTTTGTAAACATCGTTGACTAATTTAACCGCTATCGGTTTAATTGCCGGTCCGGAAAGTCCTCCGTATCCTCTGCTTAATTTAAATTTTCTTTTATTTATATCTATGCTTGCAGCCGGAAAAGTATTTACTAATGAAATAACGTCCGCTCCGGCTTTTTCGGCAACCTCCGCAATCAATGCAATATCGCTGACTAACGGGGTTAGTTTAACTATCAGCGGAAGAGGCGAACAATTTTTTATTGATGCTGTAATTTCATAAACTATCTCAGGGTCGGTTCCAAAAGCTCTGCCTCCTTCTTTTACGTTTGGGCAGGATATATTGGCTTCGAGCGCCGATATCCCGTCGATACACGATAGTTTTTCAGCCATAATCGCATAATCTTCGATGCTTTTACCAAAAAAATTTACAATTACCGGAATATTAAATTTTTTTAAAAAATCAATTTTTTCATCTTTGAATTTTTCAAAACCGACATTTTCAAGACCGATTGAATTGATTAATCCGCACGGGGTTTCGCATATACGCGGCATTTCATTGCCTTTGGACGGCTCTAAAGATATACCCTTAGTAACTAAAGCTCCAAAAAGCGAATAATCGGTAATTTCAATAAACTCCTCTCCGTACCCGAATGTTCCAGATGCCGGCATTACCGGATATTTAAGAAGCAGCCTGCCTAATTTAACGGACATGCTGATATCTTGTGAATTTTTTTCTTCCATTATCCACCGAATATTAATGAATATTAAAATTGCAAAAATCATTCTAACTATCAATCAGCAAGCAGCAATTAACAAGAAAAATAAATGTTTCGCTCAAACATCGCACACCGCATACGCGCGCACTATATATACTCAGAATAATTAACGCTTAACAATAATCATGCAGTTCAAACGCATTAAAAACAGGTCCGTCTTTACATACTCTTTTAAAAACAAAATTATTGGAATGGGCAGAATTTATTTTGACGACACATCCGAGGCATACCCCTATCCCGCATGCAAAATGTTCTTCAAGCGAAACTTGAACGGCATATTCATTTAATATACCCGAGTTTGACATATTTGACTTATTTTGAGCTCTGAATTTATTAATTAAATACGAAAGCATAGGTTTTGGTCCGCAAGCGTAAAAATTTACGTTTAAACGCTCTGTTGATTTTTCATTTTGATTGCAATAATCATTTATATTTTTGAACAAAAGGTCAACTACACTGCCTTTATATCCAAAAGAACCGTCGTCCGTCGCAAAATAAACTTCATCATAATCCGAATGAATACTGTACCTGAAATACAATTCTTTTTCTGTTTTGCTGCCGTAATATAAAATAAATTTATTATTGTCGCCGCAATCGCAGTCTTCCAATGCACGATTACTTGGTGTGCGTCCGCTATCTTCCGTGTTTATATTACTGCGTTCATTATGAGCCGCATTATCCGCGCTATCGTTAACTCTATGAGCTGCCGTTGACTCATTCCCTGCTCTTCCTTTATTTTTTATAAAATCAGGCAAAGAAAATAATGGTGCTATTCCTATACCGCCGGCTATTAGAACATGTATATTTTTAACAATTTTTGTGCTGCCGCCGTTCTGCAATCCTTGAAAATCCGACAAAGCATTAAATCCGTTACCCAATGGTCCGGTTACAGAAACATAATCTCCTTTTTTGATATTGCTTAATAAATCTGTACCTTTGCCGCAAACCCTGTATAAGATTTCAAATTCATTTTCATTGAATTTCCTGAAAATTGAAAAAGGACGCGCCAGCAAAGGGTCGGAAGAGCCGGGATTGTGTTTAAGCATTACAAATTGTCCGGGAATGAAACGCTGCGGCACAAAATTATTTTTAATTCTTAACAAGTATGTATTTTCCGTATCCTTAATTTTTAAATTTACGGTTACTTCACAATTTTCGTTTATTATTTTTTTTGTTTTCATAAGACTTTCAGCCGCCAAATTCTTTGACCATACATAAAGCATCTTCTTTTTGAACGCCGTCATAATAATTTTTTCTAACCATAAATGTTTTGAACCCCAGTTTTTTATATAAATTTATGGCTCTTAAATTAGAAATTCTTACTTCTAAGAATATAAATTTAATATTTTTATCGGCAAATTTATAAATAGCGTAATTTAATAGCTCGCTTCCTATGCCTCGGGACTGCATTGTCTTAGATACTGTTATATCCAAAATATGCATTTCGTCTAATACGGTATAAAAAATTATAAAACCTGTTATCTGCGAATTTATATTAAATTCTTTTAAATCGT
Organism: bacterium; assembly: GCA_021825865.1. Classification (GTDB taxonomy): domain Bacteria; phylum SZUA-79; class SZUA-79; order Acidulodesulfobacterales; family Acidulodesulfobacteraceae; genus Acididesulfobacter. Next base: position 12,431 of record JAKAFU010000041.1, read on the forward strand.
TGTTGTTAAAATATGACAGCAGGAAAGCCGAATTTTCTTTTTTTAATTCATCTTCAAATAATTTTCTGTTCCAATTTGTTTTAGATGCTTCAAGATGGATACTGAACACTTCGTCTATGACATAATTAAATAAATCTCTATTTTTTATCTCGTCAACGTCATTTTTCTTATAATATATATCTTTTAAATTGATAATATTTATAACTTTCATATAAATAATATAATAAATACGATAAGTATAACTGCAGCGCGCAAATTTATTTTATAGAAAAAAAATATATTTTTTACAGGACATCATAAATCCCGCCTATTCTGTTTTCAAGGAATGGCCATACTTTTCTTGCCCTTTCGATCTCATATGTGTCAATATTATAAATAAGTACGCATTCATTTAAGCCTGCAAAATCGTCAACAAGAGAACCATCAGGCGCAGAGCAGAAAGATTTTCCGTAAAAATCCAGTCCGCCGTCTTTTCCAACCCTGTTAACCCTGACTATATAAACACCGTTTACGAAAGCATTAGCCGAGATACTCAAAAACCATTTGCTGTTTGTGTTAAACGCCGATGCCGTAGGAGCAAAAATTATATTTGCCCCTTTAAGAGCAAGCGATCTGGATATCTCCGGATAAAAATTATCCCAGCACATTTGGATGCCGATTGTAGCAAACTCCGTTTTAAAAACCGGTATTTCAGTACCGTTAGAAAAATATGATTTTTCATAATAGTTAGGTATTTCGGGCAAATATATTTTTCTGTAAACACCTAAAATTTCACCGCTGCCGTCAATAACGGCAGTGCTGTTAAAATATAAACCGTTATATATTTCAAAAAAAGGAACTATTATAACCATATTATACTTGCGGGCATATTCCTGCATAATATTTATTGTTTTGCCGTCAAACGGTTCTGCAAGTTTGTAATTTTCTTCCGCTTTTCCGTTTTCTTTAGATTGGACAAACCATGTGTTAAGAAAAAGCTCCGGAAAACATGCAATATTCGCCCCGTTTTTTGCAGCCATAGACAAGAAAGAAAGAGCTTTGTCTATAGATTTATCGATATTTGATGACGGCAGCATCTGAATTGCGCAAACTTTTATTCTCATAATATTTATTTAATAATAAAATTATCTTTATTTTATTTGCCGCCGGACTTTAAACTCTTGCCTTTCTTTCTGTCGCTTTCGGTTAACAGTATTTTGCGCAATCTTATAGATTTTGGCGTAAATTCAATCAGCTCGTCGTCTTCTATAAACTCAAGCGCATATTCTATTGATAATTTGATAGGCGGAGTCAAAGCTATCATTTCATCGGAGGCCTTAGAACGCATATTGGTAAGCTGCTTTTTCTTACACGGGTTAACAGTAATATCACCCGGTTTGGAGTGCTGCCCGATAATCATGCCTTCGTAAACCTCATCCTGCGGACTTACAAATAAACTGCCTCTATCCTGCAGATTGTAAAGACCGTAAGAATTAGCTTCAGCTGTTTCCATTGAAATCATAACCCCGTTTTTTCTTGGCGAAATATCAAAAGC
>JAKAFU010000070.1 GCA_021825865.1 bacterium
TCCACTTAGAACTCAGCATCACAAAAGACAATAGAAGTATAAAAGCCGTCAACAAATCAATTGTCACATTTAAATAAACAGGCAGCGCAAGTCCCAGCATAATTATGTTCTCCAAGGATTTTTTATATTAGTTTAAACGCAAAGCTATAATATCGTATTTTCATTCGCAATCGATAATTGACAATAAATATATCTAAAAATATTTAAAAGCAAAATTTTAAAATCCTTTGTATTGAAAAGTCATTATAGCTAATACGCTTAATACAAAAGCGGCGGCAAAATATTCCTGATATCTGAAAAATCTTAATCTTGATATGGATGTATCAATCAGCGCCGCGATTATACCTACTATGAACATTTTAAAAATTAATGTAATAACCGCAATAAACAGCGATAGAGGGCTATGATTTACCGCAAGCCCCCACGGAAAAACCAGAACATTTAAGAAAATAACGAGCAATAAAAATTGCTTCATATAGCCGCTCCATTTCAGCAGCGCCAGATACGGTCCTGAATAATCCAATATACGGGCTTCTTCAATCATGCTCATTTCAACATGTGTAGATGCGTTTATCGGTCTTCTGTCCGTATCGGCAAGAAACAGCAAAAAAAAAGCCGTTATTATTAAAAAATGCGACGAACTGAAATATAAAGGCAAATGGGAAATTATAGTATTCAGCATTACATAAGGCAGGGTTGATTTTGCAATTAAAGCGACCCCTACAAAAACTAATATCAGCGTAGGTTCTGAAAGAATAGCAAGAACGGTTGCCCTTGAAGAACCGAGCCCTCCGTAGCTTGTCCCTTTATCAAGCGAAGCTATGTTTATAAAAAAAGAAGACAGCGAAAACAGGAAAGCTCCGCCCAGCATATCCCCCATAAACCCCAGCGGCAGGGGATATGCTGTCAAAACTGGTATCAGCATAGTAATAAGTATCATTGATACAAAGGAAACAAATGGGGCGAAACGAAAAACAAAAGACGAATCTTCTGAAATTATAATTTCTTTATGAAAAAGCTTATACAGGTCATAATAAGGCTGAAGTATAGACGGTCCTCTTTTACCCTGAATAATCTCTTCAATCTTGTTAATAAATCCGGCTATAAGCGGAGAAAATGCAAGGACGGTAATAATCTGAAATATCTGAAAGACGGCTGAATCGATATAGACATTCATATAAGGGGTCACAGCTCCATTCTGCATCTACATTATTATTGTTGTTTTTTAGAATGTAAATTAATTAATTAACTAACTAATTTAATTGAGTTAAACAAATTTACATTCAAACCGCTGCAAAAAATTAATAATGTAGGAGTCATCAGCCTTAAGATTTAATCAAAAACCTTAAACAATCGAAAACAACCCGAAGGCGTTGTAAGCAGAACCCCATTGCTTTTTTGTATAACTATTAACAAACATTATACATAAAAAAAAATAAATGTCAATATATAACAAATTACGACTAATTCTTAATTAATTGGTATGAATAGTGTACATCCATTGAATATTTTATGGGTTATTTATCGTTAATTATTTTTTTTTAATTGTAATTACTTTAAAAAACTTCAGCATTGTAACCTTGCTGCAATTATTTCTTGCCGTCAACGATGCGGATTGATAATTAAGCTTTTTGCATTCCGTGAGAGCGGCTTTATATTGTTTTATGTGCTTCTTAAAATAATTTACCGAATACGACTTTGCATTTAAATTAATATGGCGTTGCGCAGCCGCTTTAACACCGCCTTTATCAGCAGCATCGTTATCAGCAATGAGTTTATTTGAGGCGAGTGCTAACAACAAAAAAGTTCCATTTTTTAAATAAACACCATTGCTATTATTAACGGCCGATTTATTTAACTGCGTATAGTTGATGTCTATATTGCCGGCTTCGGCTGTTAATTTGATATTTCCGGCCGATTCGGCATGTGCGGAAACCGGATTAAAAAAAACCGAGGTATAACCGATAAAAATCATCAACATCAATGTGCTTGAAAGCTGCATTAACTTGTGCTTGCTTTTGTCCGATTTATTAGTTATAAACATATCCGAATATTCCTTAATTATGCTGCGTTACCTTACTTAAAACAACGAAGGGTGCTGTTTTTTATATATTTTCTTGCTTTTATGATAAAGCACGGATAATGCATTTATACAATTTTTAAAACTGTGCCCTCCGCCTGTTATTATATTCCTGTACATCTGCACCGGTTCAAGGAGAGTCCCGTATAACTGAGCAAGATGTCTAAAATTATCACCTATATTACTTTTCCAGCGTATAGGTTTTTTAGGGATATGCGGGGCAATAGCCGAAACAAGCATCTCATTGCAGCTGAACACTTCAGCCTTTGCCTTTTTTATATGAGATTTATAATATTTTAGGGAATATATTTTTTTAGGTTTAGGTTTAGCTGCGCATCCTGATAGAAAAATAGAAAAACCTGCTATCGCAATAATAGAAAAACTTAAAAATAATATTCTTTTAAATTTACCTGAATAATAATTCATGCCATGCACCTCCGTAAACTGATTACAAAACAATAAAGTATAAAAAAATAAACTGAAAGTAAATTACTGAAATATATTTATAAAGTATGATAAAATATAAAAATATAAAAAAGCCGTAAAATATTAAATATAAACTGATAAATATACATATCTGAATTCAATAAACTTAAACTAAAAAGCATTATATCATAATCCGGAGGAAAATTGAAAATACAATCATTCGGTGCAGCAAAAACAGTCACGGGAAGCTGCCACATAGTTAATGAAAACGGTGTTAAAGTGATGGTAGATTGCGGTTTTTTTCAAGGTAATAAAGATGAAGAAAATAAAAATTCGGAATTAGGTTTTAATCCGGCAGAGATTGATTACTTAATATTGACTCATGCTCATCTTGACCACTGCGGCAGAATTCCTATGCTCATAAAAGGCGGATTCAAGGGAAAAATTTACTGCACAAAACCGACATTTCAACTTGCAAGGCTGATAATGCTGGATACGGCAAAAATTATGCTGGAAGACTACAAGCACGATTTAAAAAAGAGGCTCAGATATAATCCGGAAAAAAAGTCTGCTTCACATTCTGTGCCCTCTTTATCTTCTGCAAATTTTACATCTGCATCCCGTTCTTCCGCTTCATCTTCATCTTCGGTTCTGCTGTATAATGAGCTTGATGTTTTTGAAAGTTTAGACCATTTTAATCCTATATTGACATATAATACCCCGTTTATCCTCGACGAAAAACACAATATCAAAGTGGAAATCAACGATGCGGGACACATCCTCGGTTCAAGTTTTGTAAAACT
>JAKAFU010000071.1 GCA_021825865.1 bacterium
GATCTGTTCCGCTTTCATTAAGGGAATTAAGCAGTTCCAGAGACTTTATTCCGTCATACCCCTTAAGGAAATCGGTAAAAAGAAGGATAATGATACTTATATCATTGGATTCCAGTTGATACTTATCTATAAAACCAGATGGTATAATAGCCGAAAATCTTGAACGGATTTGTTGGTTGTCTTCACTTCTAGAGACAGTCTTACATCCCTCTTTTTCTAAAGATTTAAGAAAAATTTCTAATTCATTATGCTTCTTAGTCTTAGTCATATCCACTGGCATAATACCCCCTTCTTACATTCAATTTCTATCAATATATCACAAAGGGCTGACAGCATTATGTCAGTTTAGTTTTTCATTTTTATTTATGTATATTAATTTTATTTTCTTTTGGCTGCCAAAAAGAAATATGCGGCCAACGGGAGCAGACACATGGATGGACTGGCACGGTTTCTAAGACATTCCCGATTTTGCTTAAAGGAGTTTGAGGGAATAGCTTTTGTCGTCAAAAGCGAGTTCCCTCAATGTAGTTATTTAAGAGTTTATGAGCAGAGGATTTTTTTTTGGATTTATCGCTCATATATACGCGATAATATAATCCCTAAGCCCTTTATTGTCGTCTTTTATTTCTTTGCGAAGGCTATCTAGTCTGCCTTTAAGTCTTGTTTTGTGTCTTTAATTTTGCTGTCTATATGGGCAAAAAAGGCGATAATAACGCCTGCGGCAGTTAAAATTATTAATATTAAGGCAGTCATATTTATAACCTCCTATATTTATTCTAAATTAATCTTATAAAAAATCAATATGTCAATTTTTAAAAATTATCTAAAAAATGGTTCGGTTTTAAAATTTAACAGGGTTAAAAATTTCCCTCATGACCTACCCATATTTTTAAATATTTTTGTTCTCTCTTGCGGATTTTGTTTTTAACTGGACGGTTAATCCCTTTATTTTTTTTATATAATAATTGTTAGTTTTATGTCAATGAAAATATCTTTAAATGTTAATAACTTTAATAACCTGATGTGTTATAACCTAATGTTGAATAAATCCATTAATTCTGATACACTACCTTTAATCTTTAATCAAAATGGCGATGCTTCCTTTAATTTAAAGTTATTTTAGTCGATAACTTTTTTATTTTATAGGAGGTGCGCCTTTTTTGCCACTTATAATTTACACAAGATATTTTACACTACCCCGATTTATTTATTTTTACGCCCCTACTTAGTCTCCGCATATTCAAAATTAGGGAACGACATTACCGGATTATGCGACCAATGAGGGAACACCGAGACTACGGCGATAAGTCAGGTTTCTATCCTACCCCCGATTTTGCTTGGGGTTCGGGGATAGCTTTGTTCGGACAAAGCGAATCCCCGATATAATGCCTTTAATTTTTTTTGCGCCGAAGGGTCAGGATTACGAAGCGAAGTCCGAAGGACGAGCGTAAAGTAAGCATGACCCGAAGCAAGCAAAAATCACAATATCTGTTCGGCGAAGTGTTCGATATAAGAAAAATGCCATATTCGGCAAATGCCGCCTTCTGTTTGTATTTGCGGGGTATTTTACGCAAATACAAACAGAAGGCAACTAAATAATTAGCAAATTATTTTAATTAAACATTAGTTTGCCTTGTTCGTATTTGCAACGTCTCCCAATATATGCTAAAACATATATCATGAATAAATTAAGTTATTTAATGAATAATTTTTATGGAACAATTTCAAAATATTAAGAATCTAATTCAGGAAATATCTGTCACTAAGGGATTAAGTACTGCGGAAGCTATATTTGCTTTAGAAAAAGGGTTATCCAATATTTTTTACGGCAAATATACTGCCGTATTTGATGGGTCATACAATTTATATATAGAAAATGGGGATGAAAAAATATTTATATCGTCGCTTGAAGACATAAACAGAATAAGGCATAAGATATTTATAGAAACTTCTAATGGAACAATTCACAATATAAATAGTTTAAAATATGACATTTCTTTTAATGATATACTTTTGAAGATTAACAAAGAAGCTAATAAATTAGCGACTTCAAAGGATTGGACAAAATATAATTATTTAATTTCTAAACACGTAAGGGGCATGATTATATCAAAAACGGATGAGTTCTACATTGTAGATATAGGAGTAGGTAAAATCGCATATTTGCCGTTATCCGAAGGTAATTATGAAACTTTTAAAAAATATCCATTTTTCGTTAAAAACGTTATACGTCGTTTCGACGAGGGCTTTATTAGCATATTTTTATCTAAACCTAGAAAAAAACCTAAACCGGAGCGTTCAGGCAAAAAGTTGACGGAGATATTTAAAGACGGTAAGACCGGAAAATTCGTAAATCATAAAATAACAGTGCTGGTCACAGATAGTTTTGTATGGGTTTACGAATCGCTTGAAAAACCTGTCGAACACGCTGAAACTATATATAAAAAAGAATTTACTAAAGACGATAACTCTCGAGAAACTGCGTTATCTGAAGCCGAAATTTTCTATAGAAAAAATTTAAAAAAAAACCTCTTGACATGTGATATAAAAATTTGAGAAGATAATCTTAATTAAATGAAAATATCTTTTAAGCTTATGTTTACGGTATTCCTTCGGGGAAAAACAAAAGCACTGACGGCAATGCATACATCTTTATTTTAAAAATTTACGGGTAGATGTATTCATTTAAAAGTTTAAATGATTAGCTTTAAAGCCGTTACTTAAATTAACCCGATAAATTAATAGATTAAAAAACACAGAATTTTTAATCCAAAAAGTAGGGCTTTTCAAGGTTTATAGTCCCCTAAAATATTTAAGTCTTATACGCATTTGCTATCCACGCGGTAGATATGTCCTAAAATCCAAATAAACACTCCGAATTACATTAAAATATTTTATATTTTTCTTTTTAAACTGGTATAGCTGAGTAATACCGTTAAGAAAATAATAAATATTTAAAAAGGCTTCTAATAAATTTTAAACGGTTTTCCATTCGCATAACATTGCCACACCCCCCCCTTGGGGGAAAGACAATGCCATAATAATTCATTCGCAAATTAAATCCTACACGCCCGTATTGCTCGGGGTATCTCTGAAATAAATATATATAAATAGCATGCTCAGCTATCGTCACCGAATGTATAATACTAAAAACACCGAATTAAAATTCCTGTTTTCACCGACGAAAAAGTCAGGTCGTTACTTT
>JAKAFU010000042.1 GCA_021825865.1 bacterium
GAAAAATAAGCTTCAGAATGCGTTGCCGTATGTGCGTATAGAACGTGCACCTTTCGGCTGGTATAAAAGTTTTTCTATTGCATGCAAAGGTCATCCGCTGAGCGAATCTTCAAGACATATAACCTCTTCTTCAGGAAATAAGACAGAGACATCTGATGTTAATGCCGCTAATAACAAAATTGCAAAATCTAAAAACAGGGATGATATTGCAAAAGAAGTAGAAAGCGAATTTTTTATTTTAAATCCTGACGGCACTGAAATCTCAATAGATATAAACGATAAAAATATTTTAGACAGCGAAATATTAAATAAATATCCTTCTTTAAAAAAATTTATAGCATTTGAGGAATTCAAGGTAAAAGAAGGTGCAGAGCCTCCTTCGGTAGAAGCGATGCGGCGTCTTGAAATAGCCGACCATGAGGATAATTCAGACTCAGGACATTTAAGGCTATATCCTAAAGGAACTCTGCTATATAAACTTATTTCAGACTGGGCTGAAGAGATTGCTTTAGTTAAGCTGAAATGCATGGAAATAGAAACCCCTCTGATATATAATTGGAACAAGCCTGATATAAAAGGACAAGGCGAATCTTTTCATGAAAGGCATTATACTATAATGGTGCCTGACGAAAAAGTTAAAGACGACTCCGCGTCAATTGTTTTTGACAGAACAAAAGAATTTGTGCTGCGATTTGCCGGAGATTTTGGTTTATTTTCTATGATTAAAGATGCAAAAATAAGCTATAAACAGCTGCCATTGAGATTTTATGAATATTCAAAAAGTTTCAGATATGAAAGAAGCGGAGAACTCTCAGGATTAAGACGTTTGAGGGCATTTACCATGCCTGACATACACAGTTTTTGCAGCAATATTGAAGAAGGATTCGATGAATATCAGGAACTTTACAGACAGTATTCCGACCTGGCAGACGCCATTAATATAGAATACGCCGTAGTATTCAGAATAGTTAAGGAATACTACGATAAATACAAAGACAAATTAGTCAGCCTTTTAAAATATTCCAAAAAACCGGCGTTAATTGAAAATTTATCTAAAATGAAACATTACTGGGCGTTAAAACATGAATTTCAAGGTATTGATTCAGTCGGCGGCTCATGTCAGCTTTCGACAGTCCAGCTTGATGTTATTGATGCCGAAAGATACGGCATCAATTTTATAAATGAAAAAGGTGAAAAAGAGGGATGTACAATCTGCCATTCTTCGGTCGGGACAATCGAACGCTGGATGTATCTGCTTTTAGAAGAAGCGCTTAAAAAGGAAATTCCTGTTTTGCCTCTTTGGTTAAGTACCACGCAGGTAAGAATTATTCCTGTCTCTGAAAAATATATGGAATACTGCATTGAATTAATGAAAAATATTTCTTCTTATAAAATAAGAACGGATATTGATGATAGAGATTTCAGCATGGGCAAAAAAATTATGTTTGCGGAAGAGGATTGGGTTCCGTATATTTTGGTCGTTGGCGAAAAAGAAAAAACATCGAATCTGTTATCTGTCAGAAACAGATATCAAGATAGAAAAACTGTAAATATGACTAAAGATGCACTTGTTAAGGAAATTTTAGAACAGACCAAAGATTTGCCTTTTAGAAATCTTAACGCTGCCGATATGCTGTCCAGAAGACCGATATTTGTAGGATAACACTAAGCAGAAATAAGCGTACGTAAGATAACTAAGTACAACTAAGCACAACTAAATATAATTGGGTACAACTATATATCAATAAGTACAAATAAATTTAACTAAATATAACTAAGTACAACTAAATACAAATAGCTATAATTTATAATATAAATAAGTATATTTAAACAAGAAATAACTATCCGGAGGTTCCAATAGTGGAAGAAAATGCAGAGAATGTTGATATAGCGCAGAACAAAGATTTACTTGTAGTGCAAGAAATTTCTCCTATCAAAAGAAAAGTAAAAATACAGATAGACACTGAAAAAGTCAACAGCCTTCTTGAATCAAAATTAAAAGAAGTTGCCAAACAAGCGAATATAAAAGGTTTTAGACCCGGCAAAGCTCCAATTTCCGTAATCAAAAAGTTTCATGAAGCTGAACTTTTAGAAGAAGCTAAAATGGATGTGCTTAATGATGACTTTAAAAAGTTAGTGAGCGACAAAAATATTATGTTGGCAGGCAACCCGTCCGTCGATAGGGAATTATCGGCAGATACCTATGAAATAGGATTCGAAGTTCTCCCGAATATATCAAGCGTTAATTTAGATTTGAAAATTAAAAAAATTGAAAAAAGGGAAATTACGGAAGCGGTTTTGGAAGATGAAATTAACTTCCTGCTTGAAAGAATGTCTGAACCGGTTAAATTGAACGCTGATGAAACTATTAACGAACACGACAGATATTTTGTACACATAGATTATGTTACCGTAGATTCCGAAAACAATACTATCGACAGCGCAAAGGATTACACGTTAAATATCAATTCCGGTACTTCAGAGAAGGACTTAGAGTCGTCATTTAACGGTAAAAAAATAGGCGACAGCTTTGAATTTTCGGATAAAGAAAAAGATGTCACCATAAAAGGTGTAATTAAAAATATTGAAAAGAAGATTATGCCAGTTTTAAACGAAGATATACTTAAAAATTTTGGAGATTTTGAAAGCATAGAAGATTTTAAGAAAAAATTAAGAGATGAACTGGAAGCTTACGAAGATAAAAAACAAAAACAGACGCTCACTGAAGCAATAACTCAAGAATTAATTAAAAATAATCCGGTGGAAATACCGGAAAGTATGATTGAGCAGGATGCAAGAGCCAGATTTGACAACTTAATGAAGGACGAAAAATATAAAAACGCTTCAATGACGGATAAGCAAAAACAGGATATGTTTAATATACTGAAAGTTATGGCAAAAAAAGATATTATATCTTATCTTTTAATAGAAAATATAGGAAGACTTGAAAAAATTGAAGTCAGCGATAAAGACATAGAAGATTTTTATCGTAAGACATCCAAAGAATCAGGTTTAACATTTGAAGAAATTAAAAAATTATATGCAAATGATAAAGAGAATTATGAAAATCTTAAAAATCATATGCTTGAAGAAAAAATATACGATTTTATTATTGCAAATAAAATATCTTATGTATAATATAGATAAATACAGAATAAATTGGAATAGACGGCAGTTTAAATTATGGCATACACATTTTGCTTAGAACTATGTCAATTTATGAATAATATATATAAAAATTAAATAATTATAAAAGAAATTAATTAAGAAATCAGGAGATAATAAATATGTCATTAATCCCGATGGTCGTTGAACAGACACACAGAGGTGAAAGAGCTTACGATATATATTCGCGGTTATTAAAGGATAGAATTATTTTTATAGGTGAAGCAATTGACGATACGTTTGCAAATCTTATAATAGCTCAGCTTTTATTCTTAGAGTCGGAAGATCCTGAAAAAGATATCAATATTTATATTAACTCGCCCGGAGGAGTTATAACTTCCGGACTTGCTATTTATGATACAATGCAGTATATAAGACCGGATGTTTCAACCCTTTGTATGGGACAAGCCGCAAGTATGGGAGCTGTATTACTTGCTGCGGGGACGAAAGGAAAAAGGTTTGCACTGCCTCATTCAAGGATAATGATACACCAGCCGTCAGGAGGATTTCAGGGGCAAGCCACCGATATTGACATACAGGCGCGTGAAATTCTAAGAATGAGGGAAGAATTAAACTCAATTTTATCTTTTCATACATCACAGTCTATTGAAAAAATTAAGGATGACGCAGAAAGAGATTTCTACATGAGCGGCGCTCAAAGTGTAGAATACGGCATTATAGATAAGGTAGTCGAAAAAAAAGATGCAAATAAAGAAATAAATAGCAAAGATAAAAAATAACGAGGTAATTAAAATGGCTAAGAAAAATAATAACGATGACGGCAATAGCAGGGAATTGTACTGCTCTTTCTGCGGAAAATCACAGGATGAAGTCAAAAAACTCATAGCGGGACCATCGGTTTACATATGTGATGAATGTATAGAGTTATGCAATGATATCATCTCGGAAGAAATTCCGGAGGCTGCGGAGCTAAAATCAAAAGATAGAGAACGGATTTATAAACCGGCGGAAATTAAAGATTTTTTAGACCAGTATGTGATAGGTCAGGAAAAAGCTAAGAAGATACTTTCCGTTGCAGTGTATAATCATTATAAAAGAATTGAATACAATGCGGCTTTAAAAAAAAATAAAGGTTTAAAAGAGTCAAAAGATAAAAATCCTTTTCAGGATGTGGAAATGCAAAAAAGCAATATCCTTCTTATAGGTCCTACCGGAAGCGGCAAAACATTATTAGCCGAAACGCTTGCGAGAATGTTTGAGCTTCCTTTCGCCATCGCAGACGCTACGAGTTTAACCGAAGCCGGTTATGTCGGCGAAGATGTTGAGAGTATTATTTTATCGCTGCTGCAAAACGCCGATTATGATGTTGAAAAGGCTCAAAAAGGTATAATATATATTGACGAAATAGATAAAATAGCGAAAAAATCAGATAATGTTTCTATTACAAGAGATGTTTCAGGGGAGGGCGTTCAACAGGCTCTTCTAAAAATTATAGAAGGCACGGTTGCCAATGTGCCGCCAAAAGGCGGCAGGAAACATCCGCACCAGGAGTTTTTGAGAATAGACACGACTAATATTCTTTTTATATGCGGAGGCGCTTTTACAGGTCTTGACAAATTAATAGAGACAAGAATGAATTCTCAACCTATAGGGTTTACCGCAAATATTAAGAGAGAGAAGCAGCAAACGCACTCTTATGATATTATTAAGAAAGTAGAGTCGAGAGACCTTCTTAAATTTGGACTTATTCCGGAATTTATTGGCAGACTTCCTGTTATAGCGGCGTTAGAAGAACTTGACGAGAAAGCGCTTGTAGAAATTCTGACTAAACCTAAAAATGCATTACTTAAGCAATATCAGAAACTATTTGATATGGAAAACGTTAAACTTAAATTTACCGATTCCGCCATTAAAGAAATTACCAAGCAGGCGATTGCCCATGGTTCAGGAGCAAGAGGATTAAGAGCTATTCTCGAATCTATTATGCTTGATATAATGTATGAAATCCCGACTGATTCTTCTATTAAAGAATGTGTAATTAATGACGATGTAATATTAAATAACTCTATGCCGATTGTTCTTTATGAAAAAGATATGGATTCGCCGGGCAAAACAGGGTCAAGTTCCAACTGACGAGAGCTAATCTAAGCTGATGAGGGGCTGATTAGACTAATTGGTCAATATGATAATATATACGCCGTTTAATACTCAGCTGTCTTTAGCGTATTAGGGCGAATGAATAAACTATAATAACGTATTAATTAAATAGCGTCTATAAAGTGTATTTAGTTTATATACTTATACGCAGCTATGCATAATATATAAATATAATATTTAATATACATATAAATTTAACATTTAATATATATATAATATATGCAATGATATATAGTGTATAATACGTATAGTTATATATAATATATTGTATTATATTAAATTTATAAAAAATTTCATAAAATTAAAGATTTTTATTGACATATTTATAATAAACATATATATATTAATAATAGTTTGTTAAGTGCTGACGTTGGAGCGTTTAAAGAAAATAACTTCAGTATGAACGTACAATTAAGTAAATCAATTTTTTTCTAAATTATGAAGGAGGAATTTTATGACAAAAGCTGAGTTAGTAGATGCAATTGCAAAATCATCTAAACTTACAAAGGCTGACAGTGAAAAGGCATTAAATGCGGCAGTAGAATCTGTTGTTGCTGCGCTTAAAAAAGGTGACAGCGTAAGATTAGTCGGATTTGGCACTTTCGAGGTTGTTAAACGTGCGGCAAGAAAAGGTAGAAATCCGCAAACCGGCAAAGAGATTCAGATAAAAGCATCGAAGTCTCCTAAGTTTAAACCAGGTAAGACTTTTAAAGAAGCTGTTAATACCGGAAAATAACCGGAAATTAAGTTGAATCATATATAAATAGTTAATATTAATATGGTTTAGTTTACTTTTATATTTAAACCCTCGATTCTTTAAATTTTTTTAAAAAAGAGCGAGGGTTTGTTTTTCAGATTAAAAACGGGCGGATAGCTCAGCCGGTTAGAGCATCGGCTTTACAAGCCGGGGGTCGCAGGTTCGAACCCTGCTCCGCCTACCACGCAGTAAATAAGCACTTTCAAGCCTCTTGATATTCCGCAAAAAACTCGCTAAAATCGTCATAAATGACGCAAATTTTTATATAATTCGTCACAATGGAAAAATTGCAAAAATGAAAGTTCCACATAGTTTTTATTGCAGTATTAAGGAAATATTTTGTTCTTTACATTTGCAAAATTTAATTATATAATCACGAATACAATGTTTTTTTACAATGCTTTTACAATGCGGGGCTGTAGTTCAGACGGTTAGAACGCCGGCCTGTCACGCCGGAGGTCGCGGGTTCGATCCCCGTCGGCCCCGCCAATTAGAAAATTATTTAAATTGTGGATAGGTACTTTTTTATTTTCAATTTTTTTATCTGCTATTCTGCTTATTCTTCTGCGCCGGTTAGTTAGTATAATGCCGCAATTAGAGCAAATACGAATTTAATTTCCTTTATTTATCAAAAATTAGAGCAAATACAAATTTAAGAACTTTTATTTATCAAATTATTCTGATATAATTTAAAATATTTTTAAAATAAGTTACAGACATAAATTAAAAAAATTATTTACAATATTTATTATTTATTTATATCTATTATTTGGCTATAGATATACAAACTGCGAGTTCGTACAGTATTGCGAAAGTGGCGGAATTGGTATACGCACTGGACTTAGAATCCAGCGGAGTAATCCATGGGGGTTCAAGTCCCCCCTTTCGCACCATACAGTAAATAAGCCTTTCCAGCCCATTTGCGATAAAATATAACCTCTCTATAATTTATTGATTTGACTAACGACCTAGTCTATAATAACTAATATCGGCAAATAAAAAGTTTGAAACGGAGTATAAAATTTTTTATGAAATAAATTAATATATATTATATATGAAGCAAAAACTAACCTTTCAAAAATCATAAACGATGTTTTGGAAGGAGAAGATGTGATAATAGGCAGGGCGGACTGCCTTTAGTTAAAATCGTACCTATAGAAGGTAAGAAAAAAAACAGGATATCCGGCTTAATTAAAAAAGATATTGAATTTTCTGAAGATGATATAGACAAACCGTTAGACAGTAAAATTATAAATCAATTTTACAAATAATTATGGATTATCTTCTTGATACCCATGTGTTTTTATGGTTTGCATCAGGCGATACAAAGTTATCGGCAGCAGCAAAAAAAATCATAGAAGACGTAAAAAACGATATATATTTAAGTTTAGTTTCGGTCTAGGAGTTAAGCATAAAAATATCTATAGGCAAATTAAAATTAAAAAAAATCTAAATAAATTTATTGCTGAAAATATAGCCGGATACGGCTATATTCCTCTTCCTGTCACTATATCGCATGCTCTTGCAATTACTAAACTTCCTGAAATTCATAAAGACCGTTTCGCCAGAATGTTAATAACTCAGGCATTAGCAGAAAAAATGAGGATAATTACCTCAGACGATTATATAGATAAATATAACGTGAAAACTGTTTGGTAAATTATGTATACTTGGTAATAAAATGCTTGACAAATTTATTTTTTTGATATAATAATTAAATAATAACAAGAGGATGTTTAATTATTAAAAAGATTGTTTTAAAAGACAAATTATTAAACTATTTAAATCATTCTGATGTAAAAAGTTATTCTATTTTATTTTTTATTATTTTATGGATTCAATTTTTTATTCTGCTGTATTTAATTAAATGAAGAAAAAACTCTCAATCTTACGCTTGTTATAATTAACGCGGCATTTAATTGCTCGTGCTGCTTTGCTGCATTAAATTAAATTAATTGAATTAAATCAAAAATTATTTCTAACTAATATTGGAAGGATTCCTCGTCTGAAAGGGAGAGGCGGTTCACTTAGAATTATAGATGAATATTTTTTATTTTATAATTTCTTAGTTAACATAATGTGAATAATTTAAAGACAATTATTAATAATACAAATAATTAGCTATTAAATGATTAAATCAATATAAACTAAAATAGGAGGACACAAATGAAATTAAAAATTAATTTATCATTTTTGCGGATAAGTTTTGTGTTGGCACTTTTATTAGCGGTGTTGGCGTTTATGATGCCGTCCAAGTCTTTTGCCGATAGCTATCCTGCAAATTGGACAATGTACGCTATGAATTCTGACCACAATCCTGTGTACGAAAATGGAAGCAATTTGGATGTCTATTGGACTGTCGGAGTTCCGGGAGCTATTTCCGCCCGTATGTCCAAGAGAGCTTTTAAGGAACGGTATTTTAATCCGACAACCGTAAGAGATCTTATGGGCATTCCTATAGGGGCGTCTGTCGTCAAGGGGGTTGTTTATGTACCTAGCGACAATGATTATCTCTATGCATTAAATGCAAAGACCGGTAAACTTATCTGGAAATTTAATGCGTTAAATCAGCTTATGGGTACGCCTGTCGTAGCTCATGGAATTGTTTATATCGGAGCGGGCAACTCGGTTTTCGCATATTCACACGCCATAAAATTTGCGGAGCCTCATTCTCACGTCATCAGAGGCGTTGATGTAAGCGCGTATTACGCTTTAAATGCAAAAACAGGTAAACTTATATGGGAGTATCATACAAAAGGCGAAGATATGCCAACGCCGGTATATTACCATAACAAACTTGTTTTTGGGAATGGAGATGGGCATATATATGGTTTAAATGCAAGGACAGGTAAATTATTATGGAAGATATATATAAGGTCGTTTGTCAGTATGTCGTCTGCTACAAGATATAAAAATATTATACTGACTAACGGTACGCATCCTAATCATTTTTATGCCGTTAATGCTAATACCGGAAAATTAATATGGACTGTAGCACCTGCTCATTGTTTTTCATCAAGCAGCGGCGACGGTTCCCCTGCCGTATCAAAAAGAGGTATTGAAGTCAATCAGATTGAAATCCCGGGATTAACGGCGGGAACTTCAAGAAGCGAAGAAATTGCGCTGAATGCAAGAAACGGACACATTATATGGAAAAAAATATTAGGTTCCGGAACTGTGCCGCCAAGAAATAAAGATGCTGTCCCTATGATACATAAAGGGATAATATATACGGGCAGCCCTGTTACAAAGAAGGCATATGCTATTAATCTGAAAACCGGTAAAATATTATGGAGCAAAAAACTTATCAGAATGAAAGCTGCTCCTGTGTTGCTCGGATATAAAGTTTATTTCCCGACCGGTAACGGAACTATATTTGTATTAAACAAAAATAACGGGCATATAATAAGCAAATATAATGCGCATAACGGAGGGTACGGACCTCAAGACGCTGTTATTATTGGTAAAACTATGATAATAGGAACCAATTTCGGTTGGATTAACGCTATCCCGCTTTCAGCATTATAATATTTCGTTGCTGTTGCTGAAAGTTCAATAAGTCTGACTAATCAGTCTGATAGTGAGAAATAAAAAATTGATTTAAATTTATGCAAAGTAAAGCGTTTGTATTTTATTGTTTAACGTTATTTATTGGATTAATTTAATATCAATTTAAATTTAAGATTAAGCTGAGTAAATTAATAGCTATAAATGCAGCTGTATAATATAGGTTTTATTGTTGCCTATGTTTGCAGCTGCATTTTTTTTAAATCCTGTTGAATAATATATAAATATAAGATAATGAAATCGTCTAATTAAATTTTCTGATTTTTATATTTAGATATTTAAATATCAGAAAAAATAGAATAGAATAAATAACAATGAGTTATATAGATTATAATTTTATATTTAACAATATAGCAGCAGTGCCGCAATTAATAAATTAAATTCAATTTAATATAGATAGAAAAAGAATGAATAAAAATATAGATAAAATCGGTCAATATTTAGGTATTGATATCGGCGGTACAAATATAAGATTCGGCATAGTAGACGAACGAGGCAGACTGTTAAATTTTAATTCGCTGCCTATTGAACAGTCTGCGGATAAAGCTATAGAGCAGATTAAAACATTTATAAAAAGATTAATTGAACAAAGTAAAGGTTATGAAACAGGGAATACAGGTATAAAAAATATAAAAGCTGTCGGAATTGCCGCTGCCGGACAGATAGACAGAAAGAACGGCGTAATTATATATTCCCCTAACCTCAATTGGAGAAATGTTCGTATAAAAGAAGAACTTGAAAATTTATTTAATGTTCCCGTTTTAATCGAGAACGATGTGAATGCAATAGCCTATGGAGAGTGGAAAACAGGCGCCGGTAAAGGCGTTAAAAACTTAGTATGTATTTTTATAGGAACGGGCATCGGTTCAGGATTGGTTATCAACAACAGGCTTATTGAAGGATGTAATGGTTCGGCAGGTGAAATAGGGCATACTGTTATAGTGTCGGGCGGAAGAAAATGTCATTGCGGAAATAGCGGATGCTTTGAAGCGTATGCAGGAGGATGGGGGATTGCAGAAATAGCCGTGGAAAAAGCGGTTCAAAATCCTGAAAAATATAAAATGCTGATAGAATTATCATCCGGCTGCATTGATAATATTTCATCCGAATCAATCGGCAGAGCTTATATTTTACAGGATGAAGCAGCAAAAGAACTTGTGCATATGACGGCGGGTTATATCGCCGACGGCATTATAAGCGTTGTAAATTTATTAAATCCGTGCATGATTGTCCTTGGCGGAGGAGTTATTGACGGCATACCTGATTTAACAAAAATAGCAGAAAAAGAAATAAGAAAAAGAGCGCTGAAAGTGTCGGCGGATTCTTTGAAAATTATAAAATCAGAATTTGGCGAATCCGCAGGATTAATAGGGGCGGCTATGGTCGCTAAATCGCAAATAAAATAATTGCAGAGACGACGCTCGTATAACAAGCAGTACCGCACATAGTTGCATTGCAGTATGAGACCGCATAACTATCTAATGATTTTAAATGACAGCGTTTGCGAGTTTCCGTTGATTTAGTTTTTTGCGGGAATTAAAGCCAATTTTGAGGAAGTACCGTAATTATTCCAAGAACAACCATTATCAAACCTATCGATGCTACTATAGCTAATTTTGCTTTTGAGTAGGTATGTTCGCCAAGAATCTTCTTATTGCCGGCAAGCAATATTAAAAACACAAGTACAATTGGAAGAACAAAACCGTTAAATGCTTCAACGTCCACCATTAAAGTTACCAGAGGTATATTAGGAGCAAGTACTATTACTGCAGCCATAATAATCAGCGCCATATATAAAAAATGAAACATTTTTGATTCTTTGAATTTATTGTTTAAACTATGTTTAAATCCCCATGTTTCACCGGCTGCCCACGCAAAAGCCATGGACACGACAAAAGCGGCGAGAACGCTTGAACTGTATAATCCTATTGCAAAAAGAAGCCCTGCATATTTTCCTGCAAGAGGAATAAGAGACTGCCCTATTGCTTTAGCGGATGAAGGAATTATATGATGTGTGTATAGTGTAGCTGCAGTCATCACAATTACCGCAATCATAAGAAGCTGTGTTGCTATACTTCCCACTAAAGTATCTGCAGCTGCTAATTTAACATCATTTTTGCATAAATTTTTGTCAACGGTAGCACTCTGCTGATAATATATCATCCAGGGCATTATAACGGCACCCGCATTAGCCGCTATTAAAAAGGCATAATTTTTGTTAAAGATCGGCTGAGAGCCTATAAGACCGCTAAATACTAATTTATGTAAATCTGGATGGGCAAAAATTGCAGCAGGAATAAAAACAAAACCGGACAATGCAAAAATAAGCGCTATATTTTCCGCTTTTTTATAACTTCCTCTAAAAACAACAATGAGTAAGATTAGGACACTGAATCCGATAGAATATATTTTAGGAATATTAAATATTTCACCGCTTGCCGCTATTCCTGAAAATTCTGTCAATAATGCTGCAAAAACCGTCAGAAATAAAAGGGCGGTCGAAAAAGCAGCCCATTTTGAACCGTAATATTCCCTTATTAGCTCGCCGTGACCTTTTCTTGTTACGCATCCAAGTCTTGAAGTCATTGATTGAATAAGATATAAAAAAGGAATGAGGATTACCTGCATCAGCACTAATTTGTAGCCCCACTGCGCTCCTGAAACTGCGGCGGTAGTGACCGAACCTGCGTCCATATCTGCTACCATTACAATAAAACCTGGACCTAATACCTTAAAAAAATGCAGCCATTTATATGCAATTCTTTTAAATTTGTCCCTATACTTTTTATCTTTTCCGTATCTGTTTCTATTCCTTTTTTGAATCTGCATTTCAGATTCATCGTTGCTTGATATGTATTTTTTCTTAAAATTTTCCGAGTTTTCAGATTTAAATAATTTGTTGCTTTTTTTATAATTATTTTTTTCTGAACGATGTTTATTCATCTAATTTATTTTCATTATTATAAATAATAATGAAAATTCTAAAATTTTAATTTAGTTTTTTGTATTTATTATTATTTATGTAATGTTAGCCTTAATTCCCAGATTTATTTGTCTGTCCATCTGTCTTAATTAATTAATTAATTTAATTAGTTAAATTATAAATTATTTAATATAACAGACTAATTGTATGATTATATAACGAAGTTAAGCCACATTGATACAAAAAAATTATAAAAGATTATATATATAAAGATTTAAAATAATACATTACTAAAACAGTCAACTATGTGAAATTAATTTATTATATTTATTTAAGTTTGTCAATAAAAAATATAAATAATGTTAATAACTTTTAAAATGTCTATAGATAAATAACTTTTAAAATGTCTATTCCTTAACTAAAAATCATAATAAAATAGCGGATAACACCATAACGCAAATTAAGGAGGTTATCCGCTTATGAAAAT
>JAKAFU010000043.1 GCA_021825865.1 bacterium
ATATAATGCGATAAATCTTAACGCAAAAGAAGAAATATTTGACATAGAAGCAGAATCTATCGTCGTAGCTTCCGGCTGGAAACCTTACGACGCAGGGAAAATTACAAATCTCGGTTTCGGTAAATATAAAAATGTAATTACGAATGTTATGATGGAAAGACTTGCGGCGGATAACGGTCCTACAGGCGGAAAAATTCTTAGACCGTCTGACGGCAAAGAAGCTAAGAATGTTGCATTCGTGCAATGCGCAGGTTCGAGGAATGAAAATCACCTTCCGTATTGCTCGGCAATATGCTGTTTAGCCTCCTTGAAGCAGTCAATTTATCTCAGGGAAAAAAATCCGGAATCTAACTCCACGATTTTTTATATTGATATAAGAACGCCCGGAAGATATGAAAAGTTTTATAATAGGGCGTCATCTGACGAAAAAACTAAGTTTATTAAAGGGATTGTAGCAAATATCTTTGAGGATGAGCTTTCCGGAGACCTTTTTCTTGAAGCGGAAGATATACTTTCAGGCAAAAAAATAAAATTCAGAGCCGATATGGTAGTTCTTGCAGCAGGAATGGTTCCAAACAGACCGGCTATAAAAACCGGCAATGTTAAATTCGGCTATGATGCAAACGGTTTTCTATTTAACCAGAATGACAATTTGGGAATTTTTTCAGCAGGCGTTGCAAAAAATCCAGCCGATGTTTACAGTTCAGTTCAGGCTTCAACCGGAGCCGCTCTTTCCGTTTTACAGTTTTCCGCTAATAAAAGAGGTTAAATAAAATATGGATAATAAGCTTGGGGTTTATATAT
The DNA here is from genome assembly GCA_021825865.1 of bacterium. Taxonomy (GTDB): domain Bacteria; phylum SZUA-79; class SZUA-79; order Acidulodesulfobacterales; family Acidulodesulfobacteraceae; genus Acididesulfobacter. Next base: position 805 of record JAKAFU010000043.1, read on the forward strand.
GTTCCGGGTGCGATATAGGTAAATACCTGCATATAGAAAAACTAGAAAATATTGCAAAAAACGAGTATAAACCTGAAATTTGCAGAACAGACGAATTTTTTTGCTCTAAAGAAGGTTTGAATATTATTAATGAAGATATTAAATCTTCCGGTATAAATAAAGTAGTTATAGCGGCATGCTCAATGAGGTCAAAACAGCATATGTTCAGCTTTGACCAGTCAAAAATATTTACGGAAAGGGTTAATTTGAGGGAGCATGTGATATGGGTAAGCGAACCAAACAGCACCGGCGCTCAAATGCTTGCCGAAGACTATCTGAGGATGGGGATTGCAAGAGCAAAAAAAGCTGAAATTACAGTTCCTCTCGCGGCTGAATTAAATAAGGCTATTTTAGTTGTAGGCGGAGGTGTTACAGGTTTGACTTCCGCTCTTAATTCTGCAAAAGCGGGATATAATGTAATATTAATAGAGAAAAAAGAGCATCTGGGCGGATTTCCTTATTTAAAGTATAAAAAATGGGAGACAAGCCCGCCTTTTGAGAACAATCTGCTTATTAAAAATGACCTTGGCAAACTTATTGATAATGTTGAAAGTTCTAAAAAAATTAAAATATATAAAAATTCGGAAATTAATGAAATATCCGGCGCTCCGGGAAAATTTGAAGTAAAAATACGAGTAAAAACAACTGCGAATTCGCGTTTAGATTCCGGTTCCGATTTTGATTCCGATAAAGATATAAAAGATAAATCTGATATATATAAAAATGATAAAAATATAAGTGAAGAAACCGTTATTGAAAAAGCCGGCGCAATCATTGTAGCAACCGGCTGGAAACCGTATGCTCCGCATAACCTGTCATATTTAGGATACGGTTTGACCCCCGATATTCTTACAAATGTCGAACTTGAAGAACTTTATTCCGAACTGTATTTAAAAAGCGGCAATGAAGATTTTACCGTTAAAAGAAAATCCGACGGCAAAGATGTTAAATCTGTTGCGTTTATTTTATGTGCCGGTTCAAGAGACGAAAATTATCTGCCTTACTGTTCTACAGTCTGCTGCATGACTTCCTTGAAAGAAGCTAATTTATTCAGAAAGAATAATCCGGATACAAAAGTATATATAATATACCGTGATATAAGAACGCCCGGTGAATATGAAAATTATTATAAAAGTATGCAGAATGACGACGGAATATTTATGGTTAAAGGAATCATGTCTGATGTCGCATATGACGGAAAAAATAATATTGTAAAGTTAAAAGTTAATAATACACTTTTTGGAGGCAGTCTTGATTTAGATGTGGATATGGTCATACTTGCTTCCGGCATGGTTCCAAATTCAGGTAATTTTACGGCAAACGACGAAGTAATTTCTGCAGGTGTTGATTCTGAAGGTATTCAGATGCAAGAACAGGAACAATGCAAACAATGTCAGAATCAGAATGAAGCCGGTGTTCAGAGCCAAAATAGCGGCAGGAACCAGAGCCAAATTCAAATTAATAATAAAATTCAAATCAACGCTAAAGGTAGTATTGCTGCGGCTTCATCTAATGACGGCAATAACAGCATTAATATTAATGATGATAATAATAACGGCAATAATAAAATATCTGCCGGCGGAGCAAATCAGAAAATTTCGTCTATATCCGTGAAAACATCAAAAATTACCATTCCGGGTATGAACGCCGTTTCCGCGGAAAATAAAAATACAAATCCAAATAATGCAGACACAAATGTAAATACTAATACTAATATAGATATAAATGCAAACAAAAATATAAACGCAACAACAACTAAAAGCAGTATAAATATTCAACGAAGCAGTATAAATATTAATCCTGTAAGTAAGGCGTCTGATAGCAGTGCGGGTTATAACAATGCTGATAGCGGCAGCGGTTCGACAACAACTAAAAGCAGTATAAATATTCAACGAAGCAGTATAAACATTAATCCCGTAAGCAAAGCTCCTGACGGCGGTGCGGCTGATAAAAATACTAACAACAACAATGTAAACCAAGATAAATCAGCTAACAGCGGTAATGAAACTAATAATAATCAAATTAACAATAATAAAACCGGCGGTTCCAACCCAGCCGTTATCAGAAGCAGTTTCAGCATTAATATTAATAACAATAATAACAATAAAGACGGAAACAAAGATTTAAATAACAGAGACAATATTTCAGATACGTCAAAACTTTCAAATATCGGCAATAGCGGCGGAAATACCAATGCAAATGCAGCCGCCGTTTCCGGTACCGCTGCAGCTATAAAAATAAACGCAATAGGTGCTGCGTCTAAAACTGCATCGGAAAGCTCCGGAGCTTCCGTGCAGCAGCCCGCCGCATTATCGGAGACTTCCGGTACGACGGCTTCATGCTGCTCAGCCATGCCGTCCGGTTTGGCGTCTGTCTCTAAAACTAACAATAAAGGCGGTCTCCTTAATTTAACATATAGACAGGGCAAGGAAATGCCCGACCTTATATATGGTTTTCCTGATTCTAATTTTATTTGTTTTCCTTATGAATCAAGGAGAACCGGTATATATCCGGCAGGTTCCGTCAGAGCCCCTATGGATACTGTTTTTTCCGCTGACGATGCAAAGGGAGCGGTTCTTAAAGCCATACAGTGCATTGAGCAGACTTCAAAGGGCAGAGCCGTGCATCCAAGGTCAAATGATACTACTTATCCGTTTTTTGACCTGCAAAGATGTACGCAATGCAAAAGATGTACAGAGGAATGTCCTTTCGGAGCTATCGACGAAGATGAAAAAGGCACGCCTAAACCAAATCCGGAAAGATGCAGAAGGTGCGGGGTTTGCATGGGAGCGTGTCCGGTTAAGATTATTTCGTTTAAGAATTATTCGGTAGATATAATAGGTTCGATGCTGAAAAGCATAAATGTTCCTGGCAAGGCTGAAAAAATCGATGATTTCAGAATATTAGTCTTCGCCTGTGAAAATGATGCATATCCTGCTCTTGATATTGCAGGAATGAATAAAATACAGCTTCCGTCGAATATCAGGGTTATTCCGGTAAGATGCCTCGGCTCTATAAATAATGTATGGTATGCCGACGCTCTTTCAAGAGGAATAGACGGGATACTTCTTTTAGGCTGTAAATTTGGAGATGATTATCAATGCCATTTCATTAAAGGTTCGGAATTGGCATCTTATAGAATGGAAAATCTTAAAGAAACTTTGACAAGATTAGTATTGGAATCTGAAAGAATAAAACAGGTTCAGCTCGAATTTTCCGATTATAAGAAATTACCCGATATTTTAAATGAGTTTGCAGACAAAATAAAATCTTTAGGTCCGAATCCATATAAGGAATTTTAATTTATTTATTCAATTAGTTGTCCAAATAAGGAATTTTGATTTATTTAATAAATCGGCTATCTATCCGGTTTGTTTATTTACTTATTTGTTGATTTATTTGTTTGTTTTGGCAGATATTGTGAATAAACGGCTTGGCAGTTATATTTTATACAATATTAATTATTTAATTATTAATCATTGTCTATATTCATTATTTCATAATTATTTTATTTATAGCGCAATCAAGTTTCAGTTTCAGGAGATAAAAATATATGTCCAGCAATTTACTGAACGCCAAAGGCATTAATATCAACGGTAACGATAATGATATCAATAATTTTAATCTTGTTAAGAATATTAAGGATATCGGAGACAGTCCTTTTAAAAAATGTTTTCAATGCGGCACGTGTTCCGCAATATGCCCTTTGTCGTCTGACGATAAACCTTTTCCGCGAAAAGAAATGATATGGTCGCAGTGGGGTTTAAAAAATGAATTAGAAGGCGACCTTGACCCTTGGCTTTGTTATTATTGCGGAAAATGCTCCGAGTTCTGCCCCAGAAAAGCAGACCCCGGACAGCTTATGATGTCGCTTCGACGCTGGCTGACTACCGTTTACGACTGGACAGGAATTTCCGGATTGCTTTATAAATCTAAAATTGCAGAATATATTGCATTGTTAATCGTGGCAGTGATTGTATTTATAGAATGGGCGGTTCTTTTTGGATTAACCCCTCCCTCCGATGCAAATATCAGCGGCAATGCAGGTGTAATGGGCAGTGCGGGCGGCGGCAATAAAATACTGACTATTAATCAAATGGTTCCGGCACATAAAATAGATTATTTTTTTGATTATCCCATGATAGTTATACTTTCAGCGCTGCTGCTCTCGTTTATTTTTAATATGTTTAAAAAAACTGTTTTAAACGATAAAAATGTCAAGATTCCGTTTAAACTTTATTTTACTGAATTATGGGCGCTGATATTTAATTTTTTTACGCAGATAAGATTCTCAAAATGCGAAGATGAAGAAGCGCAGAAAGAGACTTTTTTCAAAAAACTTTCTGAAGGAAAATATAATTTCTGGCTTACGCACGTGTTCCTTATGACCAGCTATGTAGCTTTATTTATAGGAATAGTAGTTTTTTTAAAATGGTTTCAGACTGATGATAAATACGTATTGTTCCATACTATATTATTTGATTATTATGCAAGTATAGGACTCATATTCGGAACTATTTATTTTGCATATAAAAGACTCACAAAAAAAATCGAAAGAAGCAAGTTTTCTCATCATACCGACTGGGCATTTATCGTTCTGCTTTTTATGACCGCTTTTACAGGAATACTGCTGAGGGCTTTCGTTGTTTATAAAGACCCCTCGTCGTGGATTTTTTACTTATATTTGATTCACTTAATGATAGTAATCCCTATGCTTGTCATTGAAGTGCCGTTTTCTAAATGGTCGCATCTTGCATACAGACCTATTGCAATTTATTTTTCAGCATTAAAAGAAAAAGCCGCAAAACTTAATGAAGCCAAAGCCGGCGACGGCATCGCGGATGGCGCTGCAGCAGCAGCTGACGATAATTTGTCATAATAAATCGGAAATAAATTAGAAGCGGAAACTAATTTTGATAATTGATACAAATTATAAAAATTAAAAAATTTGAAACAAAAAAATTAAGATGCTTAAATTTATCGGAATCCGATGCAAATTTTTCAATCAACATAAAAATATGAATGACGCAGTAGAGTTTGCTTAAATCTATTGGCGTCTGACGCAAATTATTCGGCAGAAGCTTGCGTTAATTTGTTTTTGCTGCAGCAAAAAGATGATAAAGATGATGAAGGTGATAAAGATGAGCAAAAATTTTTTTGTCTTTATTATGGTATAATTAAATTAAGTGTTGGTTAATATGTTTGTTGATTATTTATATAAATAAGTTTTTATATAACCGATTTTTCAAATTAAAATAAAAATAATTTAATTTGTTTATAGATTTTATTTTAATTTAATTTGTTTATTAATTTAATTAGTTGCCAATATAACCTAAATAAAAAGGCACCCATCATGATTCTATTTGATTATTCCATCCTGTTCGGGCTGATAGCCGGTATTATCGCAGTAATTTACAGCGTTATAATAACATTATGGGCATTAAAACATTCCGACGGAACCCCCAAAATGCAGGAAATTGCCGCCGCTATCCAGGAAGGCGCAAAAGCTTTTCTCAATCGGCAGTATAGGACGGTGGCGATAGTCGGTTTTATTATTTTTCTGTTAATTTTAGTCGGAGGCATATGGGTTCCGCAATTTGGAATGCTTACTGCGGCAGGTTTTGTATTCGGTGCCGTTCTTTCCGCCTCAGCCGGATATTTTGGTATGTATAACGCGGTTAGGGCTAATGTAAGGACTGCCGAGATTGCAAAAAACGGAACAAAATCGGCGCTGCGGTTCGCCTTTAAAACAGGTTCGGTAACGGGGCTTATGGTTCTTGGTCTTGGTGTTCTCGGTATCTCTATTTTTTTTGATTTATCATTCTATATAACCGGCACGGTCGGCGGCGCATTAGATTCAATGATAGGGTTTGCATTCGGCTGCAGTCTTATAAGCGTATTTGCAAGGCTTGGCGGCGGGATATATACCAAAGCGGCGGATGTAGGAGCAGACCTCGTAGGCAAGATTGAAGAAGGTATTCCTGAAGATGACCCGAGAAATCCGGCAGTTATAGCCGATCAGGTAGGTGATAACGTAGGGGATTGCGCGGGAATGGCTGCGGATGTTTTTGAAACTTTTGCAGTGACTATAATTGCTTCAATGCTTTTAGCATATTCTATTTTTAGATATTATGATTTTAATATTCTCATAAGAACTATGATGTATCCTTTGATGTTAGGCGCCATAGCGGTTGTTACATCGATAGCTGGAATTTTTTTCGTAGGGGCGTCGTCTAAAGAAAAAATAATGAAAGGTCTATATAAAGGAATGTTTGCAACAGGCATAATTTCAGCGGTTTTATATTATTTTTTTACAATGTATTTTATGAAAGGAGTGGGCGATTTTCCGACTATAAATTATTATTACGCCGCTCTGGTAGGTTTATTCCTTACCGGTTTTATTATTATCATAACGGATTATTTTACATCAACGCATTTTGCTCCGGTTAAGTCTATTTCAAAGGCCTCGACTACCGGTCACGCCACAAATATAATAGCCGGACTGGCGGTAGGACAGATGTCGACGGCTCTGCCTGTTTTATTTATTGCAGCTTCTATTATTTTGTCTTATCGATTTGCAGGATTTTACGGTATTGCAATTGCAGCTTCCAGTATGCTTTCTATGGCAGGTATTATTATTTCCGTAGATTCGTTCGGACCTATAACGGATAATGCCGGAGGAATTGCCGAGATGAGCAATCTTTCAAGCGAAGTAAGAGAAACTACCGATGCGCTGGATGCCGTCGGCAATACTACGAAAGCTGTTACAAAAGGCTATGCAATAGGTTCTGCCGCACTTGCCGCAATTGTGCTGTTTGCAGAATATGCAAGGCTGATTGAAAATGGTTCTATTCATTATATTTTTATGATTTCTCAGCCTTCCGTTCTGGCAGGATTGTTTATAGGCGCTATGTTTCCTTTTTTATTTGCTTCGCTGGCAATGAAAGCCGTCGGAAAATCAGCAGGGGAGATAGTAGTTGAGGTAAGGAGGCAATTTAAAGAAATACCCGGCATAATGGAAGGGACGGCTAAACCTGATTACGGCAAATCCGTTGATATAGTGACGAAATCTGCTTTAAAAGAGATGATATTGCCGGCACTGATACCTATAGCCGGTCCTGTTATTTTCGGTTTAACCCTTGGACCTCTTGTTCTTGGAGGAATTTTACTAGGCACTATAATTTCAGGTCTCTTCCTTGCTATTTCAATGACTAGCGGAGGCGCTGCATGGGATAACGCAAAAAAACTTATAGAAAGCGGCGCATACGGCGGCAAAGGCAGCTTCGCGCATCAGGCGGCTATTACGGGAGATACGGTAGGCGATCCTTATAAAGACACTGCCGGTCCGGCAATTAATCCGATGATAAAGGTCGTCAATATTTTTACAATATTAATAGTTCCTATCGTATTGATTTTATGGAAATAAATTAAATAAAATAAAGGTGTCTGTCTCTGTCCCCTTTAATTTATGGAAATAATAATTAAAAGGTGTCTGACCTCTTTAATCTAAAATGTCCTGACGAGCATAAAATTGACGGTGTTCTGGATGCTGTTCCCGTCTCCGTAAATTTTATGATTTGCTAACTGATTTTCAAATTCCAGTCTAAACTGTGTATTTTTAAAAAAACTGCAAGACGGTCTTAAACCGAAAGTCAGCGTTGAATCAAAATAGTTAAACGCCTCGCCCGGAATACTGGTTTCTTCCCACATTCCCTGCGGGTCCCACACCCTGACTTCCCTTATGGTTTGTGAAAATCTGCCTATATTATTTAATAAGTTATAATGATGAATATAAAAGGCTAATCCTGAAAAACGCGATTTGTCATATGTTGCGTTTGATGTTGAAATTAAATAATCAGGATATACCGAAGATGCCGTTTCCCCTAAGTAGTTAAATTTGTCTATATTGATGCCGCTATTTTTCACGATTGATTTATTAATTCCTCCGTTTAATCCGGTTTCGTAGTCAATCACAAAAGTCCAGAAATGAAACGGTTTATACTTGGCGTCCATAAAATTATAGAAAAATTTATTTAAATTATCCTGTATTAAATTATTATTATATATTAGAAAATTTTCCGCTCCGTAAACTATTCCTTCGTGAAATTTTAAATCATTAAACGGCTTATATGAGGAGATAAACTCAAATGTCGGATACCTGTCTATCGGCGTCATAGCATTGTCGGTCATAGCTGTTCCGAAGACCATTTTTAATTTTCTCGGGATGACTGGATAGCTTAAAAAAATTCCGGTCAGCTCTCCGGGTTCTATGGCAGTGATGGGCGAATACGTATTTTCCCATAATCTCGATAGGTTATAAGATTCAAAACCTATGAGATAATTTTTTTCGCCTATATCAATCTTTAAACCGTTTCCAATCGGTAAGCCCAAAGATATGAATAAATTCCTAAAACCATAAAGCGGTCTGTTATAAAGAGATTTTGTGTAATAAGAATAATTGCCGGTATAAGGTCCTACGTCCTGTATATTTTCTCCGGTATCAAATGTTGCCCTGAAACCAAGACCGAAAGTATGTCTGCCGTCTGAAAACGCATTTTTGGAAACTGTCAGGTCTAATTCGTTAATAGTAAAACCGTTAACTTTATAATCGTCAATATAATTTCCGTTGTAATTACCTTGAGGATACTCTGCATTTGCAACAGGGTCTGCAAAATTATAGGTATAAGAAGCGGCAAATGTGCCGAGAAGTCTAATCTGCGATAAAAAAGAGCTGTTTTTAAAATCAATACTATCTGTCTTTCTGCTAATGTTAGAATTTCTGATATTAACGGATTGCATGTGATTGTGCGTTCTGCAGTTGACGCAAGTCTCCGTATCGATTTTATAGTTTATGTCTGATGTGTCTGAAAGCTGCTCATTTAAGCCGGTAACGGTCTTAGTCTTCCTGTTAATATCAGAGCTTCTGCTGATATTATTGCTGCCGGCGCCGACAGAGATATTGCTTAGAGCATTTGAATTTTTAACAAAGATGCACGCTGTTATAAGTTGAATCCAGATAGCAAAATTCAAAACTTTTAATATAAAAATTAATTTTTTCATAATTAACATTAACAAACCCATTTAGTAGAATAAAATTAAATGGTGTCTGTCCCAATTTTCTCTATAGTTTATGTCTGATGTGTCTAAAAGCAACTTATTTAAGCCTGCAATAGTCTCAGTCTTTCAATGAATATCATTTAAGTCTGCAATAAAGTCTCAGTCGTTCAATGAATATCAGAATTTCTGCAGACACCAATATTACTGTCAAGATTAAATGGTGTCTGTCTCAATTTTTCACATTTTTTAATGGATTCTGGAAAATCCGATAATAACAAGAACAATCATAACTACTATATAGATGCGTAAAAACCAGAAGGCAAATTTGACCCAGCCTTTTATTTCAGCTCTTTTAAGAGGGATTTTATTGTAATCAATCAGCCCCTCTTCCTGCACAAAATTGTCCCAATCGTCTTCCAAATTGGTTCCATTTTGCGATTCAGTGTTGTTCAATTTTTTTATCATTTTGTCTTCGCGGCTATTTTTTATTTTTTTATTGTCTAATGCCATTTTAAGTTTCTCCAACTATTATTTATATTTATTTTAACGTATACTTTATTTAGTTATTAGTTATTAGTTATTAGTTATTAGTTATTAGTTATTAGTTATTAGTTATTAGTTATTAGTTATTAGTTATTTTATTATTTATTATTTATTTTAATTTTATTTGAATAAGCATCATTTACTTCGCATTGTTTTTGTTATTCCTGTTATTAATATTAATTATTTGTTATCCGAAAATATGCGGAAATACCACGGTTATTCCGTATAATCCGTTCATTATTATTAAAAATCCGACTATTATAAAAGCCGAAATGTTTTGCCATTTTTTATTTGTATGTTCTCCCATAATTTCTTTATCGTTCAGCAGCAGGAGTAAGAACAGCATTGCAGCCGGCATAAATATGGAAGCCACGACCTGAACTGTTAAATTTAAAAAACCTAACGGAATATTCGGTATCAAAACAACGCTGCCGGCAATTAAAACGCTTATCAGCCCAGGTAAATAAAAATACCATCCCTGAAGCGGAGGAAGATTTATACTTTTTGGCCAGCCCAGTGCTTCTCCGGCAGCCCACGAAGTGCTTGCAGATATTGCGATTGTTGCAATTAAACCTGCTTCTATTAATCCAAGCGCAAATAATTTCATCGGAATAATCCCCATTTTTATGGAAATTATATGTAATATCTGGTCAATACTCATATTAGAACTGCCCTGAACTCCATGCACTACAGAACCGGTTATAATAACTATTGCAATAGCCACCACAACCATAAAAAAAGAACCTACAAATGTATCTATCTGCCCGTCCCTTATATCTTTTACGGTTAATCCTTTATCTACAACTGAAGACTGCTGAAAAAACAGCATCCAGGGAGCTATCGTAGTACCCAAATTTGCAAGGACTACATAAATAAACAATGAACTGACGCCGCCGCTTATGTGCCATGTTTTAAAACTGTCGGCAACCGCGTTCCAGTGAAGATGCGGCACAAAAAATACCAATGGAACAAAAATCAAATTTAATGCGGCAATACTAAGACTAATCCATTCCCATGTATAATATCTCAAAAACAGCTGTATTGAAAAAACTATAATTAAAGCGACTATAGAAGAAACAATCGGAGAAACGCCGAAAAATTGCATTCCTAAAGTTATTCCGATAAACTCCGTGATTAAAGTTAAAATATTTGCGATAACCAAGTCGGCTAACGAGAACGCGCCCCAAAATTTTCCGTATCTTTTCCATATCATTTCGGCATGACCCCTGTGAGTAACTGCCCCCAGCCTGACGGTCATTTCCTGAACTATATACGCAACCGGAAGCATTAAGACCATAAAAGGAATAAAAAATCCGAGACCGAAAATTGACCCTGTCTGAGCGTAAGTAATGACGCCGCCGGCGTCATTGTCTGCTATCATTACAAGGATACCGGGACCGATAAGGGAAAGAAGCAGACAAAGTCTTGAGAAATACCCGTATTTTTGCCTCATGATATGAACCTTTAATCTATCGACTGCCCTTAATTTAATATCGATTGGAAGTTCGTCTAATTTATCTTTAATATCTTTCATATCTTTCATATTGGAATCCCCCATAATTTGCAATTATAAATTAATATAATAGATTATAATGCAGATGTTAATGCGTATAAGACGTATCAATAGATGTACTAATGTATAACAGCATGAGCTGCCGCTTACTGTCGTAATGCTTATATTTTTACAGTCTATTGATTTTTAGTTAACTTATTAATTTATTAACATTTACTAAATTTTAATTATTAAAATTATTAAAACCGATTATTAAAACAAATTATAAAGGCAAAATAGGAAAGCAGTGAAAGACGTGTAGAGTAACGCCGAAGATTTACTGTTTTTAAACACATAAGAATATAAGAAATGAAATAATAAGGAAATAAAGATATAAATCAGTTAGACATATTATGATATAAATAAGTGAAGTATATCAAATAGATAGATATAATAAATAGATACAAAATAGATATTATAAAAAAAACCGGATACGTGTTTAGCAAACAGGTTTAATTTATTTAATTCGTCAAGTTATTTTATTGAATTAATTGAAATCTTTCTGTTTCTATCTTTATATTTATATATATGTGTGTCTATATCTGCCTTACATTCTAACATTTTTTATTTTATTGATAAAAAAAGCAAACAATCGGTAAAATTTATCTGTTAATCTCTAACATCGACGTCTGTATTTGCAATATAGAGCATAGAGCAAATACAATAA
>JAKAFU010000044.1 GCA_021825865.1 bacterium
ATTACGCTTACAATCTGCATACCTTTTTGGTATTCGGATTAATCTTACTCTTAGTGGGACTGGCATTTAAAATGTCTTTATTCCCTTTTCACGCATGGACGCCGGACAGTTATGACGGAGCACCGACGCCTGTAACCAATCTTATGGCGACAGGAATAAAAATTGCCGCTTTCGGCGTTTTTATAAGAGTTTTTACATCTATATATAGTTTCAACGTGTTCAATTTCTATAATATTTTATGGATTTTAGCAATATTGACGATGACCTTCGGAAATTTTGCCGCTTTGCTGCAGACCGATTTAAAACGGCTTATAGCCTATTCGTCCATTGCTCAGGCAGGTTATATACTGATTGGCATCATAGCGGGGGGATACTATGGGATATCCGGAACTTTATTCTATTTGCTGGCATATGTTTTTATGACGGCGGGAGCCTTTGCAATTATTATTATGTTTGAAAATTTAAATTTAGCATCTGTTGACATAAAAAGTTATTCAGGTCTAGGATATAAATATCCGCTTGCAGGCGCCGCATTTTCTTTTTTTCTGCTGTCGCTTGCGGGAATACCTGTAACAGCGGGGTTTATGGGAAAATTTTTTGTATTTTCAGCCGCAATTAAATCCGGCTATTATTGGCTTGTTGTAATAGCGTTATTAAATAGCGCATTTGCGGCGTATTACTATATTAAAATAATTGTCAAAATGTATATGTCGGATAATAACAACGACGGCGAACAATTAAATTTATCAAACGGCAGAAATAATATCATTATAAATGCCGTTAATACTAATAAGGATTTGCAGCCATACACAGCCAACGGCAGCGGTAAGACTGCATTAGCAGAAGCTGTTTTGTTGAAATCAACAACATCTGCTTTGATTATAGCTGTTATTATATGTTTAATTTTTACTTTGATACTCGGCATATTTCCGCAGCCGGTTATCAGTTTTGCATCCAGATCGGTAACATCATTGTGGAGTATCTAAACTATACTTATTTGGCTCCCGCAAAGGTCAACCTTATTTTAAAAATAGGCGAAAAAAATCCTGCAAATAATTTACACTATATTTTTTCAATAATTAGAAGAATATCTGTTTTTGACAGAATAACATTTGAAATAAACGAAGATAGGAATAAACTAAAAGTTATTCCGGGTAAAACTGTCTTAAAGCAATTAGATAAAAAAGAATTGCAAGAATATACAGACAATCTTGAAAAAAAATTGTCAGGCGATGATAATTTAATTATTAAAGCTTCTGATTTATTTTTCGATAAAATTAATTTAAAAAATAAATACATCAATGCCGCTGTCGAAAAAAATATTCCGATGCAGGCCGGTTTGGGCGGCGGTTCAAGCGATGCCGCAGGAATGCTTAATATTTTAAATAGAATATATAATAACCCTCTGAATTATGATGAATTAAACAGTATCGCTATAAAATTGGGTTCCGATGTAAGCTTTTTTTTAAAGGAGAAAGATGCACTTGTTGCGGGAAACGGTGAAATAATAATACCTGTAGCAGAAAAATCACTTAAAAAATATTATATAGCCGTGATTGTGCCAAAATTTGGAATATCGACCAAAGAAGCATATGAAGCCTTTGATGATTTGGTATTGACAAAAAAAATAAATTACTATAATATATTGAATTTGAACTTTAGTTCCAAACTTGACATAATAAAAAAAATAAATAATGTAAATGATCCCGATAGTAACAATGCGAAAAAATATTGCGAGTCAGACAAGTTAAAAGATTTAAACGAGTTAAGCATAGGCTCAGAATTTGAAAATGATTTCGAAAATGTAATATTAGATATGTATCCCGTGCTGAAAGATATTAAAAATTATACAATTCAACAGGTGACGAATAAAAACGTAAAGGCGGAAGCCGGTATGCTTTCCGGCAGCGGGTCGGCGATGTTCGGGGTATTTAAAACTAAAAAAGATGCGTCTGCATATAGAGCCGATATTAAAAATAAAACATTTAGCAGTCAAATAAAGTTTATATTTTTAGGAGAAACTGATTTTAAAGAAAAACTAAATCAATTGAAAAGTTAATTTGAATAAAAAGCCTGAGATTAACGGCTAAATTTGGAGGTTCTTGTATGCAGATTACCGAAGTTAATGTTTTTCCTGTTAATGAAGAGAAATTAAAAGCTTATGTAGCTATTACATTTGACAATTGCTTTGTAGTCAGAGACCTTAAAATTATAAACGGAAAAGACGGACTTTTTGTTGCGATGCCGAGTAAAAAAAGAAAGGACGGAATATTTAAAGATATAGCGCATCCATTAAATAATGACACTAGAAATTTAATAGAATCTGCCGTATTAAAGGCATATAATGAAAAGATATCAGGCAGCGGCAGTAATAATAATGACAACGATGATGATGACGATTATTAAGTATGAACTATTATCATTTATATAAATTGCCGTACCTTAAACAATAAATATAATCAGCATATTAAATACGATTAATATATTAAAATTTATTATATTAATCGTATCTGCCGATTTTGTTTCGTATTTTTGTTTATAGTTTTAACATTATAATAATGTATTTTTATGTTTTATTGGGGCGTCGACAAGCGGCAAGTCACAGGATTTTGATTCCTGCATTCGGAGGTTCGAATCCTCCCGCCCCAGCCAGTTTTTGTACCTAATGCCATTATGTAAAGATTTTTTTATTTTACGGTAATTATCGAGATTAGAAGCTTGTATAAGTTTGCCGTTAACAATTTTCTATATTATAGCTGTTTCACTTAATTAAATGAGGGGAATAATCGCATGCTGGACAGATTAAAATTATTTACGGGTAATTCTAATTATGAATTAGCTAAAAAAATGGCGGATTATCTCTGCATTCCTCTTGGAGATGCCGAAGTGTACAGCTTTAGCGACGGAGAAACTTTTACGAATATCAATGAAAATGTTAGGGGCAATGATATATTTATAGTTCAATCGACATCTACGCCGGTGGATAAAAATTTAATGGAACTCTTAATAATGGTAGATGCCATGAAAAGAGCGTCGGCAAAAAGAATAACAGCCGTTATTCCGTATTACGGATATGCAAGGCAAGATAGAAAAACTGCTTCGCGAGTGCCTATAACAAGCAAATTGGTTGCCGATTTAATTACCACCGCAGGGGTAAACCGCGTTTTGGCAATGGACCTGCATGCAGGACAGATACAGGGATTCTTTAATATCCCCGTAGACCATCTTTATGCCGTTCCGATTATAGTCAAATATGTAAAAGAAAAAAATTATAATATATCCGATATTGTAGTAGTTGCACCTGATGCGGGAGCGGTTGAAAGAGCAAGAGCGTTTGCAAAACATTTAGGCGTAACCCTGGCAATAATCGACAAACGGAGAATCAAGGCGAATGTCGCTGAAATAATGAATGTTATCGGCGACGTGAAAGATAAAGTAGCGCTTATGCTGGATGATATGATAGACACTGCGGGAACTATTACGCAGGGAGCCGTAGCGCTGAAGGAAAACGGCGCAAAAGAAATTATAGCGATGGCAACCCACGGCGTATTATCGGGAAGCGCCATTGATAAAATAAACGATTCGCCTATTAAAGAGCTGGTAATTACGGATACCATTGACCAGAAAGATAAATTAAAAAGTTCGGAAAAAATTAAAATATTGAGCGTAGCCACCCTTCTTGGCGAAGCAGTCAAAAGAATATACGACGAAGATTCGGTCAGCTCTCTTTTTCTTTAATTAATTTTGGGAATCAGTTAATTATATATATTATATATTACTTAAAAATCTGGTATAATATATTTCTCTAAATTAATAAAAAAACAAAATAGTGAAAAATATAAAAAATAAGTTAGCGAATTTAGCTCAGTGTGTAAAAAAGAATAATAATATAGGAATATTTTTTAATAATAGTCCGAACGGAATCAAATTTTTGATTAGCATCATTTTATTATAATTTATTATAACTAACTATAACTATATAACTGCAATATAATTACTATATAACAAATAAATAAGTAAAAAGGAGATATAAGTGGAAATAATTAATTTAAATATCGATACAAGACAAAAGAAAGATAATGTGAAAGATTTAAGGAAAAATGGATTTATCCCAGGCATTATATACAGCAAACATTCCAGCCCGGTGTCAATTTCGTTAAATTCTAAAGAATTTTATAAAACATTTGCCAAGACGTCTATTTCATCATTTATTAGCGTCAACAGCGATAAACCGGAAATAAACGGAAAAACCGCAGTAATTAAAGAAATTCAAAAAGACCCGGTTAAAGATAATGTGATACATATTGATTTTCATGAAGTTTCAATGAATGAAAAAATAGAAATAGAAGCTGCATTGAACTTTGTCGGAAAAGCAGAAGGAATAAAAATGGGCGGAATATTAGAACCTTTAATGAGGCATATTGTTATATCCGGATTTCCTAAAGATATAGTGTACACCGTAAATGTCGACGTATCAAATCTGCAGGTCGGCGATATACTTCATGCGGGGGACTTAAAAATAGGAGACGGACTTGAACTGATAACCGACCCTGAGACTGCCGTCGTTATGGTTGCCGAGCCGGCTGTGGAAGAAGAAACACAAAAAACTGAGGAAGAACAGCCTAAAGCCGCAGAGCAGGCTGCTGCCGCAAAATCGCAGCCGCAGTCAAAAAACGAATAGAGCAAACAGATTTACAATATAAATTCCTGATTGTACGGTATTTTGGCGATACAGAACCGTTTTTAGTATCTCTCGGGACTAAAAAAGTGTAATAATCTCAATGAGTTGTAATTTTAAGCTTATAAGCATATGACATCGGATATATTTATATTTGGACTTGGGAATCCGGGAATTGAGTATAAATATACACGCCATAATTTTGGTTTTATAGCGGTTGACTATTTTGCCGAATTGAATTCTTTTCCGGATTTTTCACATAAAAAGAATTATGCTGTTTCAAGCATGACATTTACAGATTCGGCAGCGGATAAAAGAAATGTTTATCTGTTCAAGCCCTTAACATTTATGAATCTGAGCGGGACAGCCGTAACCGAAGTATTAAAAAAACATAATATTTTTTGCTTCAAAAATAGAACAAAAGAAGACAGCAATAAGCCGGCGGACAATAATGTTCCTTTAATAATAGTAATTCATGACGACCTTGATTTAAATTACGGCAGAATTAAAATAAAATCCGGCGGAAGCGGAGGCTCTCATAACGGTATCATTTCAATTATCAGTTCACTGCAAAGCAAGGAATTCTTAAGATTAAAATTAGGCATTAATTCTGAAATGAGAAATAAATTTAAAACCGGTGCCGATTATGTACTCGGCCGATTTTCAAAAGATGAAATTAAACAGATGCCGGATATTCTTAATATGCTAAGCGATATTTTAATGTCATTGATTGGCGACGGATTGACGAAGACGGCAAATAAGTTTAATTCTATTTTAAAAAATTGACGTTTCTTGAATAGTGCAATATTAATATTAAATTTAATTATATTTTGAAAAACTGACGTTCTAAGAGCAATATAATATCAAGTTTAATTCTGTTATAAGAAACTGACGCGTGTCATAAAAATAATATAATAATATAAAGATAATAAAAATATTAAGAAAAATTATATATAAAAAATAATAAAATATGGGACTGAAATGCGGTATTGTAGGTTTACCTAATGTAGGCAAATCAACCATTTTTAATGCAATAACTTCAGGGAATGCAGAATCAAGCAATTACCCGTTCTGTACGATTGACCCCAATATAGGCATTAAGCCCCTGAACGATGAAAGGCTTTTTAAGTTAGCCGATATAGTTGTCGAACCGGATAAAATAACCCCTACTTATGTTGAATTTGTTGATATTGCAGGACTTGTTAAAGGAGCGTCTTCAGGCGAAGGTTTAGGCAACAGGTTTCTTTCGCACGTAAGAACAGTGGATTTGATTATTCAGGTAATAAGAGTATTTAAAGAAGAAACCGTAGTGCACGTTGAAGGAGGCGTTGATCCCGTCAGAGATTTAGAAATAATAAATACGGAACTTGCTCTGAGCGACCTTGAGATAATTGGCAAGCACCTTCAAAAACTTGAAAAAATTGCAAGAAGCGGCGATAAAACTGCCAAGCTAAATCTGGATTTTTTGCAAAGTGTCAGTAAAACTTTATCAGACAATGGAAATCTGAATAGCGAAGATTTTTCCGAAGAAGAAAAAAATTTATTAAAATCGCTCGGAATAATATCCATAAAGCCTTTTTTATATATATTAAACGTTGACGAAGAATTTATTCATCCTGAAAGTTCAAATAAAGAAATTGATGATATATCGAAAATAGCGTCTTCAAGAAATATACCGGTTGTAAAGTTATGCGCAAGACTAGAAGAAGAGCTTTCTAAACTAGACGATGCCGATAAAAAAGCTTTTCTGTCCGACTTCGGACTTGAAAGCTCAGCTTTAGACATAGTTGCTAAAGAGAGTTTCATCTTATTAGGATTAATTACATTTTTTACACAGGGAAAACAGGAAGTACGGGCATGGGAAATTAAAAACGGTTTTAAAGCACCGCAGGCTGCCGGAACAATACATTCAGATTTTGAAAAAGGTTTTATTAGAGCGGAAGTTATTTCATACGATGATTTTATCAAAGCAGGTTCTGAAGCAAATGCCGCAAAGATGGGCGTTTTAAGATTAGAAGGCAAAGATTATGTTGTTAAAGACGGCGATATCATGCACTTCAGATTTAACGTCTAATTAAATAGAAGTAATTGCAAGTCCATAAATCACATAGAGAAGAACCTATTCTCTTGCCGATACCGAAAACTAAGTACAGTGAAGCTCATCCTCTGCCTTCAGTTATAAAGAGTGGGCTAAAGCAAAAATATTCACGCCGCTTAGGCGGAAGCATTTCACCTAATAATTCGTAAGTAATGCAGTATGGTATTTGCAATACCCTTTCTGACCATCATTATTGCATACGCGGCAAGGAGCAGCGCTGCTATTTTTCCTGCTGCGTTCGACCCCTTTTTTCCAAGTATCTTGATTAGAATGCGCGTGTTTTTTAAAACAAAATAAACTATCAGAATATTAATAAAAAAAGCGATTGTTACAATAATATATCCGTAAACCCCTACTAATATCAAAAGAGTTGTTAAGACCCCCGGCCCGACTATTAACGGAACTCCGATAGGCACTACGCCTAAATCTGCATTATTTAAAGATTTTTTCAGCCCCTCCTTTTCGGATATCAGATTTTTTATAGATATTATGAAAAGTAAAATTCCCCCTGCTATTTCAAAGTCGTAAATTGAAATACCCATAATTAAGAAAACAAGTTTTCCTAAAAATAAAAAACCTAAACCTACCGTAAAAGCGGTGATAAGAGAATTTTTGCGTATATGCTTTTCTTCAATATCGTCAGAATCCTTGACAAAATCTATATATATAGGCAGGATTCCGAATATATCAATTGCTACAAGAATAGGTATTGAAGCAAGAAATATGTGATAGACAGACGTTATTAGAATAGTTTTCATAATACCGGCAAAACGTAAATAAATAAATTTTATAATAATGTTTTATTATTTTACATTTGTATCAAAAAATTATATAATATAATAAATTGAAGTTATAAACAATGATTAATAAAGATTATTTGAAATAATAAACGGCATTGCAGGCTACGCCGGCTATTTTCAGTTAGCAAATATTTAATGCGAGCGTTCAGTGTATGTATTATTAGATTTAACAACAAAATGAATTTTTAATATATAGCGGTATGACTAAATATTTAACGTCAGTATAAATAAATTAAAACAACTTATACATAATTACATAATAATAATTATATAACATAATCAGAGGTTGAAATGGAAGACGCGAAAAATATAAATAAAGCCATTAAAATTAAAGAAGGCGTCTATTACGTGGGCGCTTTTGATCCTGAACTGAAGGTTTTTGACATAGTTGTTCCCACAAAGCACGGGACGACTTATAATTCGTATTTTATTCAAGGTAAAGAAAAATCCGCTCTTATAGACACGGTTAAATTAAATACTAAGGACCAGCTGCTTGACAAATTAAACGATATTACCGATATTTCAAAAATAGACTATATCGTGATAAATCACACTGAACCTGACCACTCCGGCGCTCTCCACAGTATTAAAGAAATAGCTAAAGATGCTACTTTAGTATATTCTAAAAACGCGCATCATTTTGTTCAGCATATTATAAAAACCGACTATAAAAATATAACCGTAGGGGATGGGGATTCTATAGATTTGGGAGGTAAAACCCTTGAATTTATAAGCGCTCCGTTTCTGCACTGGCCGGATACCATGTTCACATATATTAAAGAAGATAAAATCTTAATGCCTTGCGACTTTCTCGGCGCGCATTATTGCGATAAAAAAATGTTTAACGATTTAATAGACGATAAAGAGGCGGCGTTTGGCGCTTTCAAATTTTATTTTGAACATATAATGCGTCCATTTAAAAATTACGCGCTGAGCGCAATAGAAAAATTAAAAAATTATGATTATGAAATAATTGCTCCTTCCCATGGTCCGATATTGAGAGATAATTTGCAAAAATATATAGACTGGTATTACAATAGAAGCATAGATACCAGGAAAGACAAAAGCATAAAAAAAATCGCCGTTGTATATGCTTCGGCGTACGGAAATACGGAAGAGATGGCAAAACACGTGGTAAAAGGGGCGCAGATAGAATCTTTGACAGAGGTAGTGCTATGTAATCTTATAAACGATGATATTAATAATGTTGTGGATATAATTGAGAATTCCGACGGCATTATCGTCGGGTCTCCGACGCTTAATGCAAAGCCTCCTAAACCTATTTTTGATATGATAGCGTCTTTAGTTATGCTTAACGTTAAAAACAAAAAAGCCGCCGTGTTCGGCTGTTACGGATGGAGCGGCGAAGCCGTTAAAATGGTAGAAGATATATTAAAAAGTTTGAAATTTGAAGTTTTGCTTGAAGGGCTCAAAGTTCAGATGGTCCCTTTCGAGGAAGATTTGGAAAAATGTGAAAAATTTGGAATGGATTTCGCTTATAAAATTACGGAAGAATAAGGCGGAAAAATAATAGCGAGAAGAAATAATAGAATATAGAAATACTCTTGCCTCTTAGGGCGGGAGGATAGATTGCCGTCATTAATAACCAAATAAACAAGCAGTTAAATAATAAAGTGTTGATTATTTCAAATGGCTGATTTTACTGAAGTTTTAGATAGACCAATATTATGGCAGGACAATAATTTCAACTGGTTCACGATAATCGGCGGGACTGAAACTTTTGTGGGAAGAGGGCGGGAGGTTCCGTACCCTTTAGGGGAAGATGACTGCTGGACATTGCCAAACGGGAAAACTTTTTTATATAAGAATGGGAAAATAAAATTTATAGAAAGTTTAGACCATAATACTAAGATAAAAGAATGTCTTGAAAATTTATATGAAAAATTTGAAGAATCTTTTCTTTATTCCGACCCCTTGGGTTTTGTACATAAATTTGACAAAAAGCGGGATATCGAAATAGCCGGTTTTATCGCCGCAGGATTTGCGTTCGGGAATGTTAGCCAGATACTTAAAATATTAGCTCAAATTGATAAAATAGTCGGCCATAACTTTTATGATTTTACGTTGAATTTCAAAGTAGAGGATGGTTTTAAACAATTTAAAGGTATTTATTACAGATTTATAAAAGAGAATGATTTTGTTGCGCTGTTTTATATTTTAAGCGAAATTATTAAGCAATACGGTTCTATTGAAAATTTTTTTATGGAAGGATATATTTCTCATGCCTTAAATTTAAAAGAAGCTATTGTCAGTTTTACCGAAAGGGCTTTAAAATTAGCTGATTATGAGAAAATATACGGTTCACACGCTTCACACACGCTAAAACAAAATTCATCCGAGAATATATCAAAAAATACAGCCGAAAAATCACATCCGGAATTACCTGATAAATCCGATAAATTTATGGTTTCATATTTTTTTACGTCGCCGGCTGATAATAGTCCGTGTAAAAGACTTAATCTATATTTACGGTGGATGGTAAGAAATACCGATAATCTTGATTTTGGCATATGGTCTAAAATATCGCCTTCCCAGTTAATAATGCCGGTGGATACGCATATTGCAAGAATATGCACATATATAGGATTGACCGATATTAAAAACCCTTCTTTCAAGATGGCTCTTCAGATTACCGAAAATTTGAAAAAATTAGATTATTTTGACCCTATAAAATATGATTTTGCAATAACCAGGCTGGGAATACTTGACCTTTGCACCAAAAGCAAAAAAAAGGATAATTGTGAAAAATGTTCTATTTTTAATATATGTAAGTTAGACTGACTAAAGTTAAGAATATGCAGGCATTTGCCATTGATGCCGAAAACGAAGTATAACGAAGCTTATCCTCTGCCTTTAGGCATAAGGGTATGTCAAAATCAAATAAAACAATAGGAAATGAAAATTTATGAAAATTGATAATCAGGTTGATAATCAGACTCGGATAATGAATTTGGCACAAAAAAATTTTAATTCCATTTTTGATAAATTTGTTAAAAAAAAATTAAATAATAAATATTTAACCGGATTTATTTTACTAATTATTTTATTCAGCGCTATCTTTTTTGAAAGCGGCAATGTCTTTGCACTCACTGAGGCAAAATACGGCGCAAAAATTCTTAATAAAACAATAGTAATAAAAATTAATAAACGATATCAGCTGACGGAAAATGTCAGCACCGATATTAAAATTTTATCGGAAAGAGGTATTAATAAATATTCTGAAGTCGTGGTTCCATATTCATTAAAATACCAGAGACTGAAATTAATAAACGCATATACAATATTAAAAAAGGTATTCAGAATAGCGCCCGGCAAACTTGCAATAAATGTTGTATCGCCAAGTTTTGCCGTTAATTATCCAATTTATTCGGATATTAAATATTTTACAATTTCTATGCCTGCGGTAGAAACAGGGGCTATACTGCATTATGCATATCAAATCACGTCATTTAAACCGCTAATAAAAAACAGTGTTTTTGACACTGTCAACTTCAGCCGAACTATTCCCGTTAAGAATACAACTTTAATTGTATATTATCCTGCAAAGATGCGGTTGAATATTTATCTGCATAATATCGCAGCATCTGATTGCATTCATACGGTTAAAACAATAAAAAATATAAAATACAGCGTATTACATTTAAAATTTTCAAATTTACCTGCTTTAAAAAAAGAAAATTATATGCCATCCATGCAAAATTACAGAAAATATATTTCTATTTCTTCATTCCGTTCATGGGGAAAACTTTCTTCAAGACTTTATGATTTATTTAATACTGCCGAAGTATATAATAAAAATATGGTAACTTATGTGCGTAAGATAAATTATAAACACGGCAAAGATGCAGATATAATCAATAAAGATTTACAAAAAATATCAAAACTGTATTATAAATTTATAAAATCATTCCAATATACCGGATTAGGTTACGGCATAAACGGATACAGACCGGTCAGCGCCGTAAAGACATTTTCAGACGGCTTCGGGGATTCAAAATCTTTAGCAGTTTTATTTATTGCTCTGCTAAAAATTGAACATATTAAAGCATATCCCGTAATTGCAACATCGCTCAATACTTCAAATCTGAATAGGCATATTATAAATCCTATGCAATTTGATTCGGTAATAGTAGCGGCAAAAATTGCAGGTAAAACATTTTATATTTTTCCCGACTCTTCTTCAGTAAAAGCATTTAATCTGCCTTTTTCGCTGGCGGGAAGAAAAGCCATTGAAATATTAAATTACGGTAAATATAAAATAATCACGCTGCCTAAGGAAAGTTTTATTCAAAATAAAAAGAATTATATATTTAAGGGCAAGATAAACAGAAACGGAAAAATTGACGGCAAAATATCTTATATATATAAAGGTGTTTATGCTAAATTTGAACGGTCTGATTTGAAAAATATGAATGATTATAAAAAATTAATTAAGGCGGGGGATTTTTTGTATTCTTTTATTCCAGGCGCTAATATAAAATATTTTAAATATTCTTATATTAAAAATGTTAAAAAAAATATTGTTTTCGCATTAAAATTCAGCGATAAAAATTATATGCAGGGTTCCGGAAACAAATCTATATTTCATCTGCCGCTGCCCGTCGATAATTCTTTAATACACCTTGTTCTGCGCGATAAGAGAATTTATCCGCTCGTTATAGGTTATCCGTTTGAACATGAATCTAAGATAATTATTAATTTACCGGCAAAATTCAGATTATTTTATATGCCGCCGGCGTTAAATGTCAGCAATACGGCAGGCAAAATATTTTCAAGATGTTCTGTTATCAAAAACAGCAAAGGCAATAAAGGCAAGCAGCAATTGCTCTGTACATCCGGTTTTATATCTAAATCATCTATGGTTAACCGGAAAGATTATGGTAAATACAGGTCATTAATAAGGGAATATTTGCAGTA
>JAKAFU010000010.1 GCA_021825865.1 bacterium
TTCCGATCTTCTGCCTTACATTCTAACATTTTTTATTTTATTGATAAAAAAAGCAAACAATCGGTAAAATTTATCTGTTAATCTCTAACATCGACGTCTGTATTTGCAATATAGAGCATAGAGCAAATACAATAAATATTGTTAGAAAATCAATTGAGATAAATTAAGCTGCAGAAAATCGGAGGAAAAAAACTAAATTGATTATTATTTATATTTAATTTATTATTTGTATTTGCTGATATGCGCTGCCTTAGTTTTAATTTTAATAATTATTTTAAAACAATGACCGCTGCTACTGCCACCAGGTTCACTTTGCATAAAGCCTCCGTAATAACAAATAATTAAATTAGTTTTTATATTATATGCTGTTTATTATCCTAAGTTAAGTTAAGTCATTTATGCTTAATAACTATTAATAATAATTTATAATATAAAAAATAGGCGCTATGTGCGCTGCATAACAAATGTTGTCCATTCTAACATATATTAATATAGTTATACCATTATTTTTTTAAATTATCCTATTATTAAAAATTTATGTCAAGCAAAAATTTTATAAATTTTTATAGCAATAAAATAGCAATAGAATAGCAATAGAATAATGAAATAAAATAATAGGCCGGTATTGATATTTATTTAAACATATACTATTATTATTTATATATGATAGGCAATTTAGAGCTTGAAAAAAACGGAATTAGTTTTTTTAATTTATATAGTGTATTTATTTATTTATATATATAATTTATCTAATAATTTATTTAGCTATATATATAATTTATGTATGTATGTATTTATTTATTTATCAAAAAAAAATCGGCAAGAAAACTCACGCTTCTTAGGCTAAAGCGGTTCGCGTATTATTAATGTAAAAGCAACAAAACAATATAAAGTATAATAAAATAATAATAATAAATAATAAATGTTAATTTTACTATGAGTCCGTCAATAGCTATAGGGATTATCGGAATAGTTATTCTTCTCGGTTTTGTTGGAGAGATGTTTTTCTCCGTTACCAAAATTCCGTCCATTTTATTTTTAATGCTGGCGGGTCTTATTTTAGGTCCGATTTACCATATTTTCAATCAGCAGCTTTTTATAGATTTTGCGCCGTATTTAAGTACTTTGGTTCTTATTCTCATAATGTTTTCCGGCGGACTTGAACTCAATTTTATAACTGTTTTCAAAAGTTCCATATATTCAATGATTCTGATTCTAATCGGTCTTTTCCTTTCAATAGTGCTTGTAGGCAGTTTTTTTTACATTATGGGAGGCGGAGATGTGATGCAGTCGTTGATGTTAGGCACTATTGTCTCATGCTCCAGTTCTACCGTTATAATGCCTCTTCTGTCTAATATAAACGCAAGCGCTAAAAATAAAACGGTGATAGCCATTGAATCTACGTTTAACGATGCATTTGCAATAATAATATTAATAGTTTTAATAAATTTCGCAAAAAATTCATCGGCAGCCGTTAACTATTTATCTACGGCGGGAAGTCTTCTTTATTCTTTCGGAATTTCATCGGTCATAGCAATTGCATTTGGAATTATATGGTTTATTTTATTGAAATATATTTCAAAAACAAAATATGCTTATTCCATTACATTCGGAGGCATGCTGATACTGTATCTGATAATCCATTTTGTTAAAGGCAACGGAGCAATAGCTATATTAGTTTTCGGAATAGTAATGGGGAATGAAGAACTGCTGACTAAATTGAAAATTAATTTTTACAAAATGAGTTTAAAAGATTCTTCTATAAAACAGTTCAATTATGAGTTCTCGTTTTTAATAAGGACGCTTTTTTTCGTATTTTTGGGCGTTGTAGTAGAATTATCGCACATAGGCTGGGAATTTGCCGACAGACTTTTTATTATTATAATAATGATAGTAGCAGGAAGATATATAAGCGCTTCTTTAACATTTTACTTAGAAAATTTAAAAAAGAAGAAAGAGGATGTGCTTCCGAAAAGAGAAAAATACTTTTTATGGTCAATGATAGGGCGCGCCCTTGCAACGGCAATAATGGCCTATATGCCTCTAAATGCCGGAATTGCCGGAAC
This sequence comes from bacterium, assembly GCA_021825865.1. Lineage (GTDB taxonomy): Bacteria > SZUA-79 > SZUA-79 > Acidulodesulfobacterales > Acidulodesulfobacteraceae > Acididesulfobacter. Next base: position 2,067 of record JAKAFU010000010.1, read on the forward strand.
TCAGGACTTTCCGGAATATGCTTTTTTGGTCATTATAATTACAAATATACTCCTTACAGGCGGGGTTTATACTTATAGCAGATATGCAAAAAATGAAAATAAAACGGAAGGGCTAGGTGCATAGCGGAAAATTATGGAAATTAGGGAAAATTGGGGACAGACCCATTTCTCGGGATACATTTCTCGGGACGGACACCATTTTTCCAATCAATTAAAACGGTTAAAACCGTTCCTGATTGTGTGCGCCATTAATGCGGTTTTCTTTATTTCTTTTTGATTGAAAAAATTTTTTTAATAAAAAAGATGACTCTTCCTTTAAAATACCGCTAAGAATTTCCGGATTATGGTTTAATCTTTTGTCGGACAAAGTGTTGTATAAAGAATTTACTGCTCCGGCTTTAGGGTCGTCGGCGGCATAAATTACTTTATCCATTCTTGACAATATTATTGCCCCGCAGCACATCAAACAAGGTTCTAATGTTACATATAGAGTGCAGCCGCTTAGCCTCCATGAATTTAATATTTTTTGCGCTGACATAATTGCTTTGATTTCGGCATGCATAACAGATGATAAATCCTTTTCTACGCTGTTTGAAGAAGCAGAAATTATTTTATTGTTTTTTACTATGACGGCTCCGACCGGAACTTCCCCCATTTGGTATGAGTTGGCTGCTTCTTCTATTGCGGCTTTCATAAAATATTTATTAAGTTCGTATGTTTCGTTTTCAGTCATTTTTATTTTTTTATTTTAATTTATAAAAAATAGGTATCCGGCCTCAATTAATACTAATTAACCTGATTAATAAAAAGTATTGAAATTAATCAATATATTATGATATATATCATAATATGAATCAAGTTTATATAGAAATACACTAAAAAAATATTTAAGACAAAACTTTAGGATAACAAAAATTTGATTTTATTTTTTTGTTATAATGTTATACAATTGAAGCTAAAGTTTATATTTTTATATTAAACAATTAAATTATAATTATATAAATGTCTATTAAATTTTTTTTATCAGTTATTTTTTATTAATATATTATTCTTATTAATTCAATTTTTTATTGATTATATCTTGCTTATTAATTTTTTTTATTAATTATATTATTATATTTAACGTCATTATAATTATATTACTATATTGTGCGGAAGTCGTATTAATCGCAATAATATTCCATTTATATTTATATTACATTATGTTACATTAAAATTTATAATCTTTTCATGAATCAGAGAATTCCTTCTCATATCAGAAATGAGATATTAAAAATAAAATCAAGAAAAGATATTTATTCTACCTCTAAAATAATCAAAGAAAAAGGTTTGAATACAGTATGCTCGTCTTCAAGGTGTCCTAATTTAAATCTTTGTTTTTCTAATAAAACTGCCACATTTCTTATGCTCGGCGATAAATGCACAAGGCAGTGTCCTTTCTGTAACATTGGATATGATGAAAAATCTTATGTTGACATGTCTGAACCGGAAAATATAGCATATGCAGTTAAGGCTTTAAAATTGAATCACGCAGTTATAACAATGGTTACACGGGACGATATATATGACGGCGGGGCATCGATAATTGCTGCGGCAGTTAAAGCTATAAAATCCGAAACTAATTGTAAAATTGTCGAAGTTTTAACTTCTGATTTTATGGGAAATAAAAATTCAATTAACGTTGTTTTTGGCTCAGGTGTAGATATCTTCGGACATAACATTGAAACCGTTGAAAAACTTTACGATACCGTAAGACCGCAAAGCTCTTATGCGCGTTCTCTGGATATACTTGATTTTGTTAAAAAAGAACGTCCGCATATACAGACAAAATCCGGTATAATGGTTGGTCTCGGAGAAAGCAAAGATGATGTTTTTAAAACAATTGACGATATAGCGTCGGTAAATGTCGACTTTATGACTATCGGACAGTATATGAGACCTTCAATGAAAAATATCGAGGTTAAGGAATATGTTCCTCTTAAAATGTTTATTGAGTATAGAGAGTATGCAAAAAGCAAAGGGATAAAGAATGTCTTTTCTGCCCCATTAGTGAGGAGTTCTTTCGGGGCTGAAAAATTTTACAACAACAGCGTTAAGCTTCAATAATTACTAAATTTAAAAATAATAATAAATTAAACCGGGTGATATAAATTATGACCGAAGATTTTGAAACAATTAAAAGACTGCCGCCTTATGTTTTTGCTGAGGTTAATAAGATTAAAGCCGAAGCAAGAAAGAAAGGAGAAGATATAATAGACCTTGGTATGGGAAACCCCGATTCTCCGACTCCGGATTATATTATAGAAAAATTAGTTGAAGCATCACAAAATCCGAAGAATCATAGATATTCAGTGTCTAAGGGTATTTACAAACTGCGGGTTGCCATATGCAATATGTATAAAAGAAATTACGATGTAGATTTAGACCCCGACAGCGAAGCGATAGTTACAATGGGTATTAAAGAAGGTCTGAGCCATTTAATGCTGGCTACTATTAACAAAGGGGATGTTGCATTTGTCCCGAACCCGTCATATCCGATACATGCCTATTCCGTTATTATTGCAGGCGGCGACGTCAGAAGTATTCCGTTAGTGCCCGGGGAAGATTTTTTTGAAAATCTTATGACTGCTTTAAAACAAACATGGCCTAAACCTAAGATGATTATATTAAGTTTTCCGCATAATCCGACGACCATTACGGTAGATATAGATTTTTTTGAAAAATTGGTGGATTTTGCAAAAGAAAACGGTATTTATATTATTCATGACCATGCGTACGCAGACCTTACTTTTGACGGGTACAAATCTCCCAGTTTTTTACAGGCGAAGGGGGCTAAAGATGTGGGAGTCGAATTTTTTACCATGTCTAAAAGCTATAGCATGGCAGGATTTAGAGTCGGCTATGCGCTCGGCAATCAAACATTGATAAATGCGCTGTCAAGAATAAAAAGCTATCTTGACTACGGTATGTTTCAGCCTATTCAAATAGCTTCCATTATTGCTTTGAATGAAGAATATAAGTACGATGCAATAAGCAAGATGGTTGAGCATTATAAGAAAAGAAGAGATGTTTTAATTGAAAGTTTTAATAATGCAGGATGGCATATTGAAAAGCCTAAGGCTACAATGTTTGTCTGGGCTAAAATACCGGAACATTATTTAAGCGCAGGCATAGGTTCGCTGGAATTTTCTAAAATGCTTTTAGAAAAAGGAAAGGTGGCGGTATCCCCCGGAATAGGGTTCGGTGAATACGGCGACCAGTATGTCAGATTTGCCCTTGTGGAAAATGAAATGCGCATAAGACAGGCTGCTAAAGGGGTTAAGCATTTTTTAAACAGCCAGTCCGATTTGCATCATGCATAATCTAGATGCTATTTATTATAGTTAAATTCACTATAAAGGTGCATAAAGAGTATATGAACAAGAATGCAAAATCGAGAATAATAAATAAAATTACAATAAACAAATAAATAAATAAAACAACAAATAAAAAATTAACCGGAAGCAGTTATTTTATTAAATTAATTACCTTTGTAATTATGGAATTTAAAAAAATGGAGAATAAAGATATCGGCAAAGATGCCGGCAACAAGATTAATATAGGACTATTAGGCTTTGGAACGGTAGGCGGAAGCTTTTACAGGATATTAGATATTCGTAAAAAAGAAATAGAAGCAATGCTTTCCTCCGACGTGACGATAAAAAAGATATTTACGCGGGGTAATAGAAATCCGTCAATTGATAATGCCGGTCATTTAATGGTCAATAATGCAGATGATATTTTAAATGATAAAAGTATAAATGTAATAGTTGAACTTATGGGTGGAATTACTCCTGCTAAAGAGTATATCGAAAAAGCCATAAAAAACGGCAAAAGCGTTATAACTGCAAATAAAGCCCTTTTAGCCGAGCATGGGGAAGAAATATTTAAATTATGTAAAAAACATAATGCGCATATCGGGTTTGAGGCTGCAGTCGGAGGCGGCATTCCTATTTTAAGGTCGATAAAAAACGGTCTTGCCGGAGATTCAATAACGTCCGTGTTTTCTATAATAAACGGAACATCAAACTATATTTTATCAAAGATGACGAATGAGGGCGGAAAGTTTGACGATATACTGAAAAAAGCTCAGGAAAAAGGCTATGCCGAAGCAGACCCTTCCTTCGACATAAACGGAATTGACAGCGCTCATAAATTAGTTATATTAGGCAGGCTTGCATTTGCGGCTAGCATATCGTTAAAAGACGTTATAATAGAAGGAATTAAAGGAGTCAGCGATATAGATATTTGTTTTGCGCGTGACCTTGGATATAAAATTAAACTTTTAGGTATTCTTAAAAATGATGATTCAAAAATAGAGATAAGAGTGCATCCGACCCTTATCCCCTCAGGCAGTTTATTATCAAATGTTGACGGGGTATTTAACGCATTTTTTCTGAACGCAAAATTTGCAGGTCCCATAAGCCTGACCGGTTACGGTGCAGGCGGTATGGCAACTGCAAGCGCGGTTATGGGAGATTTTATTGAAATAGCCGGAAAAATTATAAACAGTGAAAAACATCATGATATTTTTCTTAATGAAAGTTCAAATAAAGTTCAGATAAAAAGAAAAAAGGACATAATATCGAGATACTATTTAAGATTTTCAGCAATGGACAGACCGGGCGTCCTTGCTAAAATTTCTAAGATTCTCGGAGACAATTCAATCAGCATAAGTTCGATGATTCAGCAGGGCAGGAAGATAGACGGTTCTGTTCCTATAGTTATAACCACTCACGAAGCGAATGAAGAAGAATTATTAAAAAGTATAGAATTATGCGACAAATTAGACATTGTTCTTGCAAAAACTATGATTTTGAGAATTGAAGATAACGTAAACTAAAATAATACCTTATATTATAATATTAATAAATATTAATATATTACAAAATTAATATTCCATAATATAAATATTTTATAATATTACTATCTTAACTTAGTTATCCAATTAATCATTTGCAGGTTACGGCTTAGTTCAGTTTTTAATTTATCTGTTATTTTGATTTGATTTAATTTGATTTTAATTCAATTTAATTTTAGTTTGGTTTGAGTTTTACAATATCTTAAATTGGTTATCTAATTAATAATGTGAATCGTATATGGGGGTTAATTTTGCATCCGCAGAAATATGAAGGCGTTATCAAAAAATATCGTGAATTTTTACCGGAGATAGACGATGAGTTTATTGTAAGCATTAATGAGGGCAATACACCGCTCATTAAATCAAGAAATGTTTATAAAACTATAAACCCTGAAATTGAAATTTATTTTAAATATGAAGGGTTAAATCCGACCGGTTCTTTTAAGGATAGAGGAATGACGATGGCTGTGTCAAAAGCGGTAGCCGACGGTTCAAAAGCGATAATATGCGCATCTACCGGCAATACTTCCGCCGCCGCCGCCGCTTATGCCGCCAGAGCCGGTATAAAATCATTTGTGCTTATTCCTGAAGGTAAAATTGCTATGGGTAAACTTTCTCAGGCGCTCATGCACGGTTCTCTTGTCATGCAAATTCAGGGAAATTTTGACGATGCGCTTATTATAGCCAAAGAAATATCGGAAGAATTTGAAGTAACTCTGGTAAATTCGGTTAATCCCTATCGTATAGAAGGACAGAAAACAGCCAGTTTTGAAATAGCGGACGAACTTGGGAAAGCTCCCGACTACCATGTACTTCCGGTAGGCAATGCAGGCAATATTACTGCATACTGGAACGGTTATAAAGAATATAAGCAAGCCGGAAAAATTCAAAACTTGCCTAAAATGCTCGGCTTTCAAGCTGCAGGAGCTGCGCCTATAGTACTCAATCATATAGTTAAAGAACCTCACACTATTGCCACCGCTATAAGAATAGGAAACCCCGCAAGCTGGCAAAAAGCGGTTAAGGCAAAAGAAGAATCGGGAGGACTAATTGAAGCAGTGACGGATGAAGACCTGCTTTCCGCTTACGCTCTGCTTGCAAGAACGGAAGGAATATTTTGCGAACCCGCTTCGGCTATAACGTTGGCCGGTTTAATTCAGTTAAATAAACGCGGATTTTTCAAAAAAGGCGATGTCTGTGTTTTGACTTTAACGGGGCACGGACTTAAAGACCCGCAAAATGCAATAAAAGTTTCAAGCGAGCCGATAGTTGTTCCATGTGATAAAAAATCAGTTTTAAAGGCAATGGAGCTAATTTAGCAATAGATACTGATAATTAATGAATAATAAATGGATAATAAATAACATAAAATAAATAAACATGGAGAGATTGAAAATATGGAAGAAAAAAAAAAATATATTATTCTGTGTCCTGACGGTATGGCTGATTTTCCTTTAACAGAGCTGAATAATAAATCTCCGCTTGATTTTGCGTCAACACCCAATATGGATTATATTGCTTTCAATGGCATTACCGGACTTGTTAAAACAATTCCGGACGACTGTCTTCCGGGAAGCGATATCGGTTCTATGAGTATTTTAGGGTATGACCCTGTTAAGTATTATACAGGAAGGTCTCCTTTAGAAGCTATATCCATGGGTATTGAGCTTATGGACAGCGATGTTGCTTTCAGACTTAATCTTATCAATATACTTGATGAAAACGGAAAAAGAATTATGCATGATTATTCCGGCGGACATATTACCACAGAAGAAGCAAAGAGCATATTGGAGACATTACAGAAAGAATTGGGCGGCGCCGATTTTCAATTTTATCCGGGCGTCAGCTATAGGCATCTTATGGTTGCTAAAAATGCTCTTGACATAAAAGGGCTGCAGACCGTAGCTCCTCATGATATACCGGACATGCAGATAGACGAATATCTGCCCCATGGAAATTCATCAAGCGGTATTTTGTTGGAAATAATGAAAAAAGCAGAAAATATACTTAAAAATCATGATGTTAATAAAGCGAGAATAGCTTCCGGCAAGCTTCCGGCAAATTCTATATGGCTATGGGGGCAGGGGCATAGACCAAGTATGCCCACTATGAAGGAAGAGTACGGAATAGAAGGTTCCGTCATATCCGCGGTTGACCTTGTAAAAGGAATTGGAAAATATGCAGGACTAAATTCTATTGACGTTCCGGGTGCTACGGGATATCTTGACACAAATTATAAAGGCAAAGTCGAATACGGTTTAAATTCGCTGCATTCAGGCGATTTTGTATACATTCATGTAGAAGCTCCTGACGAGGCGTCGCATGAAGGCAGCATTGAAAAAAAAATACAGGCTATACAGGATTTTGATAAATATATAGTCGGCGGCGTTCTTGAAGGAGTGAAAGAATATCAGGATTTTATTATAATGATTTTGCCGGACCATTATAATCCTGTAAAATTAAAAAAACATACAGCAGGACCCGTTCCTTTTTGCGCTTTTTCGCCGTCAATGAAAGATACCCATTTTAAATATCATGCGTCTAATTTTTCCGAAAAAAATTCTCAAAACACCGGTTTATTTTTTGACTCAGGCGCTAAACTATTTAAAAATTTTTTAAATTCTTTTAATGAATTCTTATAAATAAATACATTGCTAAATCATATTACGTTAGCATTTCTATCGTCTAATTAATTTTTACAAATAAATATACAGCTAAATCAGGTTATTTTAAAATTTTTAACGGCAAATTGTATTTTTTAGTTGCTTTTAAAAAAATGTTTTATTAAAATATAATCTCTGCAATAACTTAAATTTTTTTGAACTATTTATTTTTTTGAACTATTTTTTGTTGTACTATTAAATTTTTTGTTATGCTATTAAATTAGGAGAACACGGAATGAACGAAAATGTGTTTAAATGGGATAGTAAAGTGTGTATTCCGAAAGAAGGGAGTTTTATTAAGCTAAAAGAGGATAAAACATTAGAAATACCCGATAATCCTATAATTCCTTATATTGAAGGAGACGGAATAGGTCCTGAAATTGTTCCGGTAATGCATAAAGTTTTAAACAGCGCCGTAAAAAAAGCATATAACGGCTCAAAAGTTGTTTATTGGGTAGAAGCGCTGGCCGGAGACAAAGCTGAAAAGAACGGATTAGAAAGAATGCCCGAAGCAACGTTGGAGATTTTAAAACAAAGCGTTGTTTCTATAAAAGGACCGCTCGGCACTCCTGTCGGCAAACCTGGAAAATCTCTTAATTCAATTTTAAGGCAGTCCATGGATTTTTATTCGGCAATAAGACCTGTCTACTATCTTGGACAGCCGTCGCCGATACCGGATGCCGAACGGGTTAACGTAACGGTATTCAGGGAAAATTCAGACGATGTTTATATGGCTATAGAATATATGCCGAAATCAGACGGAGCAAAAAAAGTGCGGGAGTTTTTTATCGATGAAATGGGCGTGAAACCGGACGCTATTCCCGAAGATGCGGGTATTACCGTTAAGCCTATGAGTGAATTTAAAACTAAAAGGCATGTAAGAAAAGCTTTCAGATATGCCATAGATAATAATAAAAAATCGATTGCGGTAGCCGGAAAAGGTAATATTATGAAAGCTACCGAGGGCGCTTTTATGAATTGGGCTTTTGAAGTAGCGAAAGAAGATGAATTTAAGGATAAAATATCGGCAGGACCGGTTGCCGGCAATCAGATAAAACTTTCCAAAGTCATAACCGACCAGATGCTTATGCAGTTAGTTTTAAAGCCTGATGCTTATGATGTTATCATTACCCAGAATTTGAACGGCGATTATATATCAGACCTTGCTTCAGCTCTCGTAGGAGGACCGGGTTTTGTTCCAAGCGGAAATATCGGAGACGGTTACGCTCTTTTTGAAAGTACCCACGGAGTCGGCATGGACATTGCCGGAAAAGGCATGGCAAATCCTTTATCTATTACTTTATCGGGCGCAATGATGCTTGAATACATCGGATTCAAAGAAGCTGCAGACCTTATTTATAAAGCCGTAAAAAGCGTTATAGCGCAGCGTAAAGGTACAAGCGATATGTTTTCCGGATTTAAAAAAATGGGTAAAGATGCAACGGAGCTTAAGACTGCCGAGTTTGGCGAGGCTATTCTAATTGAAATATAAACTATGCGACAAAATTTTGGGGGTGAACTATGAAATTATCGGTTAGACAGAAAGAAGATTTTCATTTTATCGGCTCAGGCGATTCAGGCGAAATAAACATTGACGCGGCAGGATACGTCGGCGGAAAAGGCAGAGGAGTAAGACCGCCTGAACTTTTTCTTTATTCTATTGCAGGATGTATGGGTATCCATGTGTACGAAGCCCTTCACAAGAGCGGTAAAAACGTGGAAGATATCATAGTGGATACCGACAGTGAACGAAAAGAAACTTCTCCTAAAGTTTTCACAAAGATTTCTTTATCTTTTACCATAAAAGCTAAAGAACTTACCAAAGAAGATGTAACTAAGGCTATCGAGGAAGCTCTTAATAAGACATGCAGCATTGCGTATCTGATAAATCAGGTAGCTCCTATCTCGTATTCCTTTAAGATAGAGCAGTAAGCAATACTTCTGGATAATAAACAATTATGGAGGGCAATATATAATTATGTTCAAGAAAATTCTTGTAGCAAATCGGGGAGAAATAGCCTGCAGAATTATCAGGGCGGCAAAAGAACTGGATATTCCGACGGCTGCGATTTTTTCCGAGGTTGAGCCTACGGCAAGACACGTAAAAATGGCTGATGAAGCTTATATGCTGGGAGCTAATCCCTTGGATGCCTATTTAAATTACGAGCTCATTATTGATCTGGCAAAGTCTATAGGTGCGGATGCGGTTCATCCCGGATACGGATTTCTAGCTGAAAATGCCGAATTTGCAAAGGCTGCCGAGGATAACGATATTAATTTTATCGGTCCGTCTTCGGAAGTTATTGCTTTAATGGGTGATAAGGCGCGCTCAAAAGAGGTTATGAAAAGATTCGGGGTTGCTACTGTTCCCGGAAGCGACGGTATTTTGAAATCTTTAGAAGAAGCTATTGAAATTGCTAAAGAAATTACTTATCCTATCCTTCTTAAGGCTACGGCAGGCGGCGGCGGACGCGGTATCAGGCTGTGCAAAAATGAAGAAGAATTAAAAAAGAACTACGAAAGTGCTTATTCGGAAGCCAAAAAGGCATTTGGAAACGGCGACCTGCTTTTAGAAAAATTTATTGAGAACCCAAAGCACACCGAGTTTCAAATTCTTGGAGATAAATACGGTAATGTGATTCATCTTGGTGAAAGAGACTGTTCAATTCAGAGAAAAAATCAAAAGATGATTGAAATAGCACCTTCTATAATACTTACCGAAGAAAAACGTAAGTTTTACGGTGATGCTATGGTGAATGCATGTAAGCAGATAGGTTATTACAGCGCAGGTACTATTGAGAACGTTTCGGATTTGCAGGGTAATACTTATTTTATTGAAATGAACACGAGGGTGCAGGTTGAGCACCCTGTTACCGAAATGATTACCGGAGTCGATATAGTAAAAGAGCAGATCAAGATAGCCGCCGGTCAAAAACTTGCGATAAAACAGGAAGATGTGAAGTTGAACGGTTTTGCGATAGAGTGCAGAATAAATGCCGAGGATTCTAAACATGATTTTCGTCCGAGTATCGGCACGGTAGAGAGATATTATGTGCCGGGAGGCAATAACATCAGGGTTGAAAGCGCTGTTTCAGTCGGCTTTGAAGTTACGCCATATTATGATTCTCTGATTGCTAAATTAATATGCTGGGGAAAAACATTTGAAGAAGCGATACAAAAAACAAAAATAGCTCTGGATTCTTATGAAATAAGCGGCATAAAAACTACTATACCGATTCTTAAACAAATAATTCAGCAGGAAGATTTTAAAACAGGTTTATTTACTACAAAATATTTAGAAGAACATCCTGAAGTTTTTAATTATGACGAAGTTAAAGACAAAGAAGACTATGTTGCATTTATAAGCGCTGCACTTGCAGCCTATCACGGTTTATAGGAGGATATCAATGAGCACTATCGAAACTATTGAAGAAATGTTGAAAAAAGGTAAGATTGAAGCGGCAAAGCCAAAGAAAATATTTATAACCGATTTAACGGCAAGAGACGGGATTCAATGCAAGTTAGCAACAAGGGTTAAGACCGATGATTTAATTCCGTTATGCGAAAAAATGGACAAAGCCGGTTTGTACGCTTTTGAGATGTGGGGAGGAGCTACATACGATGTTTGCCTCAGATACTTGAAAGAAGACCCGTGGGAAAGACTGAGACGCATAAAAGAAGTAATGCCTAAAACAAAACTTCAGATGCTGTTCCGCGGTCAGAGCATAGTCGGCTATAGACCCAGAGCGGATAAAGTAGTGTATAAGTTTGTGGAAAAAGCGCTCAAAAACGGGATAACAGTTTTTAGAGTTTTCGATTCGCTGAACGATAACAGAAATATTGAAGTTGCCTGCAAGGCGGTAAAAGAACTGGGCGGTGAGTGCCACGCCGAAATAAGCTACACGAAAAGCCCTGTTCACACTTACGAAAAATGGATGCAATATGCCGATGAGCTTATCGAAATCGCTCCGGACTGGATATCATTCAAAGATGCAACAGGTATCATGATGCCTTTAGATACATATAATATTATAAAAAGTATAAAAGATAAAGTCGGCGATAAAATAAAGGTTTTACTCCATAATCACGATATGAGCGGAACGGCAATAATGAACCATATGATGGCAATCTATGCAGGCGTGGATATGCTGGATACGGTTTTATCGCCTTTAGCTTTCGGTTCTTCTCATCCCGCAACTGAAAGCGTTGTTGCAGCTTTGCAGGGTACGCCTTATGATACCGGCATAGATATTAAAATTTTAGAAGAAGCAGCTGCTATAATGTCGGGGATAAGGAAGGATTATAGAAAATACGAAACAGAATACGGCGGGGTAAACGCTAAGGTTTTAATCCATAAAATCCCCGGCGGCATGATTTCAAATATGGTGGCACAGTTAAAAGAAGCTAATGCTTCAGACAGGATTGAAGAAGTTTTAAAGGAAACCCCTATAGTGGAAAAAGACCTCGGCTATCCGCCTCTTCTTACTCCGTCTTCTCAGATAGTCGGCGTTCAGGCTGTTTTGAACGTTATTTCAGGAGAAAGATATAAAATTATTACAAAGGAAGTCAGAGACTATGTAGCCGGAAAATATGGAATGCCTCCGGGAACCGTGTCTAAGGAACTCGTCACCAAAATTTTAGGACCGGACAAGAAACCTGATTACAGCAAAAAGCCCAGCGAAAGCGCGGATGCAAACGAATGGGATAATGCCGTTAAGGAAGTCGGAATATTAGCAAAATCAGATGAAGATATACTTTTATATGTACTTTTTCCGATGCAGGGAATGGAATTTTTAAAGGCGAGAGAGAGCGGAGGTCTTGTGTCTGATGTTATTGCCGGCGCTGAGGAAATTATAGAAACGCAGCCTGGTGTTATGGAAAATGCAGCCCCTGTAGAGTTTGACATTACATATCACGGCGATAAATTCAGCGTTAAAGTAGAAGGCGTTTCTCCAAGCCAGGAACAGGGAAAACCAAGAAAATATTACGTGAGAGTACAAGGCAAACTTGAAGAAGTTCAGCTTTATTCAAAAGTTGAAGCTGCAGTAGGCGGCGGCAATTATTCCCAGTGCAGAACACCGGGAGCACAATCAACGGCGCAGCGTAATGTTCTTCAGGAAGGGGACGCTACTGCCCCTATATCCGGCAGAGTCGCAAAAATTCTTGTAAAAGAAGCCGATAAAGTTGAAAAGGGTCAAACAATAGCAATAGTGGAAGCAATGAAAATGGAAAATGAAATTCATGCTCCGATATCAGGGACGGTAAAAGCTATTTATGTTAAAACCGGCGACAATATAACCCCTGCAGACGCACTTCTTAGAATAGAACCCTGATACTAACGGAGGTATTTACTTATGAAACTTTATGAATATGAAACATACGACGCGATATTTAAAAAATACGGTGTTCCTACTCCTAAATATTTAGTAGTTCAACATCCCGGGCAAAATGTCGAGGATTTTGTTGACCAGTATGGCGATGTTGTTTTGAAATCTCAGGTTCTGGTCGGGAAAAGGGGCAAGGCGGGAGCCGTTAAATTTGCGTCAACCGGAGACGAAGCAAACGAACAAGTGAAGGCTTTAATGTCCAGCGATGTTTATGGGGAAATGCCTGTAAGCGTTATTTTGCAGGAAAAGGCTTCAATATTGAAAGAACTTTATGTAAGTTTTACATATTCTTCAAAGCATAGAAAGCCCGTGCTTGTAATTTCCTTGCAAGGCGGTATGGAAATTGAAGAACAGGAGCCTGCAAAAATTTTTACGTTTGATATCGACCCGCTGGAAGGGCTTTTTGCTTATAAAGTGAGAGAGATTCTTCTTGAAATCGGATTGCAGGATAAAGAAATATTAAGACAGCTTTCCGAAGTTATCGCAAATATGTATCACGGTTTCTGGAGTTCGGAAGCAAGGCTGGTAGAAATTAATCCGATAGCTATCGTTGAGGATAAAAAAGTACCCGGAAAACAAAAAATACTTGCTCTTGATGCTGTAACAATAATTGACGACGACGCACGAATTGCACCGTCAAAGATATATTCGGCAAGAGGCTCAATGGGAAGACCGTTAACGGAAAGAGAATCGGCAGCCCATCTTATAGACAGGGACGACCATCGGGGAAAAGCAGGTTCTTATGTCGAACTTGACGGTAATATTGCTCTTATGACTTTCGGCGGAGGGGGCTCCACAATTACGGCCGAAACGGTTATTGCACTCGGATTAAAACCGGCAAATCTGACAGATATCGGCGGCAATCCGCCGGCGGAAAAAATGAATAAAATAACCAAAATAATTTTATCCAAGCCGGGATTAAAAGCCGTCCTCGTCTGCGGAGGCACTGCTAGCAATACCAGAATTGACGTGACGCTTGGAGAAGGTCTTGTTTCCGCCATCGAAGAAATGATAAAGGAGGGAACTTTTCCTCAAGGAATAATATGGGTTGTAAGAAGGAGCGGTCCTGAATACAAAAAAGGATTACAGATGTTAAACGACTGTTTTGTAAAAAATAATATAGAAGCTGTAATTTATGATTCTGAGCTTCCTTTAACCGCTGCTCCTCAAAAACTTTATGATATATTAAAAGAAAGAAATATTATTTAAATATCAGACTATAACAGACATGGAGACAATTAAATTATGAAAGGCACTAAATATTTAAATGACGAGACGGGCATCATAGTTATCGGGATTACAGGAAGGGAAGCTTCGCAGGTTGTAATAGAATCTGAAAAACTTTATCCGGGAATGGTAAAATGCGGAGTTACTCCGGGTAAAGGCGGAATTCCCAACGATGCTCTGAAAGTTCCTGTTTTTGATACAGTTAAAGAAGCGCTCGCAGTCCCGGAATTTAAAAAAACAGTAAATACAGGGCTTATATATGTGCCGCCTACTTCCGTTCTGGATGCGGTAATGGAATTGATTAACCACGGTATAAAACTTATGTATATAATAACGGAGCACGTTCCTATAAGAGATTCTATTATTATTTATGAAATAGCTAAATCCAAGGGAGTGACCGTAATAGGAGGCACTTCGTTAGGGTGTTTCGTGCCGTCGGTGGGCAGAATCGGCGCAATCGGCGGAAAAGACCCGAGCATTGCTTTTAAAGAAGGCTCCGTAGTTGTATTATCAAAAAGCGGGGGGCTTACGGTAACTACTTCCGAAATGATTAAAAGACGCGGATACGGCATATATATGGCTCTCGCATTGGGAGGAGATATTATATCCTGTACTACTTTTGCGGATGTGCTGCCGGAACTGGAAAAAGATACGAATGTTAATGCCTGCGTAATTCTTGGTGAACCGGGAGGAACATACGAAGAACAGGTTGCGGAATTAATATTAAAAGGCGGATATACTAAGCCTCTTGCGATATTTGTTTCAGGTGTATTTCAGGAAAATATGCCGGACGGTGTTGCATTCGGTCATGCCGGTGCTATTGTTGAAAGGGGTATGGGTAAAGCTACCGATAAGATTAATTTACTTGAACAAGTTGGAAAAAAAACAGGTACTATCAAAGTAGCGCGATTCTACCACGAGTTAGTCAATTGTCTTATGTCTCTCGGAGTAAAAAAAGATTTTGAAGACACTTCTTCCGATAATGTAAAACCTCTTTACAGTACTCTTAAGGCTTCTTAACTTAATTAAATATTTTTAGCTTTTAGCGTAATAAATTATAATTAACACCTTGATATTTTTCGATGATATTAAGGTGTTAATTTTTTATTATTTTATGTTTGCAAAATGTAAGAAATAGTATTATATTATAGGAATTATAAGAATTATATATAATTATTAATTATTAAAATTAAAAAATTATACAAAATCCTGGAGCAAATCTAACATGTCTGATGAAAAACCGAAAGAATGGCGCACTGCTATAACGTCAAATCAGGACGGTAAAATTCTAATTCGCGGATACAATCTCGATAATCTAATTGGAAATAAGTCGTATGCCGATGTCTGTTTTCTTCTCTTAAAAGGAGAAATGCCGAATCAGGCTGAAGCAAAAATGCTTGATGCTATATTGGTTTCAAGCATTGATGCAGGCATTGCTCCGCCTTCCGCCGTTGCGGCAAGAACCATATTTTCAGGCGGGAATTCTCTTAATGCAGCTGTTGCCGGCGGTATACTTACACTTGGAGATGCGCACGGCGGCGCCATAGAGAAAGCTGCCAAGTTATTTCAAGATGAATTAAAAGGTAAAGATGTTAAAAATATTAATGTAGGCGAAACGGCCAAAAAAATAGTCGATGATGCGCTTAAGAATAAAAAAAGATTGGCAGGTTACGGTCATAAACTGCACTCAATTGACCCTCGAACTACAAGACTGCTTACAGTCGCAAAATCATTAAATTTTGGCGGTGCATATGTCGAGCTTGCCGTTGCAATTGCCGAAGAATTTAAAAATAAAAAGCCTGAACAAAAATTGCCTCTCAACGTTGACGGAGCAATAGGCGCAATAATGTCCGATATGGGTTTAGATTATAGACTCGGAAAAGGATTGTTTATTATAGCAAGGTCTGCGGGATTAGTCGGACAGGTGTTTGAAGAATGGCTCAGAGAAAAACCATTTAGAAGATTAAGGTCTGACCTGCATGAATACGACGGAGTTCCAGAGCGTCCTCTGCCGCTTGATTGAAAGTGTTAAAAGTGTTAAACCGATGATTTTTTAAAGATTATACATTAAAATATTTATTATATTAATTAATGCACTATGTCGATTTATATATTAATTAATGCGCTGATTAATAATATATTAATTATATAAGGGTGGTTAAAAATGGATGATAAGACCTTAACAATTGAGTTTGTACGTGTTACAGAACATGCTGCTATCGCATCTGCAAAGCATGTAGGAAGAGGAGATGAAAAAGCTGCCGATAAAGCTGCGGTGGATTCAATGAGAAGTTCGCTTGACTGGATAGATATTGACGGCACAATTGTTATTGGCGAAGGAGAGAGAGATCAGGCGCCTATGCTTTTTATAGGCGAAAAAGTCGGAACAGGCAAGGGACAGGCAGTAGATATTGCGGTTGACCCGTTGGAAGGAACGACAATTTGTGCTCAGGGCGGACAGAACAGCATCTCGGTTATGGCTATAGCCGACCACGGACATTTTTTACATGCGCCGGATACATACATGGATAAAATAGCGGTCGGACCAAAAGCAAAGGGAGCGATAGATTTAACCCTCAGTCCTTCTAAAAATCTTCAGAGAATTGCCGAGGCTCTCAACAGATATGTTGAAGACCTTACCGTCGTAATTCTCAATAGAGAACGTCATCAAAATTTAATTAGCGAAGTAAGAAAGGCCGGCGCAAGAATAAAATTGATTCAAGACGGCGATATCTCCGGCGCTATTGCTGCGGCAAAAGAAGATACCGGCGTTGATGTGCTTATGGGAATAGGCGGAGCTCCAGAAGGGGTTATCAGCGCTGCCGCACTCAGATGCGTCGGCGGCGATATGCAGGGAAGACTTACATTTAGAAATGAAGAAGAAAAAGAACGCGCTAAAAAAATGGGCATTGAGGATTTCGATAAAATATACGGCATAGATGAGCTTGCTTCCGGCGATGTTATTTTTGCCGCTACAGGGGTTACAACCGGCGAATATTTGCCCGGCGTAGTTTTTTTCCCCGGCGGTGCAAAAACCAGTTCCGTCGTTATGAGGTCAAAAACAAGAACTGTTAGATATATTGAAGCAGTTCATTATTTTGATTATAAGGATATATCCTAGCAAAAAATCATATGTCCTGTCGGGATATATGCTAATTGGATATATCTTAACTATATATATTAAATAAAGATTTAAGATGTTAAGATATACGGTTTGAGATTTTATAAAAATTTGATAATTTAACATTTATAATTAAATATTTTTTACGTTTAAAACAAAAAGGATAGTTCTCCTATTCAGCATAAATATGCTGTTCTTGGAACTATAAAATTTTATGAAAGTTTTTATTACGGGCGGTACGGGTTTTGTCGGTTCGATAATCAGCGGTGAAATAAAAAAGAGCGGAGCGTCGGTTGTTTTACTTGAAAGGAATAGTAAAAAGGCTTCGGCGTTGAGACAGACCGGTTTCGAGGTTTTTGAAGGAAATTTGGAAGACATCAATCCTCTGGATGATTTTTTTGCTGAAAATAAATTTGACGCTATAATAAATCTTGTCGGTATTATAAAACAGCAGTCCGATTTTTCTTTCCAAAAAGTACATGTTGAATATTCTGAGATTTTATTACAACTGGCAAGGAACCACAATATAAAAAGGTTTGTCCACATGAGTGCTAACGGGGCGTCTGAGAAATCAGAATCCGTTTATTATACGTCTAAGTATGAAGGACAGAAGTTAGTTGAAAACTCCGGATTGGATTGGACAATTTTTAAACCTTCGTTGATATTTGGAGATAATGCGGCTTTTTTTGATGATTTGATTAAATTGATTAAAGGACGGCTTTTTGTTCCTATTATTGGAACCGGCGAAGACAAGTTTGCTCCGGTAGATGTCTTGTCTGTCGCCAAATCATACGCGGGAGCTTTATTTAACGAAACGGCATATCATAAAATATATACTCTGTGCGGACCGGATATTTATTCTTTTGAAGGTATTATAGATTTAATAATGGAAATAATGCCTCCTAAAAAAATAAAAATTCATGCACCGTCGTTTATAGTTGAAAATGGGATTGAATTTGTAGAAAAATTTTTTAGGGCAAAAGGTCTGCCTGTAACGTCAGACCAGATTAAAATGCTTAAATACGATAATATCTGTGAAAACGATATGAAAGAAATTGACGATTTATTCGGACTTAACAGACTGCATTTAAAAGACTGGCTCGCTGATTACTTAAAATTAGAAAATTAGAGACAGGCATTTTGTTTCCATTCCTAATATTTGAAAAATTAAAATTTACGAAGCAGCCGGAACCGGTTCACATTTGTAATTCTATTAATCCATCAAATATTTGAACAAGATGGTGTCAGCAGGGTGTCCGTATTCTAACTTAAATTAACTTAAATGTAATTATTAAATTTTATGGAAGAAGAAAATTCTAATATTCTTATTGTTCAGCTGTCTGATCCTGAAAAAGAACCTGAAAAATGTATTGCCAGTTTAATATTTGCCAGAACATTAGCGGTTATGGAGCAGAATATTTTCATTTTCAGTATGGCAAGGTCACCCCTTCTTTATACCAAAGACTTGAATAAAAGCGATAAAATAGAAACCGGATATTTGCAGCTTATGAATGAGAATATTTCTTATCTTACAAATGACGTTGAATATATTAATATTTATATCTGCTCTAAAAGCAAAGAACTTCTTCATCTTGAAGAAGATATGCTTGTGGATTCCGTAAAACCTATCCAGATAGCCGGAATGCTTACGCTGCATTCGCTTAAAACATCAAGCGCTCATGCGTATTTTTTTTAATTTCCAAATATAGTCGGTTTATATCTTATAATTTTGCTGCAAATTAATTTCTTCAGCCCTCATTTTAGTATATTTTTATTTTTATATGCCTTCCTCTCCGTCATCCCATTCTGTTCAATACATTTTAATTTCATTATTAATTCTATTCTTAATTCGTTCTTATTCTAAAAATGAGGTCGTTAATTTTATTCTAATCTATTTTTAATTTTATTATTATTCTAAAAATGACCTCATTGATGCTATTATATTCCATTTTTATTACGTTCCTATTTTAAAAATGCCATACGTAATAATTTTATATATTCAATAAAAAATAAAAAATACCATCCGTATTTTAAAAAAATTATTTTCTTAGTACTTGACTTTTGTTCAAATTACTAATATTATTTAATTGTGGTAAAAAGTGGTAAAAAGTGGTAAAAAATTATTATGTAAATTATTAAAACAAAAAATAATTAATTCATTAAATTAATTAATTTATTAAAACGCAATAATGTTATTATAATTTTAATTTTATATAAATATATTTAATATTTTTAAAATGTTAAGCGGAAGATACGTTCATTCGATAGACGATAAGGGCAGAATAAAGCTTCCATTAAAAATAAAGGAAGTGCTTGTGTCTAATTATAATGATACCAATCTTGTAATTACTAATTTAGACAAATGTCTCGTAGTTTATCCTGTCGAAGAATGGAGAAAGCTTGAGGAAAAGGCACTTAAGTTACCGTCAATGCAAAAAGATGTATTAGAATTTTTAAGATATTTTTTTTCAGGAGGGTTAGAATTAGAACTTGATTCCCAAGACAGGTTTTTGATACCGTCTTCGCTGAGGGGCAGCGGAGGACTGAATAAAGAAGCGATGATTGTAGGAATTATTAATAAATTTGAAATTTGGGACAAAGGGTTATGGGATAACAATTTTGAAAACGCAAAAGCAAACTTTGAAACTATATCCGCTACCATGTCGCAAATCGGTTTTTAGTTATATTATATTAAATAAATTAAATTATATGAATTAGATTATATGGACAACATAGAACATATTCCTGTTATGCTGAAGGAGTCGATTGAGCTGCTGAATATAAAACAGAGCAGTATCTATGTTGACGGCACAGCGGGAGCGGGCGGATTTTCTGAAGTGATTTTAAAATTATCCGCGCCTGACGGGGTTTTAATAGCTTTAGACAGCGACGAAAATGCCGTTAATTATGTAAAGTTAAAATTAGAAAAAAAGTTCGAAAAAAAAAGATTTAAGGTTTTCCATTCTAATTTTAGCGATGTTGATTCAGTTATCCGCGATGCAGGTTTTGAAAAAGTCGATGGTATCGTGCTGGATTTAGGTATAAGTTCTATTCAGCTTGAAAGCGGCAGGGGTTTCAGCTTTAAAGATGAAGGATATTTAGATATGAGAATCAATACCGACGGCAAAACTACCGCTTTTGATATTGTAAATTATTATCGGGAAGAAGAAATTTCAGATATTCTATGGAATTACGGAGATGAAAGATTTTCAAGAAAAATTGCAAAGAAAATTATCGAATATAGAAAAAAAAAATTAATAGAAACTCCACTGGAGTTATCCAAATTGATTAAAAATAGCATAGGTTGCAGGCAAAACGGAAGAAATAAAATAGATCCGGCTACCAGGTCGTTTTTGGCTTTAAGAATCGCCGTAAATAACGAATATGAATATTTAATGCGATTTTTAGATAAATTAAAGAATATTCTAAATCATGGAGCGGTTGTCTGTATTTTAGCCTTCCATTCAGGTGAAGACAGATTAGTAAAAAATTTCTTTAAAAATAATAAAGATTTTCACATAATGACAAAAAAGCCTTTAGTTCCATCATTTGAAGAAATTAAGGCAAATCCGAGATCCAGAAGCGCAAAATTAAGAGCGGCGAGTTTTATATGTCAAAAATAAAGCCTTATTTAATTATTATGATTTTTATTATTTCATTGACCGGAATATTCTATGTATGGACAAATATGGAAAGTATGAAATTAGGCTACGAAATTAACAAACTTGAGACAATTAAAGCCGGGTTGGTACACAAAAATAAAAGATTGTTAATAGTCAAAGCTTCTCTTGCTTCCCCGGCGCGTATTTACAGAATAGCTAAAAAAATTGGCTTTGTTTATCCGAAAGAAGGCCAAGTTATAATGATTCATGAATAAGATATGGAAAACAACAATGAAAGTTCGAATATTAATAGTATTCTCTCTAATTTTTGTTTTTGGAGGATTATTATTAATTAAAGCTTTCTATTTACAGGTGATAGATGCAGCTCCGCTCCGGAAAATGGCAGATGCGCAGTTTCATACAAAAATTTATTTTACGCCAAAAAGGGGTAATATTTATTCTGCTAACGGCGGATTGCTGGCAACAAGCATTGACGTGGACGGTATAGCATTAGACCCTTTAATGGTAAAGCATAAGTATAAAGTAGGCAAAGAACTATCGCAATTATTAGATATCAAACTTAAAAAAGTTATCAGAGAATTAAATTTAAATTTACAATTTACCTGGTTAAAAAAAAAAGTGTCTAACAGAACTGCAGATAAAATTGAAAGTTTAGGCGTCGGCGGCATAAGCATAATCAAGCAGCCTGTCAGATATTATCCTGACGGCGATCTTCTTGCCCATGTCTTAGGATTTGTAGGAATAAACGATAACGGATTATCAGGCATAGAATATAAATATAATAAAATCCTTAAGGGAAATAAAAAAGCTCTGAAAATTATGCACGACGGTCTTGGGCAGGATATTTTTATAAGAGGTTTCGGTCTTGAAAAAGAAACGCACGGTGATAATATATATTTGACAATAAATAAAAAATTGCAGTATATAACGGAGCATTATTTAGATAAAGAAGCTAAAGCCGCTGATTCGCGCGGTGCTTTTGCCATTATTATGGATCCGGATACGGGAGCTATTCTTGCCATGGCGGATTATCCGGCTTTTAATCCTAATTATTACTGGAGATATAAACCGCGATATTGGAGAAACAGGGCGGTTACGGATGATTTCGAACCAGGCTCTACGATGAAGCCTTTTATAATATCCGGCGCAATGCAGGATGGTGTTATAAAACCTACTACTATAATAAACGGTCACCATGGCGCTTACTATATAGACGGCATAACTGTCCATGATGTGGGTACATCATTCGGACATATGACTATAAATCAGCTGATAGAATATTCATGTAATGTATGCGCCTGTCAGGTAGGTATGAAAATGGGCAAGCAAAGACTGTGGTACTGGCTTAAAAGATGGGGATTTTTAGTTCAGCCTCATGCAGGACTGCTCGGGGAATCGTCAGGTATAGACAGACCTGTAAGCAAATGGTCGCAGGTCGGACCGTGCGAAGAGGCATTCGGACAGGGGGCGGCTATAACGGGACTCCAAGAAATAACCGCACTTTCCGCAATTGCAAACGGCGGATTTTTAATGAAACCGTATATAATTAAAAAAATTGTCAATCCCTACGGAAAAGTACTTTTCATGGCAAAATCAAAAGTAATAAGGCGTGTAATTAATTCGAAAACGGACAGAGAAATAAAATATATGATGCGTCTTGTAGTAAAAGGCGGCACAGGGCAGTACTGTAAGCTGATAGACTATAAAGTTTCGGGTAAGACCGGAACCGGTCAGATTGCAGACCCTAAAACAGGGACATATTATAAGAATCTGTATACCGCTTCATTTATGGCTTTTGTTCCTTATAAACATCCTAAGCTTGCTATGCTGGTGGTTCAGGAGAAGCCGTTAAAAATAAGCTACTACGGAGGGGCTGTCAGCGCACCGGTAGTGAGGGAGGTTTTTAAACGAGCTTTAAATATTTTGAATATTTCTCCGGGCAATAAGGCTTATAAAAAGCAGGTTCATGCAATGGCGCTGAATAATTTGCAGATTGTTTCAGGTGCTGCTAAAAACAACATCAACAAAAAAAATGTTATTAATAAAAATAATCATAACATTGGTATAATGCCAAATTTACAGGGTGATACAATACTTTCTGCTATAAAAAATATCAATGGATACGATGAAAATATAATAGTAAAAGGCAGCGGTTTTTTATACTATCAGAATATAAAACCTGGAACTAAAATCAAAAAAAATCAGATTATTGTATTAAAATTTAAACCTTAAGGTTCGAATCAATAAAAAAATAAGATAATTAATCAAACGATAAAATAATAAAATAATAAAATAATAAAACGATAAAACGATAAAAAATAAAAAATAAATAAGTAATTAATAAAATAAATAAGTAAAGAATTTTAATAAATAAATTAAATAAAGAATTAAATTGCTATTATGAAATTTAATAAATTGATACAGAATACAGATGATTTCAAAATTATATCTTTTATTGGAAACAGTTCTGATAAAGATATATGTCAAGATATAGAGAATACAAATATAAATAGAGATATGTATAAAGATTTAGATATAGATATAAAAGGAATATCTAATGATTCGCGAAATATTTCGGACGGCTACCTTTTTGCCGCAAGAAGGGGAAATAATATAGACTCGAATAAATATATAAAGGATGCGGCAGAAAATGGAGCGTCGATTATTCTTACCGATGAGCGGATAGACGGTGCTTTAGAATCTTACATAAACGAATATAATAAAAATGCTATGAATCGCGGAAAAAACGGCATATCGGTAATTATAGCCGATGATGCGTTAAAGGCGTATGCGGTTATATCAAGGAATTTTTTTAACAGACCTGCAATGAAATTGAAAATGGCGGGCATCACAGGGACAAACGGAAAAACTACGACTTCCTTCCTGCTTAACTCAATTTTAAACACTGCAGGGCTTTTTTCAGGTTTAATAGGTACTATAGATTATAAAATAGCATTTAATAATAGCAAGATGGACAAGATGTATAGCGGCTTTAACGCCGCTAATAATCAACATACTAATATTATTGCCGATGCTAATATTAATACTAATGCCAATGATAATGCTAATATTAGCACTGACATTAATACTAACGTCCATACCGAGGTCGATAACGGCGACAGATTTAATATTCCTTCAGTAAACACGACGCCGGATTCTTATATGCTTAATGATATGTTAAACACTATGATTTTAAATAATCTTAAATCATGCGTCATGGAGGTATCTTCTCATAGTCTTATTCAGAGGCGGACATACGGAATTGATTTTGATATAGCGATATTTACAAATTTGACCCGTGACCATTTAGACTATCATAAAGATATGGAATCATACTATCAGGCAAAAAAACTTTTATTCACAGAGGTACTATCAAAGAGTTTAAAAAATAAAAAATATGCAGTAATAAATAACGATGACGAATATGGAGTGCGGTTAATTAGCGAGCTAAGCGAACCGGAGAGTTTAAATAATTTTAGCGTCATAACTTACGGCTTAACCGAAAAAGCCGATATTTTTGCAAAAGATATAAAGTCCACTACCAAGGGGCTTGAATTTAAATTATATTATAATAATTTAATTAATAAAATGAATTATAATCTTAAAACGCCGGCGCCGGACGTTCAATTTTTTATCGTGAAATCAAGTTTAATGGGAAGTTTTAATGTATATAATATTTTAGCTGCTGCTGCTTCCGCTTTTGCGCTATCGGTCGATAACGAAAATATTTCTAAGGGTATTTCAGCTTTAACGAGCGTACCCGGCAGAGTAGAAAAAATTAGAATAAATATTAATAGTAATAACGCGGATAGTGGCAGCGATAGTGATAACGACAGCGGCAATGACAGCAATAGCAGCTCTGTAAGCGGACATAAAAACGGCATTTGCAATTTGGATAACAATGAGGCAATTCCCTTGATTTGCGTTGACTATGCCCATACCGACGATGCATTAAACAGGGTGCTGTCAGCCTTGAGAGATATTACATCCAATAACTTAATATGCGTTTTCGGATGCGGCGGAGACAGGGACAAGGGTAAGCGTCCTATGATGGGCAGACATGCCGGAAGATTAGCCGATATTAGCGTTATTACTTCAGACAACCCAAGAAGCGAAAATCCGATGTCAATTATTAAAGAAATAGAAAAAGGAATAAAAGAAGAGAATGTTTTTTTTATATCTTGTGACGGCAGTATAGGAGACATAAAAAGATTAAAAAATGAAATAAGAAGGTTTAATATTGATAAAGATAATAACAATAGCAAATATGGCAATAAAGATAATACAGATGAAGATAAAATTCATGGAAACATTAAAACTGAGGAATATGCCGAAGACGGTATTAATATTATAAACGGACATAGACGTGCGCATATATATACTATAGTACCGGATAGAGAAAAAGCTATAAAAACTGCCCTATCGGTAGCTTGTTCAGAAAAAGATACCGTGCTTATATCCGGCAAAGGGCATGAAGACTACATGATAATAGGCGTAAATAAAACCCATTTCAGCGACAAAGAAGAAGTTTTAAAATTTTATAAGTTATAAAATTTCAAAGTAATTTATAGATAATAATAAAAGTAAGTTATGAATAATAAGTAATAAATAAAAATAAGATTAAATAAGATTAAATAAAATAACATAAAATAAAAAAGAATTAAATAATGAAAATCATTTGATAAACAATGAGTTATTGAGAATAACATTTATAGCGATTAGGGAAAAACGATATATAATGGAAGTAATTTAATAAACAATGGTTTTATTTGTTCAGTATAATTAAATAATATTAAATAATATGAAATTAGAATTTAACTTAAACTTAGATGATATCTTAAACGCAACCGGCGGAAAAGCCGTTAAGCTCGGTACGCATCTTGTTTTTAACGAAGTATTTATTGATTCCAGAGTACTTTTTTCAGAGAATTCTATCTTTTTTGCTTTAAAAGGTAAAAATTTTAACGGTGAAGATTTTGTTGATAAGCTCTTTAAAACAGGATGTCCATGTGCTGTAGTTTCATGGGATTTTCTGGAAAAAAATAATATTTCAGAATATGCGGAAAAGACAATAATAACTGTTGAAGATACGCTTTATGCTTATGGTTTATTAGCTAAAAAATATTTGAGTCTATTTAATTTGCAGCATAAAATTGCTATAACAGGTTCATCCGGAAAGACTACCGTAAAAGAGATGCTTTATGTAATATTAAGCAAATATTTTGGAGAGAATTGCATACTGAAAAATAAATATAATTATAATAATCAGGTAGGTATTCCAAATACTATTTTTGAATTAAACAGCGGTCATAAATTATTAATTCTTGAAATAGGCACGAATAAAAAAGGGGAAATCGAAAAACTTTCTAATATAATTAATCCCGATGTAGGGGCAATTATTAATATTGGCAAATCGCATTTAGAAGAGTTTATAAATCTTGAGGGAGTCCTGCAAGAAAAGTATTCAATGGTTTCAAATATGCCTTCAGGTTCATATTTTATAATCAATGCTGATGATGCGCTTCTTGCAGGCAGGTATAAATATAAAACGGATGCCGGAATAAATTTTATTTCATTCGGGGCAAAAAATGCCGATTTGACATATAAAAATATTGAATTCAATGCAGACGCTGAAGGGTTTATGTATTTTGAGCTTGTTTATAACGGAGAAATATATAAAGCAAAATTGAAGCCAAACGGATTGCATTTTATATATGACTTTATGTGCGCTATGTTAGCAGCCAATATATGCGGAGTCGATTTCCGCTCAGGGATAGAAGCCATAGAATCTTTTGAATTGCCGAAAGGCAGAATGGAAATAATATCTGAAAATTCGAATAATTCTATAATAATAAATGATTCTTATAATTCAAATCCTACGTCTTTAAAGGCTGCATTTAATGCAATAAGGGATACATATCCGGACAAGAAAAAAATTCTTGTTCTCGGCGATATGCTGGAGCTTGGAGAATCGGCAGAAACGGAACATTTTAAAGCCGGAGAAGAAGCCGCAAAAATTGCAGATTATGTTTTTTATACCGGCAATTATAGCAAATTTTTAACTGACGGATTAATATGCAGCGGTTTTAATCCCGATAAAATAATTTTATTTAATAATAAAAAAGATTTTCAGGAAAAATTAGCTGCAGCAGATAAAACAGGCAGCGTCATTTTATTTAAAGGTTCAAGAGGAATGCAGCTTGAAAATTTTATTGATTTAGTTGAAAAATAAAAATTTCAGAAATTGAGGATGGACATCTAATTTTAAAATAGGTACTTGCTTTAGATATTTGGAGCAGGCGCCGGTTTATAGAATGGAATTTTTGAAAAATATTTATGAAAATGGGTGCCTGTCGCCAATTAAAATTAAATAATAATAAAATCAATATAAGGCGTGATGTATGATTTTTATATTTAACCAGATTTTTTTCAGGTTTATAACGTTCAGGGCTTCCTACGCTTTAATCATTGCCTTACTTTTGAGTATAATTTTTGGAAAAACATTTATAAAATTGCTTAAAAAATTTCATGTTTCTCAGACAATCAGAGAAGACGGTCCAAAATCTCATATATCTGATAAAAAAAACGTTCCAACGATGGGAGGACTTTTAATATTATTTTCGATATTAATTCCGGTAATTTTATTCACTAATTTATTTAATTTTTATATATACATGGCGGTTATTACAATCGTATCTTTTGCGTTTATCGGATTTTTAGACGATTATCTCAAGGTAAGAAAGCAAAATTCTAAAGGATTAAGAGGAAAATACAAGATTTTAATGCAGAGCATATTTGCGCTGATAATTTCCATAATTTTATATATCAAGGTTCCGTCGTTAAGTTTTATAGTTATTCCGTTTGTTAAAAATTATTATTTTAATCTTGGACCTTTTTTCATAATTTTATCAATGTTTGTGATAGTGGGCTCGTCTAATGCAGTAAATCTCACAGACGGACTTGACGGGCTTGCTATAGGAATATTTGCTATTGCTATTGCGGGCTATCTTATATTTTCTTATGCAAGTTCAAATTTTAAGTTTGCAGATTATTTATCTATACCGTTCATTTACAATATAGGAGAAATAGTTGTATTTTGCGCTGCTTTATTAGGAGCTTCTATCGGTTTTTTGTGGTTTAATGCTTTTCCTGCCTCTGTTTTTATGGGCGATACCGGTTCAATATCGCTTGGGGCTATCTTAGGATATATATCAATTGCGACGCGGGAAGAGATATTGCTTGTAGTCATAGGATTTGTTTTTGTGATTGAGGCTTTAAGCGTTATTTTTCAAGTAGGTTCTTATAAACTGAGAAAAAAAAGAATATTTAAAATGGCGCCTATACATCATCATTTTGAAATGGGCGGGGTGCCTGAACCAAAAATAATAATAAGATTATGGATAGTGAGCCTGATTTTAACTATATTTGCTCTGTCAACATTAAAACTTAGGTTTTTTTAATGTTTTTTAATAAAATTTATAATATTGACAATGCGGCGCAATAAAAAATATTGATATATCTAGAGTTTATAGATTTAGGTGTTATATATAGCGATTAGAAAATATATATAATTAATAGAGTGAATATGCAGTAATAAGAAAATTATTTATATAATAAGACAGATTATATATAATATTAATTAAAAAATATTTTTATAATAAAGTTTATTAAAAATATATAAAAAAATATAAAAAATTTGTATTTATGTATTATATAATATAGCAGGAAAAATTATAGCAAAATTAGCAAAATTGGCAAAAATCATGGAAAATTTAAATACTCTAATTATAGGTTACGGCAGAACAGGCAGAGCGGTGTTAGATTTCTTAAAGAAAAATAACGCTAAACATAGTATTGCTATTTATGATGAATTTTTAAATGACGGTAATATAAATAAATTAAATCAAAATAATGACGGCGTATTGTTTTTTAATAATAATAGCGCGCATGATTTTTTAAAAAATAAAATTGACGACATAGGCACAACTGTGATAAGTCCTGGGATTCATAGAAATAATCATATCGTTTTGCAGCTTAGACAGCGCAGGAAACATATATACAGCGAGATAGAATTCGCCTATAAAAATTTAATGCAGGATTATAACCATTGTTATAATGATAAATATGTCCATAGCGGAAACAATTCCGGCAGCAGCAGCAATAATTATAACAGCGATAATAATAACAATGATATTAACAGCGCTAATTATAACAATAATAACTATAACGTTCATAGCAATAATAATTGCAACAATAATAACTATGGCGGCAACGAAACTGACGGCGACTGCGGCATGAAGCTTTTTAAACCGCAGAAGCCAAGAATATTGGCTATCACCGGTACGAATGGGAAAACTACAGCAACATCTATGTGCTCTGCCGCGGCAAGCGTTGCCGGCATTAAAGCTTTTACGGGAGGTAATTTTGGAATTCCTTTCATTGACGGCGTCAGAGAAAAAGATTGCAGTAATTTTATTTTAGAAATATCCAGTTTTCAGTTAGAATGGATTTATGAATTTAATTCCGATGCTGCCGTGTTATTAAATGTTCAGGATGACCATCTTGACAGATATGAAAATTTTGACGAATACAGGCTGACAAAATATAAAATATTTAAAAATCATACTATTAATGATACGGCAATATTAAATTACGAGGATTGTAACACTGCTATAGTTAAAAATATAATAGGTTCTTTGCCTGTTTTGTTCGGTTTTGATGAAAATAAATGTAATATCTACTATAAAGATGAAAGTATTTATTTTAAATTAAAAGAATTTTACGGTATCGACGATAAAATATCCTTAAAAGATTTTAAAGATAAAAGAAAATTCGTGATAGAAGATATGATGGCTGCTTCAGGCGCTCTGATTGCCTTCGGGATACCGTTAGATGCGATAGAAAAGTCATTCAAAGATTATAAATTACTAAAACATAGAGTGGAATTTATAGGAAATATTGATAATATTAATTTTTATGATGATTCAAAAGCGACTAACCCCGCTGCGGTTATAAGCGCCCTTGAATCGGTCAAAAGTCCGGTAGTTCTTATATTGGGCGGTAAAGATAAAGGTTTTAATTACGATATTTTAATTGAGCCGGTAAAAAAGCATGTAAGGGCGTGTGTTTTAATTGGCGAGACGGCAGATATAATATATGAGACTTTGAATAGTACTGTTGATATGATACGTGCCTCCGATATGGACGATGCTGTTAAAAAAGCTTATAATGCGGCATTGTCAGCGTTTGAGCCGCAGGCAAATTCGGAAGCGGCAGGCAGTCTAATTGATTTTCAATGTTCAGTTCTACTTTCTCCCGCATCATCCAGTTTTGATATGTTTAAAGATTATAATGAAAGAGGAGAAGTGTTTAAAAAATGCTTTAATAAATTAAGAGAAACTAAAAGCATAACTCTATAAATGAGTGATAAGCATAACTCTGCATATATATTAATGATAAACATAACGCTATAAGTGACAAACATGAATGTAAAAAATAACCAAATGCTTAATTACGGAAGAGCCTTTATACGCAAATATGATACTGCCATGTTTTTGTCCGCATGCATGCTGACGGCGTTCGGGCTTGTAATGGTCTATTCTACCAGCGCTATGACATCTATTATAGATTATGGAAACAGCTATCATTTTCTTTTAAGGCAGGGAATTTATGTAATAATTTCAGCCGTAGCCCTGGGCTTTTTTATGAAAAATGATTATCATATCCTAAAATCGTTTTATGTAATACTTTTAGTCGCGATAACTATATTAATGATATTAGTTTTTGTGCCTCATGTAGGTTTAACTGCCGGAGGTTCCAGAAGATGGATTGATTTAAGATTGTTAAATCTTGAGCCTTCAGAATTTTTAAAGGTTATATTTATAATTTTTCTTGCGATATTTCTGGAAAAGAAAAAAGAATTGCTTAACCAAAACAGGTATTCCCTTATATTTCTTGCTCCTATGCTTATTATGGGATTTTTTGACGTTTTTCTTTTGAAAGAACCTGATTTCGGAACAGCCGCTGTTTTGTTTGCAATAACGATAATAATGCTGTTTGCCGGCGGAGTGTCTTTGGTATATATTGCGTCTATACTTTTAGTAGGTTCGGTTGCGGCATATTTTCTGATCTTTAGCGTAACGTACAGAAGAGACAGAATACTTGCTTTTCTTCATCCGTTTAAAGATAAAACAGGTATAGGTTTTCAGATTATACAGTCAATGTTCGCATTTGCCAGAGGCGGCGTTTTTGGCGTAGGTCTCGGCAACGGAAAAGAAAAGCTTTTTTTTCTCCCGACGCCCTACTCTGATTTTATATTTTCAACGGTAGGTGAAGAACTCGGTCTGATTGGAGTGACTGTGTTTATTGCTCTTTATTTGATTTTAGCGTATAGAGGTCTAAAAATAGCGCTGCATGCGCCTGACCTGTTTGGTACATATTTAGCCTTAGGTCTTACGAGTCTTTTAGTTGTGAGCGCTTTTATAAATATCGGAGTAGTTACCGATTTTCTGCCTACAAAAGGGCTTGCTTTGCCTTTTGTGAGTTACGGAGGGAGCTCGCTTCTTGCTTCGGCAATAGCTGTCGGCATAATATTAAATATTTCATCCCAATCTTTAAGAAAAAAAGATGATTGACGGAACGGAGAATAATTAATGCAGGCAATAATAAAATAAGATTAACAAGATTATTAAGATTAACAAGATTAATAAAACTAGAATAAATGGAATAATATGAATTTTGTGATTGCGGGAGGAGGTACCGGAGGGCATTTATTTCCTGGTCTTGCGGTAGCGGAAAAAATAAAAGAAATTGACCCTTCTGCCAATATTTATTTTATAGGGACGTCAAAAGGCATTGAAAATAAACTTAAAGACGAATATGGGTTGCAATTATATATAATTAGCGCGACCGGGTTTTCAGGTAAAAAAATTATGAATAAAATAAAATCTTTTACAGATACCGTTTCCGTGTTTAAGGAAGTGAAAGATATATTTAAAAAGATAAAGCCCGACTTTGTTTTAGGTTTAGGAGGATATTCATCTTTTGTCCCTGTATTTTATGCCAGAATAACAGGTGTATCTTCGGGCATTATGGAGCAAAATTTAGAACCCGGTCTTTCAAATAAAATACTTGGATATTTTAGAATAACGGTTTTTGCATCATTTAAAGAAACAAAAAAATATTTTCCGTTTTCTAAATTTATTTTTTCAGGGAATCCGGTAAGGAAAAATATCTTAAATATCGTTCCAAAACCGCCGGATGTCAATAAAAAAGAATTGATGCTCTTTATTTTCGGCGGTTCGCAGGGAGCATCGTCTATAAATAAAGCAGTGATGAATTTAATTTCATCGTTAGATGCGGACATTAAGCAGCAAATAACGATATTTCATCAGACAGGTGAAAAAGATTATGATGATATAAATTATTTTTATTCTAATTGCGGAATTAAACGTTATGAGGTTTTTAAATTTACCAATAATATAGAAAAATATTATGAATTATCTGATATAATAGTTGCGCGTTCAGGCGCAGGGACGGTATCTGAAATTATAGCCGTTAAAAAACCGGCAATTTTAATACCTTACCCTTATGCGGCTAAAAATCATCAATTTAAAAATGCCGATTATCTTTTAAATATTAATGGAGCTTACCTTATAAAAGACGATGAGAATCTTTCAAAAGAATTACTCCAGACCGTAGAAAAAATATTTTATAATAGATACTTATTAAATAATATTTATCGCAGTTTAAATAAAATAAATATTCAGGATTCAGCTTTTAATATTGCCGATATAATTTTAGAAAACAGTAAATAATAAAAAATTAAAATTAATTATATATAATATTTTTGGAGCAATTAATGGAAAATATCAATAAAAAAATTCATCTTATAGGGATAGGCGGTTCAGGAATGAGCGGTATAGCGGAAGTTTTGATTAATTCAGGATACACTGTTACGGGTTCTGATATAGAATATAGCAATACAATCAAAAAAATTGAATCCTTAGGCGGCAAAGTTCATATAGGACATAATTCGTCCAATATTAACGAAGCCGAAATAGTTGTATATTCTTCGGCTATTAAAGATGACAATATAGAATTAGCTGAAGCTAAAAACAGGAAACTTACCGTTTTAAGAAGAGCAGAAATGCTTGCAGAATTATTATCGCTGAAAAAAGGCATAGCTATAGCCGGCTCGCATGGAAAGACAACCACAACATCGATGATTTCAAATATTTTAGGTTATGCAGGACTTGACCCTACTTTTGTCGTAGGAGGAAAGGTTTTCGGAATAGATATGCATTCAAAAGTAGGAAAAGGTGATTTTATGGTGGTTGAAGCCGATGAAAGCGACGGGTCTTTCTTGAAACTTAAACCTGATTATTGCGTTGTTACAAATATTGATTATGAACATTTAAATTTTTACGGAGGCATAGAAAATATAAAATCTGCATTCAAAGATTTTATAAATAATATTTCTTTTTTAGGTTTTGCCTCTTTATGTGCAGACAATAATATATTGAGGTCTTTATTTCCGGAGTTATCAAGGAAATATTTCACTTACGGAATAGAACAGGAAGCGGATTATTACGCTTTAAATATTGAACTTGAAAAAGAATTTTCCAGATTTGACGTATATTGCAAAAATAAATTTATAAAGAAATTTAAACTTTCAGTTCCGGGTATGCATAATATATATAATGCGTTAGGTGCTATAACTTTAACAATGGAACTCGGCATAGAAACAGATTCTATTTTCGAAGCGTTAAAAGATTTTCATGGGGTAGAAAGAAGATTTCAGATAAAAAAAGAAGATGAAAGGCTTATAATAGTTGATGATTATGCTCACCATCCTGTTGAAATAACGGCAACGCTTAAAGCGGCTAAAAATTGGGACAGGAAGATAATCGTAGTTTTTCAGCCGCATAGATATTCGAGAATGCAGGGATTATTAGATGATTTTTGCAAATCATTAGAGATTGCCGATAGCGTGATAATAACCGATGTTTATTCCGCCGGAGAGATTGCTATAGAGTCGGCTTCGTCTTTAATATTGAGTGATAAAATGAGGCATACGGGTTATAAAAATGTTTATTATGTTCCGGATAAAAAAGATATATCATTAAATTTAAATAATCTGCTTAAAGGCGGCGAAATGGTAATTTTTTTAGGAGCAGGCGACATAACAAAATATTGCGATGATTTTGTAGATTCTAAAAATGTTAAAACAACTAATGCCGGCAGTGCAAGACTCAATCAATAAGAATAATAAAAGCGAATTGAGAATTAATAAAAATAGCATAATAAAATTAGACAAATAAGTAAAAGTAAACAAAAATAGAAAAAACAAATTAATCAAAACAGAACAATAAAAGTAAATCAATAAAAGTAAATTAAAATGATTGAAAATATGGCAGTTATAAGAGAAATACTTAATAAAAACGGTGTATGTTACATTGAAAATGCGGATATGTCTTTGTATAGCACTATGAGAACCGGAGGTTCCGCTGTTTTAATGATTTTTCCGAAAAATACAGCAGAACTTTATGCCGTCTGTAAAATTATTAAAAATTACTGCCGGGATTTTTATATAATAGGAAGCGCTTCAAATACGCTGTTTAAAGACGGCATAATAGAGCTGCCGATTATTTCATTTAAAAATGGATTTAAGTATATAGATTTCGATGTTAACAATAATTATTATACTGTCAAAGCAGGAGCGGGAGTTTTGCTGTCAAAAATGCTGAATTTTTCATTAAAAAATAATCTTGAAGGATTAGAATTTGCTTACGGAATTCCCGGAACAGTCGGCGGAGCAGTTAAGATGAACGCCGGTTCTAAAGAATCAAATATTGAAAATATAATCAGCAGTTTAGATATTATTACCAAATACGGTGAAAAATTTAATTTTAAGAAAGAGCAGTTAAAATTTTCATACAGAAATCTTAAAATAACCGATTTTGATGAAGATAATTATTTTATTACAGGTGTTGAATTTTTATTAAAAAGTTCTACTAAAAGTAATATAGCTGAAAAAATGGATTTATTTAAATCAAGAAAAATGACTCAACCATTAGGCAAGAGATCATTAGGATGTATATTTAAAAATCCGGAAGGGCATTTTGCAGGGAAAATTATAGACGATATAGGTTTAAAAGGTTCAACTAAGGGAGGTGCCGCTGTTTCGGAAAAACACGCTAATTTTATAATAAATAAAGGTAACGCAAAATCCTCCGATATTTTAGATTTAATTAAAGAAATTAGCGAAACTGCATTGAGAGAAAAAAATATACGGTTAGATACCGAAATTAAAATAATTTAATGTTTTTGAGATGTTAATTATGAGAGAAAAAATAAAAAATTTAAAAATAGGCGTGTTGGCGGGAGGCAGTTCCGCAGAGAGGGAGATATCTCTTAAAACGGGAAAAGCTGTTGAGGATTCGCTTGCCGGCATGGGTTATAATGTCATAAAGTTTGATTTAGACGAAAATTTTTTTGATGAGTTAAAAAAAATTGATATTTGTTTTAACGCTCTTCACGGGACATTCGGAGAGGACGGCAAAGTTCAGGGAGTTTTAGAACTTTTAAAGATTCCTTATACAGGTTCAAATGTCGAAGCCAGCGCAATTGCCATGGATAAAATAAAATCAAAAATAATTTTTAAATATTATGGATTAGATGTTCCCGATTTTTTTTCGGTTAAAAAAAGAGAGACTAAAGAGCAGATAGAAAATAAAATGCAGAATATGCCATTGCCGTATTTCATAAAGCCTAACGCTCAAGGTTCAAGTATCGGCGCGTCCATTGCTTACTCTGCGAGCGAATTGTATTTAGCGCTGGAGGATGCTTTCCAATATGATGATGAAGTTATTGTAGAAGAATATATTGCAGGCAGAGAAATACAATTTGCGGTTTTTTCGGGAAAACCGCTCGGCTGCGTTGAAATAAAACCTAATGACAGTTTTTATTCATATTCTGCAAAATATACAAAAGGGAAAACGCAGTATATTTTAGAGCCTGATTTAACTGAAGAAGAATACCAGGCATGCGAATATGCGTCCGTATCAGCCCATGCCTCTTTAGGCTGCAGAGGCGTAACAAGAACCGATATAATACTAAGTGATTCAGGGAAGGCATATGTTTTAGAAATTAATACGCTGCCGGGATTAACTGAATTCAGCTTAGTTCCAATGATTGCGCAGAAAAAAGGCATTAAGTTCGGCAGTCTTATAGAAGAAATTATTGAAGACGCCATAACTTGCAAATAATTAAATAACTAAATAATTAAATAACTAAATAAAATAAATAGATGATTAAATAAATAACTAACTAACTAAATAAAAAAATTATTGACCGTTCATATAACTTTTATATAACTGTATAAATTTATATTTGTTATCTTATGTTTAATAAAAATAATAATAAAAAAAAAGGAGATATAAAAAATTACGGTGCAGGTAACTTTCATATACAAAATGAAAGTATAAAAAAAAAGAAAGAGAATAAAAAAAATAAAAAAATTAATGGGGTTGGAAAACTTGTAAAGAATAACAATAATAACAAGAAGAGCAGGAATAAAAATAAAAATATCAATAATAATTCCACTAATGATAGCAATAGTAATAACTATATTAATATTAATAAAAATAAGAATAAGAATAGTGATTTTAATTTTATTAAAACTATATATGTTATTGGATTTATCGTAGCAAGCGCGGCTATTATTTATTTTGCATACAATAAAATAAATTATTATTTTTTTAATAAGAAAATATTTAAATTAAAAAAAATTATTATTACAGGCGTTAAGATTAATAAAAAAGAAAAGCTGAAAATATTGAAATTGTCCAGTCTTTATTACGGTGAAAATTTAATTAATATAAATTTAAAACGTGTTACACGGCTTGTTGCGTCGGACAGATGGTATAAAGATATTACAGTGTATCGTAAATATCCTGATGAGATTTTTATCTTACTAAAAAGAAGAAAGATAGGAGCAATTTTGAACGACGGTAAATTATATTATTTAAGCAGAGCAGGGTTTGTCGTCGGGAAGATTAACGGGGAAGCGGGATATGATTATCCAATTATTACCGGAATTACAGGTAACATTACATCAAAGAATGTCGGCTATTATTTGTCCGGTATAAATAAAGCGTTAAGTTTTTTAAGGACTATAAAACATTCTTATCTGAAAGGCAAGCTGAATGAAATACATATTCAAAAAGATAAAGGGATTGTGGTTTATACAAATAGCGGCGAAGAAATAAAATTTGGAAACGGAAACATTAAAAATAAATTAAAAACGTTAAAAATGCTGCAGTATGAAATAAAAAAAATTAATCTTAAATATGACGGGTATATAAATCTTGAATATAAAAATGAAGCGGTAGTAAAAGTTAATAGCGGTTCCAGAGTTTTGCCGGCTAATTATAAAAAGATTATAATACCGCCTGATATATGGAAATAAACAATGATAAAAGGTTAGTAATTTAATCGATATTAATTAAGTAAGTTCTTAATTAAAGAATTAAAGGAGCAAATGATTAAATAAATAATTAAAGGATTAAATAAATTTAATTAAATAAATACGAATTTATATTTATATATTATAAGAAGCGGTTTAAATTTAAAAGAGGGTTAAATTGGAAACCAGTAATAATATTATAGTGGGATTAGATATCGGTACAACGAAAGTCTGTGCTATCGTCGGCGAATTTAAAAACGGCAATCTGGATATTATAGGCTTAGGTTCCAGTGTTTCTACAGGTTTGAGAAACGGAGTCGTAAATAACATTGAAAATACCGTGGATGCTATTGCAAAAGCGGTAGAGAATGCCGAACTGATGGCAGGTTACCAAATCAATGAAGTTATTGTCGGAATTGCCGGTTCGCATGTCAGAGGGTTTAATTCGCGCGGTATAGTTGCCGTCAAGAGCAGGGAAGTAACGCAGCAGGATGTGGACAGGGTTCTTGAGGGAGCCAAATCTATAGCTATTCCTTTAGATAATGAGGTTATTCATACAATTCCGCAGGAATATATAGTAGATGAACAGGATGATATAAAACAGCCGATAGGTATGAGCGGATTAAGGCTTGAAGCAAGAGTGCACATAGTTACCGTTTCAAGTATTGCCGCTCAAAATATAGTCAAATGCGCAAATAAAGCCAATCTGGATGTGTCTGATATTGTGCTTGAGCAGATAGCCTCAAGCGAGGCTGTTCTTACCGATGATGAAAAAGAATTAGGCGTAGTACTGATAGATATGGGAGGCGGAACTACCGATATAGCGGTGTTTTCAGGCGGAACGATTATACATACTTTCGTTATTCCCAAAGGCGGGCAGAGCGTGACAAGCGATGTTTCTCTGGGTACTAAAACAATTCCTCAGGAGGCTGAGAAAATCAAAGTTCAGTTCGGAATAGCCAAAGAATCTCTTGCAAGAAAAGATGAAATAATTGAAATTCCCGGTATAGGCGGAAGACCGCCGAGGACCATTGCAAGGCAGGTTCTCGGTAATATTATTGAGCAAAGAATGGGGGAAATTTTTACATGGGTAAGAAAAAATATTGAAAAAAACGGTTTAGAGAATAAAATACTGTCAGGCTATGTTATAACCGGAGGCGGAGCATTAATAGACGGATGTGCAGACCTTGCGGAAGACATTTTCGGAGCGCCGGTCAGGATAGGCACACCGCGCGCGGTCGGAGGTTTAACCGACGTAATTAATTCGCCGATATATTCTACCGGAGTCGGTTTAGTTAAATATGCTTTTAAAAATAATTTAGACAAAGAGCCAATGTTTAAAAAAAGCAGCAGGAATATATTTGAAAATATAAAAGCAAGACTTTTAAAATTACTCGAAGATTTTTTTTAAAATATTTTTAAATTCGGAAGATTATTTCAATTTAATTGCTTTAATTGTTTTGTTGATAATTAAATAATTTGTAATGAATTTGTGATTAATCTGATATTACTTTGATGTTAGTTTGATATTTGTTTATTTGTTGCCGATTATTTATTTTATTTGCTGATATGTTTGTTGATTTATTAATTTATTGATTATTATAATTTTGTAAATTTTATTTGAATGTAAAATATATTATACTATATCAGGAGGAGGATATTATGCTGGAATTTATTGAAGATGCGGAATTATCTGCAAATATAAAAGTGGTGGGAGTCGGAGGAGGCGGCAGCAATGCCGTAAATACTATGATTCAGTCAGGTTTAACAGGAACTGATTTTATAGTAGCCAACACAGACGCGCAGGCTTTGAAAACTAACAGCGCAAGCATAAAAATTCAGCTTGGCGAAAAAATAACAAAAGGTTTAGGCGCAGGCGCTAATCCGGACGTAGGCAAACGTTCGGCATTAGAAGACAGAGATAAAATCTTTGAGACCTTAAACGGTGCGGATATGATATTTATTACTGCCGGACTCGGCGGAGGTACAGGGACCGGCGCCGCCCCTATTATTGCGCAAGTTGCTAAAGAAATCGGCGCTCTCACGGTTGCGGTAGTTACTAAACCATTCGCTTTTGAGGGAAAAAAAAGAATGATACAGGCGGAAGAAGGTTTGAGAGAATTAAAGGCTATAGTTGATACAGTTATTACTATACCTAATCAGAGATTGCTTGCAGTTGCCGGAAAATCCACAACTATGATAGATGCATTCAGGAAAGTAGACGAAGTATTGCTTCAGGCAGTTAAAGGCATATCCGATCTTATAAATGTTCATGGAATGGTAAATGTTGATTTTGCCGATGTTAAAGCTATTATGTCGGAGATGGGTATGGCTCTTATGGGAACCGGCATTGCCGAAGGGGACAATAAAGCTTTAGAAGCAGCTCAAAAAGCAATCGCAAGCCCTCTTCTTGAAGATATAAGTATTGAAGGAGCAAGAGGATTATTAATAAATGTTACAGGCGGCACGGATTTATCTTTATTTGAAGTCAATGAG
Organism: bacterium; assembly: GCA_021825865.1. GTDB lineage: Bacteria > SZUA-79 > SZUA-79 > Acidulodesulfobacterales > Acidulodesulfobacteraceae > Acididesulfobacter. Next base: position 41,952 of record JAKAFU010000010.1, read on the forward strand.
GCTATCGAGATGATAAGCTCCGAAGCTCATCCCGATGCGACTATAATTTACGGACAGGTTATAGATGAAAGTATGAACGGGAAAATAATGATAACTGTAATAGCAACCGGATTCGGCAAAGAAAGTAATACAGCTACTGGAAATGCTTCAAATATTACTAATATTGTCAATATAAAAAGACAGAGCAGCGGTGCCAATATTTCCGATATAAATAATTTTAATGTAATTGAAGATAAAATTAAAGAGCAGCCTATGGCTTTAGATTCTTCAGATTCAGATTTTGAGATTCCTGAAACATTAGAAATACATCAAAATCAAAATGGCAGAAGAAATGATGTCGTCAAAAATATTGCCGCTAAAAATGAAAGAAATGAGTATATTTCAAAATTCAACGAAAATGATGAAGAAGATGATGATTATGAAGACCAAAAATATGATATACCTACTTTTTTGAGAAAGCAGGCTGATTGATTGTTGTTATTATTATGTTTTTACATCAATATTGTGGATTGTTATTCCTGAGAAAACAGGTTTATTGATTTATTGATTATTATTGTTATTGTGCCGGCTATTTTATTTTATATCACCCATTAAATTATAATTAATTATAAATTAATTATATAATGTTATATGACGCAGCGTATTAATATACTTTATGATATTTATCTTAATTCTGAAAAGTCGGCTATTAGTAAAAATAAGCATTCTGATGTAAACGCATTATTAGTTTTTCCGAATTATTATAATGTGGCAATGTCCAATCTAGGATTTTTAAGGGTTTATGAATTACTTAACGCCCCTGATTTTATGTCATGCGACAGGGCTTTTTTACAAGATTTTAATAATGATGAACGTACTGTTTATAATAATAGAGGAATAATTTCTATTGAAAGAAGGAAAAACATATTAAATTATGATTTAATTTTCTTTTCTTTAAGTTATGAAAATGACTTTATCAATATTTTAAAAATACTTCATGCGGAAAATATTCCGTTTTTATCTAAAGACAGGCAGCAGCCTGATATAAACGGCAGCAGCTATTATCCGCTAATTATGGCAGGCGGAGTAATTTCATTCCTTAATCCCGAACCTGTAGCTCCTCTTTTTGACATTATGTTTGTCGGGGAAGCCGAAGCTATTTTTCCTGATTTTCTACAAATTGTTCAAAAACATTTTCAATCTTTAAAAAAAAATAAACAGACCGTAAAACAGGACATACTTGAAGAATCATCAAAGTTAGAAGGTATTTATGTTCCATCGGCATACGATTTTATTTTTAGTAAAAGAGGCGTATTAGAAATACCTCTAATAGAGAATGTAATTGTCAAAACATCTTATCCTGAGAAAATAAAAAGGAAATGGCTGGATTACGGATTTACTCCTTCTATTAGTTCTATAACAAGCGAATATGCAGAATTTAGTTCAATGAAACTTATTGAAATAGCTAGAGGCTGCAAAAGAGGATGCAGATTTTGTTCGGCTGCTTTTATATATCTGCCTGCAAGAAAATCATCGATAAAAGATGTCATATCAGGAATTGCGAAGGCGGAGGAATTTGAAAAAATAGGTTTTGTAGGGCTTGATACAATGGACAATGAATATATAAAAACATATATGCAATTTTCTTTAGAAGAAAAAAAAACCTTTTCGCTGTCATCCGTGAGATTTGACTGTTTAGACGAATCTAATATAGACATAATGAACAGAGCGGGGCTGAAGACTGTTACTTTAGCAGTTGAAACCGGTTCTGAACGCCTTAAAAAAATTATAAATAAAGATATAAAAAATGAAACAATTTTAGCCACAATAAAGAAAATAATAGAAAGCGGAATAATGAATATTAAGGCTTATTTTATGATTGGATTGCCTACGGAAGATATATACGACATACAAGAGACCATTGCTTTAATAAAATTAATGAGAATTCAGTTTGTTGAATCATCGAGAAAAAATAAACGTATAGGAAAGTTAACTATAGGTTTAAGTCCGTTTGTTCCAAAGGCATGGACGCCGCTTCAATGGGAAAATTTTGAAAATGAAAAAACACTGTCAAAGAAGATAAATTTCATTTATAAAGAATTGAATAATTTGCCGAATATCAGTTTAAATATAAATTCCGTTAAAAGTGCTTTTACCGAAGCTTTTTTTGCAAGAGGCTCAAGACTCTCACTAAATATTTTAATTAACTCGTTTAATAATAATTCGACTATAAAAAAAGCTATTATTGCTTCAGGATATAAGATAGATGATTTTATGAGAAAATATTCAACTGAAGAGATACTGCCGTGGGACATTTTAGACCAGGGAATAACCAAAAACTATTTAAAAGAAGAATACGACAGAGCGCTGAAATATAAAACAACCCCCGGATGTTTTGAAGGCTGCAAAAGATGCGGAATATGTTAGCGTAATTTTTTTACTTCGGTTGAGACCATTCAAAATTTTGTGTCAATTATGTATAATTAAATTATAATTAATAATTATCAAATTAATTTTCCGCCTAATTGTTTGACGAATGTATTTTCTTCATTTAATATCATTTTATAATCTGCCATCAGTTTTTTTGCATCTTCGGTTAAAATAGAGCCGCCGCCGTTTTTGCCTCCTATTTTTTTATTGACTAATTGATAGCCGAATCTTTCCTCCATAAGGTTAATGTAGCTCCATGCTTTTTTGTATGAAAAGCCAAGGTCTTTAGCAGCTTTATTGATAGACCCGGTAGATTCTATTTTTTGCAATAAAAGCAGCCTGCCTGCCCCAAAGACCGGCTCGCCGTTTTTTTCAAACCATATTTTTGTCTTAATATCAAATGGCGGTTTGGCATCGTTATTCATCATGACTCCGTTAAAATAAATTTCCATTTATTTTATTTATTGAGCATAATTGTTTAGCAGGAATAAATATTTTTTTTAGTTACGCCGATTTCAAAGTTTCAATCTTTTCTGTCACAAGTTCAGCCAATCTTTCGTCAATTCCAAGATATTCACCGTATTTAATGTTTATATCCGGATATTTGATAGAAAATTCTTTTATAATATCAGGAATATCACGTGATACATGATTTCCTGAGTATAAAAAATAAGGCATTACATAAATTTTTTTTGAATTATTTTCATTAATACATTTTTCTATAACATCTTTTATATTAGGTTCAGCCAGTTCAAGAAACGCAAATTCTATTTTTTCTGCAGGAAATTTAGGCTGAATTATTTTTGTCATAGTTTTCAATATCTCGTTAGCTTCATTCCTTCTGGAACCGTGACCTAATAATATTATACTTTCTTTATTCATATTTTTTAATTTATTTAAGTAAGTTAAATATGGTAAAATCATAAACAGTATAATTTTATCATAATTTAATAATAAAAAAATATAAAAATTTAATTTTATCCTTAAAAAACGATGCTGCTAATATTAAAGGAGATACTGCTATAAAAGACGATAATGTTATTATCAAAGATAACACCGCTATTAAAGTAGAAAGGATTGTTAAAAATTATAAAGACATCGTTGCGGTAAACGATATATCTTTTGAGGTCGAAAAAGGGGAGTTTTTTGCCTTTTTAGGTCCTAACGGAGCCGGCAAGACAACAACTATAAAAATTCTTTGTACATTAATCAGGCAAAGTTCAGGAAATGCTTTTATAAACGGATATGATAATATTAAAGAAAAGCAGAATGTAAGAAAATCTATCGGGCTTGTATTTCAAGACCCTACATTAGATAATGATTTGACTGTTTACGAAAATTTAATGTTTCATGCAGAACTATATGGTATGGGAAAAAATTTGGCAAAAGAAAGAATTGAGTATTTGCTTAATTTTATAGAATTATATAATTTTAAAAATAAGCTTATAAAATTTTTGTCCGGCGGTATGAAGCGGAGGTTGGAAGTCGGCAGAGGACTTCTTCATTCGCCTGCCGTATTATTTTTAGACGAACCGACTGTTGGGCTTGATATTCAGACAAGAATAAACATGTGGGATTTTATTGATAAATTAAGAGATAAAGAAAAAATTACAGTATTTTTAACTACCCATTATATAGAAGAAGCTGAGAATTGCGACCGCATTGCAATAATAAACGATGGTAAAATAGTAGCAATAGATTCGCCGTCAAATCTAAAAAATTTAATTAAGCATGAAGACGGAGGAATTCCCACGCTTTCAGATGTATTTATATATATGGTGGGTAAGGAAATAAGAAACGAAGCGGGAACATCTATAGACCGCATGAGAGAATTCAGCAAGATAATAAAAAAATAATTATTTTTTATTATTATATTTGTGATTTATGGAGCCGGCGCAAAAATAAATTGATAATATAATATAATATAATCGATATAACGCAATATGATTAAAATAATATAACATTATTCATATACTTGGCAATCAATATATGAAATTGAAATAACAATTTGCCTGATTTATAATGTATTAAGCATATATAATATCTTCGACGATGATTCAAGCATCATCGTCCATCTAAGGGCATCCAAAGCAGTTTTTCCCCACGCAAAGCAGCCGTGATACTTTATTACGAATATTCCGTTATCTGTAAATAGAGCGCTTATTCTGAAATTAATATTTTTTTTATTATTTAATTTAATATCATCAATAAAACTTAACGGAAAAATATAAATAAGAGGAAAAAAATATGACGCTTCAAAATCGGCAGGTTTTAAAATTTTTAATTCAGGGTAACTTTCAAATAAATTAGATATAATATCAATATTTAAATTTTTTGTATCTGCATTTTTTTTGAACAACGTTAGCAGGGCGTCTTTATTTTTATTAAAATCCTCAAAATTATATATATATTTATTTTCACTATGTCTGTAATTGTCGTTAATACTTAGCGCTATTGCAGTTTCGGGATGAGTATGAAGAATGTATGAATCGGGATAGCTCTGCGCAATAAATCTGTGTATCGCTATCTCGGAAGACGGGGAGCCCCCTTTCCAAATATCGGATGGATAATGGCCGTCGTTTGCAGTATCGGCTATTTTCAAAGGCGCAATAGTAAAATCATTAACTTCAAGGTTTATCAGGCTTGCCCCTGTTTTTGTAATAATAATATCATTATTAAGAGAGTCGCCGCAGCTTATATTGCCGCTATGCGTATCTATGAGATTTTTGCTAAATGCGATGTCGCAGGCTTTCTGCATTTCTTTGATTTTTTTTAAATATACATCTGATAAAGATTTCATTTTATTTTTTTATTATGTATTATGCTTATTAAATTTTATTGTGTTTCCGATAAAATATTTGATATATTTATATGATATAATATAATATAATGTAATTGATAAAATAATCAATGTATTTTATAATATGAGCATAAAATAATCGGTTTCATATAAGCATTTTTAAATAATTATTCAGGTGTTAAACAAATTAAAAAGATTTAAATTAATATATAATTAACATATTGGGGGCGCAAAGGTTTCGACGGAGAAACTAAGACTTTTGGCTGCATGTCGAGGATGTCTTGTAGGCTCGTTAAATATTCAAGGCATAAATATAATCGCAGAAAACTACGATTACGCATTAGCCGCTTAATCCCGGTTAACGTTCTTGAGACTGAAACCTGTAGGTTTTAAGAACGACATTTACAGGTCAGGACGTTTAAATATCCTTTGTTTAAATGTCTTAAACTTTAGAGGACTGCTAAAAAAAGGTCTTGTTTATTCTTTGCTTTTTTAAGCGGGTGCTCAAAAGAATAAAATAAACATGTAGATGTCTGAGTTAAAGCTCTTCGGACGCGGGTTCGATTCCCGCCGCCTCCACCAAGTGAATTCAATGTTATTATGAGTTGTTTAATTACATTAATTACACATTAATTATGAAAGATATTCGAGAAAAATTTATTTTATTTACGCCTCTTAGGATGGAGTAATTTGCTATTAGAAATATCGTATTTAGGATAATTCCTGATTTTAAATTTTTATTTATAACATATGAGTCAGTCTGCAAAAGCGATAAAAATAGTTTCAGATAATAGAAAAGCTTCATTTCTTTACGAGATTCTAGAGAAATATGAGGCAGGTATAGCATTGTACGGTCCTGAAATAAAGTCTGTAAAAACCGGTAAGGTAAATATTTCCGATGGGTATGTTATTATTAAAAATGAAGAGGCATTGCTCCTCAATGTCCATATAAGCCCTTACACTCAGGCAAACAGAGAAAATAAAGACCCGTTGAGAACACGCTCGCTTTTACTGCATAAACATGAAATACTACGACTTTTAGGAAAAGTAAAAGAAAAAAATCTAACTATAATTCCGTTAAAAATGTATTTAACGCATGGAAAGGCGAAAATTGAAATCGGGCTCGCTAAAGGAAAAAAACTTTATGACAAAAGAGAGGATTTAAAAAAGAAAGACCAGACCAGGGAAATTGAAAGGGCGCTCAAAAGTCATCATAAAAAGTCGATAGTTGTTTAATGAGTGCCACTCTCCTATAGTGCTTAGCGGTCTTAGTCGGTCTATAGCGCAGAATAATATTTTAATTAATAACTTATTTAAATAAGTTGAGGAAGATAAATCTAACAAACGCCCAGAATTACTTTCAGGAGAGATTATTGAATATGAAATTTTCATTAAAATCAAAAAAATCAAAATACGTATATAAATTTATTTTTTTATTATTATTAATTTTTATTGTATTTATAAATCTTAATTTGCCTGAAGCAAATGCATCATCTATTGTGAATGCGCCCAATTTTAGTTTAAAGGTGTTGAATAGAAATGCATCCGGCTATAACGTTTTTTCTCTCAAAAATTATAGAGGGCATATTGTAATACTTAATTTCTGGGCAACATGGTGTCCTCCGTGCAGAGCAGAAGTGCCTATGCTTGTAAAGTTTTATAATTTGTATAGAAAAAAAGGGGTTGTCGTCGTAGGAATAAATGTTAATCAGAATGTAGGCGGAGTGTCGGCATTTGCAAAATTGTACGGTGTCTCTTATCCTGTAGTTTATGCAAATTCGGATATATTAAGCGAATATGGAGGCATTAATGAAATTCCTCAAACATTTTTTATTTCAAAAGACGGAAAAATAATGTTTCATTGGGTCGGACAGATATCCTATAGCGCTTTATATGGCATAACTAATAAATTATTAAAAATGAATTAAAGAATTGAAAGAATTAAAAAGGAATCAAAAGAATTAAAATAAAAGAAGAGGAGAACGTTGATGGGCATTGAAGATATGATATCAGAATTAAAAGATTTAGCTAAAAACGTGGATGAAGCGACCCAAAAAATATCCGATTTTAAAAAACCCGTCAAAGAAAGTTCCGATACCATTCCTCTTGCTCAGGAAGGTATAAGCGACATTATAAGAGAGACGGAAAAAGCTGCAAATAATATAATGAATTTATTAGATGAAATTAACGACAATTCAGCTGTAATGGATAAGAGCCTTGCCGATTTAATTGAATTTAATCCGATTAAAAAAATTAAGGACAGTCTTGTAAATCTTAAAGAACTTAATAAAAAAAATATTTCCATGATAATGGATGTATTGTCATTGCTTTCGTTCCAAGATTTAACAGGACAGAAATTATATAAAATTCAGAATACATTAAACGACACAAAAATTAAACTGTTAAAGGTGCTTGTTAATTCCGAGGTTAGTTCTAAAGGATTGCCGGATGAGAAAAAAAGGGAAATATACGGAAAACTTAATGATATTGTTCTAAACGACGATACAGTTGCGCAGAATGATGTAAATTCAATATTAAGCGAGTTAGGGCTTTAAACAGATATCTTAGTTGTTAGTCAATTTGTGCTTGATTTTTTTTAAATATTTTCTTGCAATTTAAAGAAAAGTTTTATATAATTTATTCTCTTGTATGTTGTTTTATGTCCCTATCGTCTAGACGGCCCAGGACATCGCCCTTTCACGGCGGCAACGCGGGTTCGAATCCCGCTGGGGACGCCATAAAACATTTTGTAGTTATTTTTGTAAACAAAAACAGATAGTAAGTAGAAAAGATAACGTAGAGAAAAAATTCATAAAATATTTGTAATTTTTTGACGAATTGACGCTGATATTTTTGACAATAATATTTAAAGATATTTAAATCCTTGCTTCTATAACAATGTTGTCGCGTTGATATATTATTGCGATAGTTTAAATAACCCCGCTTAACGAACTTTCGGAGCTTTGCTTTTTTTATGTATTTAGAATATAGTTCGGTCTTATAGAAACAACCTTAAAAAAACAACTTTCGCACTTTTATCTTGCAAAATATAATTTAATAGTAATATAATAAAAATTGCTTTAAAACGAAGCTCATTTAATTTATAATTATAAGTTAAATAAATAAATAATTTTACATTTATAGGCTTATTATATAATGATACTTGAAGATATTAGATATCAGTTGGATCAGTTTTCCAGCTTTGACGATGTCAGGCTTTCAATTAAAATAAATAATAAAACGGGTATTATTTATTATAACGCAGGTATGATTGTCGGTGCTATTTTTGATGATAAAAAAAATATTGATGTTTTTAAAGAACTGAAAGAATTGGAAGGTCAGGCTGAAATTGGCGTAAGCATTGGAGAGCCAATGCCGAATAGTTTTGACGAAGATAAAATAGATAAATCTTTAGATGAAATTCTAGAAATAATTAATAAACCAGAAACAGTTGAATCTATCAGCGACGATGACGATAATTCGGATATAAATTTAACCGACGACACGATTTTTAACAGTGAAATTACTAACGAGGCTGTTGCTGCTATAGGAGAGAATCTATCGCTAATAACAGGCGTTGAAGGAGTTCTTGTCTTAAAAGCTTCAGGGGAAGTTATCTATTCTAAAAGCGTAGACGATCCTGATTTTGAATCTGCAGATACATTATTTTTATTCAATCAAAGTAAAGAATTGGGAGATATGTTTAATTTTAAGAATCTAAAAAGCATTATATGCGAAGCCAATAATAATTATAGAAAAATAATTATAAATAATAAGAATATAACTTATAGCCTTATCGTTTCTTCTTCCGTGCAAGCTCTTAAAACGCAAACTGAAGCGGTAAAACTTTTAGAAGGTTGAAAGCGCAGGCTAATATTCTATACTGCACCAATATTTATTATATATAATACAAAACAACCGTTTTATTAAATTATTATTGTATTGCAATATAATAATATGCTAATATTTTATACATTAGCAGTTTTATAAAAAAGCAGTTTTATAAAATTATAAAAGCATCTGTCTGTCTGTCTAATTATGCCAATTATGGACAATAAAGATAAGAGTATCATTGAAAAATTACTATCTATTGCAGGGGTTGAGGCTTGCGCAATATCATCGATAGACGGAGATGTTCTGCAATTTAGCTCCAATAATGAAGATTTAAATGAAATTACTATTAAAAAAGTTTCGGCAGAAATAAGTAAACTTTTTTCGTCCTATTCAATATCCTCAATTGAAATTTCTTCTTTGTTTTTAAGTTTTGAATCTCACAATATTATTGTTAATAGTTTTGGCAGCGGATTTATTTTTATAGCAAGTAAAAAAAATTCCAACGTAAATTTAGTAAAAATGGAAAGTTCCTATCTTGAGAGCGAGTTTGTAAAAATAGTTTCTAATTCTTTGGAAAATTTATCATCCAAATCTTTATTGTTTAATAATAACAATGCACAGACTGCAAATGATAATAATAATATAAACGACATTTATCCATCGTTCGGTGAAAATCAGTTTGAATCTAATATTTCACAGCATGCAGCAATTCAACATTCTTCAGATAATGCATCCGGCGGTTCTAATCAACAAAATAATAGTAATAATACGCATAATGAAGTTACCGATATAGTTCCTATCAATGTTATAATAGCCATAAAAGATTTATTTGCAAATAGTCTTGGACCTATATCGTCCATGATATTTGATTCAAAAATGAAAGAATTAAATCAGGGTATGGAAAATTTTAACCGTAAAAAAATAGAAGAATTTGTTAAATTATTATCTAAAGAAATAGAAGACGAAAATGACAGAATGTTATTTTTCAAAAATATAAATAATATTCTAAAAACTATCAAATAGATAATAACAATTCTAAATGTATAGGGGCATGGCATAATGAAGTATTTTTATATATTAATATTAAATTAAATGCATGGCATAATGAAGTAAATACTTTTTATTTTTTTTATTATTTTATTTTTATCCAGTTTTATTGTATTATAATTATATCTTTAAATTATTGTATTATATTTATATTAATGCTTTTAAGGGTATTCCAATAAGTTGGAAACATATAATAGTCTCTTCTTTGTGATAAATAACGCCGGCGTGGCTCAGGGGTAGAGCAGCTGATTCGTAATCAGTTGATCGTAGGTTCGATTCCTATCGCCGGCTCCATTAAAAA
>JAKAFU010000011.1 GCA_021825865.1 bacterium
GTATCCATCTTTTTTGCGTCTCCTTTTTAATTATTATTATTTTATTATTATGATTATTAATCATTTTGCTAAATTTTATTGCTTATTTTATTTTTGTTTTTATTATCTGGAAATATGATGAGCGTATTGTTTTATATAGTCATTTATTTTGGCTATATAATATATATAATATAGCAGCCGTATATATATTTATACACCTAAATTGAAAAATAGTCAAAAAACTATAAATCCTATAATTCTTATGATATTGCATATATTTCGTATTTTTATTTATATTTTTTTACAGTTTTGTTATAATTAATAAAGAAAATTCTAAAAAAATCTATGGATGTATATGTTCCTATTTAAAATTTATTATATAAAAACAAGATTTACCTTTAAAATTATTAAGGACATATAAATTGCTTACCGATAATTTACTAACGATAAAAGAAGCAAGTGTATGGGCAAGCCAATTCTTAGATAAACAGGTATCTGTATCCAATATTTCATATCTTCTTCAATATGGGAAAATATCGAGGATAAGGAAAGACAACGAACTTTTAATAAGCGCAGATGAACTTGCGAGATATTATGAAACTATAAACCTATACAAAGAACACGATTGGAAAAATATATTAGGAAATGATTTAAACTGGGCATTGTCGTTCTCTCAATTTAAAGAATCAGAGACTACAAAGCATGTTCATAGACTTCACCCTTATAAAGGAAAATTCATACCGCAGCTTGTCGAATATTTTTTAGATTCACATATTGACGATTTTAAAAAAGAAATATTTTTCAAAAAAGACGATATAATTTTAGACCCGTTTTGCGGTTCCGGAACTACGCTTGTAGAATCAAATGAACTTGGTATGCATGCTATAGGTATTGATGTTTCTGCTTTTAACGCTCTTATTTCCAACGCAAAAATTTATAGCTATGATACTGCCGATGTAAAAAAAGAAACAGACAGAATATCTAAAGCTCTTAGAAAGTTTTTAGAAGACAAAAAAAATATCGAATTTGAAAACAAATTGTTGGAAGAGCTTAAAATATTTAACGATAAATATTTTCCATCTCCAGACTTTAGAAGAATGGTCTTGCAGAGGCAGATAGATGAAAAAAAATATGGATTGCAAAAAGAAGCTGAGTTTTTGCCCATTTATGAAAAACTTATTAAACAATTTAATATAGATATAAAAACAGGCCGAGATAACTTTTTAGATAAATGGTTTTTAAAAGCGGTAAGAGATGAAATATATTTTGTGTTTGAACAAATAAAAGCGGTTCAAAATAAATACACAAAAATAATTTTAAGCATTATACTAAGTCGTACTGCCAGGTCTTGCAGAGCTACGACCCATTCAGACCTTGCTACGCTTATTAACCCTGTTATTTCGACGTACTATTGCAAAAAACACGGTAAAATTTGCAAGCCGCTATTTTCTATAACCGGTTGGTGGGATAGATACGCAAAAGATACTTTAAAAAGAATTTCAGAATTTGATAAATTGCGGACAAATACATATCAAAAATGTTTAGTCGGCGACAGCAGGAATATTGATATTCTTGCAGAACTTGAATTAAAACATGCCAAATTTGCAAATATAATAAAAGGGAAGAAAATTGCCGGTATTTTTTCATCCCCGCCCTATGTCGGCCTTATCAATTATCACGAGCAGCATGCGTATTCCTATGATCTTTTTGGATTTAAAAGGAACGATACTCTTGAGATAGGACCGTTAATTAAAGGTCAGGGCAAGGAAGCTAGAGAAAGTTATGTTCAAGGGATTGCCGCCGTATTAAATAATTGCAAGAGATTCTTAATTAACGATTTTAATATATTCCTTGTTGCAAACGACAAATACAATCTCTATCCTGAAATAGCTGATAAATCCGGCATGGCGATAGTCAATAGATTTAAAAGACCCGTTCTTAATAGAACGGAAAAAGATAAAGCTCCGTATTCAGAAATTATATTCCATTTAAGGATGAAATAATTATATTATATTAATGGAAAGATAATTATCGTTAATATAATAAATTTTATTATTTTTTAGGATTTTATATAATAACTTATAAATATTATTTTATATTTGATTAATAATTAACCAAGTATACATGAAAAAAGCTAAACAACAATTAATAGCATACGAAGTAATTAGAGTTCTGAAAACAAAATTCGAAGATTTTCCTGACGATACTTCTCAAAATAGAAATGCTCCTTTTCATGAGGCATTTTTAAAGGCATTTGAGCCTAAATTAGAACAAAGAAACATTGATGATGCTTATAGTTTAATTTCACTTTCAAGTTGGCTGCATGGTCTAAATACCACGCTTGGACAAACATTTTTCGAAAATGCAGCCCATATTTTAAGTGATGGAGAAAAAAGAACGTTTAAGGATAATAAGATATGCGAAGGTCAACAAAGAGTCATATCTGAAATAATTACAGATTTAAAAAACAAAAGCAAAACACCAGATTTAAATAGAGAAAATGAACTCATATTTTTACAAAATATAAATTCGGCAGAAGTAAGCGCTCCAGATTTTACCGTTGATAATTTAGTCATAACAAATGATTATATAGAAGCAATAGAATTAAAGTCAGTGCATCCAAATGCAGGCGAAATGAGAGGAGAAAAACAAAAAATACTCAATGGGAAAGCTGTGTTGAAAAAGAAATTCGACAATAAAAAAATTAGATATTTTATAGGTTTTCCATTCGACCCCTTAAATAATAACGATACTGGACATAATAAAGAAAGATTTATGAAATCCGTTATTGAACTTGAAAAATTTTTTCATGAGGAAGAAATTTTACTTGCAGATCAATTGTGGGATAAACTTAACGGAGAAAAACATACGATGAGAGAAATTTTAGACATTATAAATACTATTTCCACTTCTGAATTTATCGATAAATTTAATTTTATAAACGATCCTGTAAATTTTGAAAACGATAACTCCAAGTATGTAAAAATTTTGGAAGAATGGTATATGTTTGATGAAATAAAAATTTTCGATAAATACGATATATTAAAAAATAAATATCCTAAAATTTTTTATCAAACTCTATTTCAAGAAAATAATAGCGTGAATGGAAAATATAATAATAAAAGGAAAGATTTATTGAGCGTTATAATTTAGCAGAGTAAACGTAATCTTTAATTTTACCGCAAATTTAAAAGACGTGATATAATATTTAGTAAAATAATTTCTTAGTAAAATTTTTATAATAATCAATTTTAAACCATTTGATTTTCGGTTAAATAGATGATAGAGCCTGTTTTAAATTCACCGTGGTTTAAATCGCAAATATGGCGGTTATTTTATTTTATAGGTTATGAAGCTTTTTCTTAAACTACTATAGCATTGATTTAAAAACCTTTGGATGCCAAGGCGCAAATCATCTTTTTGATGCGGAGTCAAATCTGACCGCTCTATGGTGATATACTGGCTTAAAAAATTTGCTGTCAAAGGAAACTTATAAAATCATATCTTTTTTAAAAAATACAGAGCAAAACTAAGATAAATAAAATTGTCGAGGCAATATTTTATCGAAATACTCTTTAAGCTTTGGTTTACTTATATTTGAGGTGGTGGGCTGCGCCGGGATCGAACCGGCGACCTACTGATTAAGAGTCAGTTGCTCTACCAATTGAGCTAGCAGCCCATATGCAATTATTCTTATGTGTAATAATGTAGAAAAAAATTGCTGCTTGTATTATATTATACTTATATAATAATCGTATATGCAATATAATTACGTTCTATATGTTATGTTCCCTATGTTTTATATATATGCTTGTCTTTAAACATACGCATAGACAATTATATTATAATATGATAATTTTATAACAGTAATAATTTTTAGTCAAGTATTTATGTTCTAGCTGTGTTCGTATTGTTTTTTGCAAAATATTATAATAATTTGTAATATGCTTTGTAATATGCTTTTAAGATATGCTATATTCTATTCGGCTATTAAATTTTTAAATTGGTTTTTCACTTTTTAATGATTATTATAATTAATGATTATTATAATTTTTAATAATTAGTTATTACACTTATTTAAATTAATATAAAATTTTAAAAAACGATTTTTATGGATACATTACATAAAATAAAATTAATATATGCATTTAACGATAAAGATGTAGAAAATCTGAAATTCCTAAAAAGTATCATGGAGGCAAATACAAAGGAATTTATTGCGGGGGTTTATTCCTACATTTCAAATTTTGAAGATTTCAGTAAATTTTTACCGGATGATGAAATTAGAAATAGGCATCAGGAAAAACTTAAATTCTGGTTTCTAAATATGTTTTCAGGCGAATATAATAATGATTATTTACGAAGGCTCAAAAGAATAGGGGAAGTGCATCAGGATATCAAACTGCCGTCGCATTATGTCAGCGCAACGATGAATTATATAAGGAACTATATTCACTCAATAATATTAAAAAATTTTAAAGACAGCGATAAAAAAGATTCTTTGATAGAATCCGTAAATAAAATCCTTGATATAAATCTGGATATAATTATAAGTTCATATATAGACGAAGGGAAATTATATATTGCAGCTACAAAGTTTGAATCTAAAATAATAAAATTAAGCTCTAAGTTTTCTTATGTGCTTGATTTATTCTTAGTTCTAACATTAATGCTTTCAACGGCAATGGTTTTTATATTATTCTTCTTCGAAATATATAGATTTGCGATGAGCGGATTACCTTTTGAAACGACGGTAGTTGATATATTGGGAGCAATGTTAATCATATGGGCGATCAGAGAACTTTTAGAAGAAGAGGTAAAAAAGCTTCAGGGTAAAAAATTTGCGCTTAGCGCTTTCATAGGTCTCGCTATGGCGGCACTGCTAAGAAAAATTTTAATATTTTCGCTTGCTCCGCATAAGTCGCATGAGGTGGCTATTCTCGGATTATTAATTTTAATTTTAGGAATAGTTTATTGGCTTATGAATAAAAAAGGAGCTGATTCATAATTATTGCGATAATTTATTGCACATAATATATATTGTTATTATTGTATGGTTATATTTATTGCATACAGCTCATAATCCATATATACTATATATTAGTATATATTAGATTGATAATCATTTTATATATTGACTTGGGTTAATATATTATTATATACTTTGTAATCATATAGAGCCGTGCGAAGAGATATATCGGGAATAGTATGGTTAGAATATATAGCACGGTTGTTGACGCTGTTAGCTCAGTTATCAGGAATAACCGCAGCAATATTATAATATCGGGATGTGGCGCAGTTGGTAGCGCACCTGCTTTGGGAGCAGGGGGTCGCACGTTCAAATCGTGTCATCCCGACCATTCAAAACCGCAGTAAATAAGCCTTTCCAGACATCATTAAGAAATTTTATATTTATTATAATTTACATAAATTTTATAATTTTTATAGAATTTTTGTCCCAAATTTGTCCCAAAAATTTAATATGTCAGGAGAGCAAAAATGTCAGGGGATATAAGGCTTAGAGGCAAAATTTACCACTGCCATTTCATGATAGACGGCAAACGCTATAAAGGCCAACAAGAACAAAACTTTTTCCAGAGTTTTTTCTTTGCCTATGGTTTAATTTTTGTTTTATGTATATATTATGACACAAATGATAACAAAAAAAATGAAAGATGATAAAGCGATTACAAGAAAACTTTTTATAAAAAATTAAATGCGGGAAAACAATATAGTATTTTAAAAACAATTCCGTCGGATTTAAAATTATAGTATATTTTTTATGTAACAGAGAGCAGAAAAATATTTGAAAGCATACTTAATTTCTAAAGGTATAGAAATTAACGAAACTAATAATACCTTAACTCACCGTTAGAAATTTTTTATCAATTATACCTTTATATCTTTGATATATTTAAATCCTTTAATCAACGTCCCCGTTAATCGCCGGAGCGGTCTGCCCGCAAGCGCAATTGTGAGTAAGCGAATAAATCCGCCACTTTTTTATCCGCCCTTCTTTGAGCCTTAATTTTCAAGGACTTGGGGGGTGGGAGGGTGAATGGAATTTTATTGACAAAGAGGGAAGAATATTATACATTTATTGAGAAATATTTAATATATGCAATAAATGAATTAATAGAATGCTATATCGGTATATAGCTCTGTGCGGTAAGAATAAATGGAGAACGCCGCAATGGAAGAATCAGAAAAAACGAAAAGAAAAATATAAAGTTTGATAATTTTATGTGTTTTTAACGATTTATACTACAGAAAATTCATTTATAGCATATTTTTTAAAAAAAATTTCAGAGGAGATTCCGATTAATGAAAATATCCATAATAGGCACGGGTTACGTAGGCCTCGTTACCGGCGTCTGCCTTGCCGATTCGGGCAATACCGTTTACTGTGTTGATAACGACGAAAGCAAAATTAAATCTTTAAAATCAGGCGTTCTTCCTATATACGAACCCGGACTTAAAGAACTTACCGATAAAAACGTAAAGCTTGGGAGACTTTATTTTACGAAAGATTTACGCGAAGCCGTAAGCAAAACCGACGTCGTATTCATCGCCGTCGGCACTCCTCCTCAGGATAACGGAGAAGCTGACTTATCTAATGTATTTAAGGTAGCCGAAAGCATCGCCGATACTATAGACTGTTTTAAGGCGGTAGTCGTAAAAAGCACCGTCCCCGTCGGAACATGCAGAAAAGTAGAAAGCATAATAGCCAAAAAAACCAAAAACTTCTGCGTAGTATCGAATCCTGAATTTTTAAAAGAAGGCGCAGCCATAGAAGATTTCCAAAGACCCGACAGAATAGTAGTAGGGATTAATTTTAAAAAGGACAATAAGAAAGAGGCGCAGGCGGCGAAAGAACTCATAGACGAAATTTACGAACCTTTCGTAAGAACCGGAGCGCCCATATATTTTATGGATACCAATTCTTCAGAACTTACCAAATACGCCGCAAACGCAATGCTCGCCGTCAGAATTACCTTTATGAATGAAATAGCGAACTTGTGCGAAAAAACCGGCGCAAACGTGGACAGCGTAAGAATAGGCATAGGTTCCGATAAAAGAATAGGCAAATTTTTCCTGTTTCCCGGAATAGGCTACGGCGGAAGCTGTTTTCCTAAGGACGTAAAAGCCCTGTATCAGACTGCTAAACAGCATAATTACGAGTTTAAACTTTTAAAAGCCGCCGACGAGGTGAATGCCTTTCAGAAAGAAATTATAGTTGATTTTATATTAAAGCATTTCAAGGGAGATATAGCGGGAAAGACTTTTGCCCTATGGGGACTTTCGTTTAAGCCTAAAACCGACGACATAAGGGAAGCGCCTTCTTTAGTCATAATATCGAAACTTCTTTCCTATGGCGCAAAAGTTAAAGCTTACGACCCTATAGCAATGGATAATACAAAAAAGATTTTTTCCGAAATAGAATACGTCGATGATATGTACGATGCCGTTAAAGGTGCGGACGGGCTTATAGTCGCCACCGAATGGAACGATTTCAGGGCGCCGGATTTCGATAAAATTAAAGCGGCTATGATAACCCCTGCGGTATTCGACGGAAGGAATATTTACGATAAAATAGAAATGATAAAAAAAGGATATGAATATTATTCTATAGGCAGGTAAAACTTATTTATTAAAATTATTCTGTTTATTTTGCTAAAGATAATTATATAATGAACTAATTATAACAAGATGTCTATGGGACGGCTGAAAAACTTATCTAAATAATATAAACTTATAAAATTTCAGACAACAATTAATAAGTGTACATTTATTTAACATGAAACTATATAAAGGAAAAATATCTATATTGATGCCCGCCTACAACGAAGGCGAGAAAATATATGAAAATTTGATTTATGCTTATAAGATATTTAAAAAATTTAGGTTTCCGTTTGAAATAATATTAATAGATGATGGCAGCATCGATAACACAAAAGATAGGGTTTTAAAAGCAGTGGCGGAGTGTAAAGAAATTAATTTGGTTTCAAACGTACGTAATGTTGGTAAAGGATATGCATTAAAAAACGGTTTTGAACATTCTACAGGCGATATAATAGTCTTTTTAGACAGTGACCTTGAAAATCATCCCTTGCAAGTCGGAAAATTGCTTAAAGCAATGAGGGATAATAACGCTGATATTGTTGTAGGCACCAGAAGAAGTAAAAAATTGAAAGCAAAATATACATTGCAAAGAAAAATATTAAGTTTTGGCTATTATTTAATGATCAAATATTTGTTTAAACTAAATCTTACGGATACCCAGGCTGGTATTAAAGTTTTTAAGCGAAATGCTTTAGAAATTATTTTTCCCAAAATTTTATGCAAAAAATTTGCTTTTGATATTGAGATTTTGGCTATAGCTATTCGAAAAAAATTTAAAGTAATTGAAATACCTACCGCATATATTTTTTCACGTGAAAATAGTTTGGGAAGAATCAAAATTAAAGATGTTTTTGATATGGGATTAGATACTCTTGCTATTTTTTATCGCATGAAAATATTACATTATTATGATTAAAAAAATGTATATTTTATCTATTTTCTTCGTCATCATATTGTTATTGTTATTGTTATTGTTATTGTTTTGTATTAATCTATTATTTTTTCAATTTTGTGTACTCTATGATGTTATTATTGCAACAATAAGACATAAATGAAAAATATATTAAACGACAGCTTATTCAAAAATGGAATTTATATTTTCATCTTTTCCATGTCGGCTAATTTTTTCAATTATCTCTTCCAAATCGCAATGGGTCGTTTATTAACGGTATCTGAATACGGCATATTAAATTCATTATTTTCCATTCTTTTGATAATTTCGGTTCCCGCAGGCACCATAACTATAATAGCCGCAAAAAATATATCTCATAACTTGGCAATTTCTAAATTCAATGAAGTTAAGAAATTTATTAAAAACATATTTCTCAAGGTTCTTCTTTTTGGAATGCTTGTTCTTATCGTTTATTTTATTTTTGTCCCATATTTAATGGATTTCATGAAGATAAATGTTTTTTTATATTACGCTATATTAGGCGTTGTATTGTTAATAAGTTTTTTTTTCTCATTGCTAATGGGCATACTTCAGGGAGCAAAAATGTACGGCATCTACGGGGTGACGGGAGGCCTATCATCCGCCGCCAAATTTGTCATTGCCGTTATTTTAGTATTATTGGGTTTGAATATAGCGGGTGCCCTTCTTTCAACTTTTATAGCGCAGATTGCCGTTTCATCAATAGCCGTTATATTTATATATAGTTATTTTAAAAAAATCGGCTCAAAACAGGTTCTTGATGAAAATAACGACGATGTTTCAAATAATGTTTTAACAATTAAATATTTCTTGCTTGTGCTTTTTTCCTTGTTTTTTTACACTTTTTTTACAAATATCGATTTAATTATGGTAAAGCATTTTTTTCCATCAAAAGAAGCCGGCATTTACGCGGTAAGTGCATTACTCGGAAAAATTATATTATATCTGCCGGCTAGTTTTGCAGTTGTAATGTTTCCGGAAGTGTCGCACGCACATGCTTTAAACAATAAAACAAAAAAGATTTTACTTAAAACTATTTTAATCACAATTTTATTATGTTTTTTTGGTGAAATTTTTTATATACTATTTCCTAATTTTATAATATCCGTTCTTATGGGAAGTAAATATTTGAAAGCCACGTCGTTATTAAGTCTATATGGGTTAAGTATGTTTTCTTTTGCTATTGTCAGTATAATGGTCAATTATTATATGGCGGTGCAAAAATATTTTTTTGTATTTTTAATGTTTCTTTTCGCAATATTAGAAGTTGTTTTAATAAGTTTGTTTCATCAGACACTGGCTTCTGTTGTGTATTGCGTAATGGTTACCGGTTATATTCTTGCTGTTGCATCTTTAATTAATATCTTTTATTATGATTTTATTTTATATTATAAAAAAATTATTTATTTTATGTATCATTTAGGAGTTAAAAAACAATGGTAAATACTATTAAAAATAATTTAAACACCAACACTAATAACAATATAACTGAGACATCCGACAATCATTTTGTTTCTATTATTATTCCTGTTGCTAAGATTAACAATTATATTATTGAAGCTATTCCATACTATCTTAATATGAGTTATAAAAATTTTGAAATTATAATTTTACCGGATGAAGAAGAAGATTGTACTTTTAAAAAATCAGTAATTATCCCAACAGGTAAGGTAGGTCCTGCTATAAAAAGAGACATAGGCGCCAAAAATGCTAAAGGGGATATTCTTGCGTTTATTGATGATGATGCCTATCCTCAGAAAAACTGGCTACAAAACGCATTAAAAATACTCAAAAACGATTCAGTAGCAGCTGTCGGCGGACCAGCTATAACACCTGAAGAAGATAAATTTTTTCAAAAAGTTTCAGGCTCAGTATTCTTAACTAAAATAAGCGGCATAGACCCAAGGAAATATTATCCTATTGGAAAATCAGCCGATGTAAAAGAATGGCCGTCCGTTAACTTTATAATAAAAAAAGAGATTTTTTTACTTATTAACGGTTTTAATTCGGATTTATGGCCTGGAGAAGATACCGAACTCTGTTTTAAAATTACAGAAATAGGAAAAAGAATTGTTTATGACCCAGATACTATTGTATATCATCATAGAAGAGGCAATTTTACATTGCATCTAAAACAAATAGGAAATTATGGAATTGTAAGAGGATGGTTAGCTAAAAAACATCCTTTGCACTCTTTTAAATTAAAATATTTCTTATCATCTTTTTTTGTGTTATACTTCGTACTGGCTTTTTTATTGCTGTTTTTAGATTTTAAACTTTTTATTTATATGTTTTTAGGTTTATTATTTTATATTATTATTTTACTGTATGCTTTTTTTGATATCAACAAAAAGACCAAAAATGTAAAAATTTCATTATTTGGAACTGTTTATGTATTTCTTACGCATATTTATTATGGCATTGCTTTTTCTTATGGATTTTTATTTGTAAAAAAAATATCTTGAGGTTAAATAATTATGAAAATTTCTATATCATATCCGCCGTTAGAATCTAAAAAGGGCACTCCATTGCTTTCTCAAAACAGGCAGTTTCAATGGTTTAAAGACCCTACATATATATATCCTGTGGTGCCTGCTTATGCTGCGACGCTTCTTAAGGAAAACGGATTCGATGTTTTTTGGGATGACGCGATAGCTGAATCGTTAACATATGATAAATGGCTCTTGAGACTTAAAAACGAAAAACCGGATATTATTGTGTTTGAAACTAAAACGCCTGTTGTAAAAAGGCACTGGCAAATAATCTCAGATATAAAAAAGATTTTTGGTCAACCAGTAAATGAAGATAAATTAAAGAATTATTATAATTTTCCTGTAGTTATTCTTATGGGAGATCATGTAACGGCAATGCCTGAAGAGTCTTTGATAAACTCAAAAGTAGATTTTATTATTACCGGCGGTGATTATGATTTTTCACTTCTAGGATTATGTAATACATTAAAAAAAATGTCCTCTCTTGATGATCTGAAAAATATACCGCCAGGTATATATTATAGAAAAGGCGGAGAGATTATGAATTCGGGGAAATTTGAATTAGATAATGATTTAAATAAACTTCCTTATATTGATAGAAATCTCACAAATTGGAAACTTTACGCTTACAAGAACGGAAATTTTAAACACACGCCGGGAACATATGTAATGGCTGGGAGAGACTGCTGGTATGGAAGGTGCAGTTTTTGTTCTTGGACAACTCTTTATCCAGGCAAAAATTTTAGAACGGTAGATGTTTCAAAATATCTTGATGAAATAGGAATTTTAATTGAAAAGTTTAAGGTTAAAGAGATATTTGATGATACAGGCTGCTTTCCTATAGGAAATTGGTTGAATGAATTCTGCAAAGGTATGATAGAAAGAGGTTATAACAAAAAAGTAACAATGGGCTGCAATATGAGAGTTGGTGCGCTATCTCAGCAAGAATGGAGTTTATTGAAGCAGGCAAATTTCAGAATGATTCTCATAGGTTTAGAATCAATAGTTCCTTCTACACTTAAGAGATTAAATAAGGGAATTAATGTATCAGATATTGAACATACTCTAAAGATGGCAAAATTTGCCGGATTAGAGCCACAACTTACGACGATGATAGGCTATCCTTGGGAAACTATTGACGATGCTGCTATGACTATCAATTTTGCTAAAAAAATGTTTAAAAAAGGACACATTGATACATTACAGGCAACTATTGTTGTCCCATATCCAGGGACGCCTTTATTTGATGAAGCAAGAAATAACGGTTGGCTTTTGACGGAAGATTGGAACAGATATGACATGAAAGAATCTGTATGGAGAAGTCCTGTAACAAATGAAGATGTGTTAAAATTTGCCCAAGATTTGTATACATCAGCTTTGAATCCTTTTTTTATTTTTAAAAAGATAGTTTCTATAAGAAATATTGACGATATAAAATTTATTTTTAAGGCTGGGAAAAAAGTGGCATCGCATTTTATGGATTTTAAAAAAGAAAAATAAAGGATGTTAATATGATTTCGGTGCTAGTTTCGGTTATAGTAACAACAAAAAATGAAGAAAGTAATATCGAAAATTGTCTAAAGTCGCTAATATATCAATCATATAAACATATTGAAATTATAGTTGTGGATAATAATTCAACAGATAGAACTAAGACAATAGCAAAGAAATATACTGATTTAGTTTATGATAGAGGACCGGAGAGATCGGCGCAGAGAAATTTTGGAGTTAGTGTTAGCAATGGAGAATATATTTTATATTTAGATGCAGACATGATATTGGCTCCGTTTGTTATAGAATCATGCGTCGCCGAATTTAAAAACAGCCCTTTAGTAGTCGGATTATATATACCTGAAATAATACTGGGCAGCGGGTTATTTTGCAAAACAAGAAGATTTGAAAGATCTTTTTATAACGCTACTCCTATAGATGCGATAAGATTTGTGAAAAAGGATATTTTCATTAAAGTAAACGGTTTTGATGAAAGTTTTTCAGGACCGGAAGATTGGGATTTTAACAGAAAAATTTCAAGTTTTGGTGAGCTTAAGCTTATAAGCGGTTACAAAATTTTATCTGAAGAAAAAGAGGTAAATGAATTGAAGAAAAATGGTTTTTTAAAAGAAATTGCAAATTTTTTAATTTCAAACGGAATTAGATCCAACGATTTAAATTATAAATATAATAATGTAATATTTCATAATGAAATAAAAATAAATTTAGCAAAATATTTTAGTAAAAAATCTTATTACATGAAAGGTTTTGACATTTATATAAATAAATGGGGCAAAAATGATATTATAGTTAAGAAACAATTTGGCTTATATTACAGGTATATGGTGGTTTTTACAGAAAATGGCAAGTGGAGAAAATTAGTTAGGCATCCGCTGTTAACGGTTAGCATGTATTTTCTAAAAGGTGCTGTAGGAGTTGTATATGTTTGGCATAACTTATATAAATTCATTAAATAATTTCTATGTGAATACGATATTAATATATTATTTTATTAAAAATATTAAAATAAAGAAATTATACCTGTTTGTAATATTGTTGTTATTTTTTTATTTATATTGGTTGATATGATATATTTTTCGACAAAAATTTATAAAGTTAATGCAAATTCATAGTTCAAATTCAATTAAATTAAAAAAATATTTTGAAGGTATTATCATGAATATTGAGGAATTATATGATAGGAAGTATTATTTAGATAGAGATTATTTGCCTATACATCTTCAAAATGCTATTGAAAATATTTTTATACAAAACAATTTTCATAACATTTTAGAAGTAGGCGTCGGAACAGGAAGGCTTATGAATTCCCTTAGAGATAAGGGTTATAATGTCAAGGGAATTGATTCTTCACCTATTGCCGCAGAGATGACTGGCGCTGCAATTGGAGATGCTACTTCAATACCTTTTGAAAACGAATCGTTTGATTGTGTTTTGGGCATCAGTATTATTGAGCATTTAAATGAAAAAGATGGTTTAGTATTTATTAAGGAAATTTATAGAGTATTAAAAAAGGGTGGTGGCGTATTTTTAGTCACCCCAAATTATTCTTCTCCTTTAAGAATTATACAAGGGAATAATTGGTATGCTTATACCGATAAAACACATTTATTTTATTATACCCCAAAAAGTTTAAGTAATTTACTAAAAATAAATGGCTTTAATAAAATAAAATTTACATTTAAATTAAAAGCTCTTCCAAATTTCTGGCCTGCTGAATGGCCAATGGGATTAATTTTTAAAAAATTACCAAAGTTTTTTAAGCATATTCCATATCGCATTCTCATATCATCTCCATTAGGACTTTATAGGGATACTTTTTGGATTTTTGGGAGGAAGGTATTGTGAAAATAGGTGTTTTAATTGATAGATTAAACATTGGCGGCGTTGAAAAAATAGCAATAGAAGAAGTGAAAAGTCTGATTGATATTGGTGAAGACGCCTATTTATTAGTGCTTTCAAGAAAAGCTGTTGTTAAAGACGCTTTTGCAGATTTACTGAAAAATATTCCGGTAGTATATTTAGATGATAGATTACCTAAAATATTTAAATTTTCCTTTAAGATACCAGGTTTTTATTTTTTTTCTTTTTTTCATTTGACTTACCCTTTTTTATTACCATTTGTTATCAAAAAAAAAGAATATGACATTATAATAAGTCATAATATATACACAACATTTTCCGCACTTTCATTATCAAAATTAAATGCTATTCCATATGCGGTTTATATCTGGGACCCGCTTTCTTATAATCTAAAGAAAACATACAATAAAGGATTTATCTATAATATAATGTTTTTTGTTCTTTTTTTAGGAAAAAGAATTGATAAAATTTTAGTTAATAACTCAATGTTGGTTTTTGTCTCCGGCTATATTCATTATTCACAGCTTAAAAGTATCATTAAAGATGACAAAAAAATAAAATTAATACCGCTAGGACATGCTTATTTAAGAGAAATAAAAAATTTTCGCGGTGATTATATTTTTATTGCAACTGCTTGGAAGGAAGGAAAAGGGCTTGAAAATTTATTAAATATTATTCAACAAATTCCGAATTGCGAACTTAAGGTAGGGGGTAAATGGATACATAGGGAATATAGAAATAAAATAGAATCAATTATAAAAAATTTAAAAATTTCAAATAAAGTTAAATTATTAGGAGAAATTAGCGAACAAGAATTAAATGATTCATATATAAATGCCAGGGTTACTGTTATTATGAACGACGAACCAGGTTTTGGCATGCCTGTTTTAGAAGCTGCTTCTAACGGATGTACTTTTATTGTAACCGAAACAAGCGGAGTAGCATATTTTTTTGAAAAAAATAAAGATGGATTTTTTTATAAATATGAGGATTATATAACTTTGAAATCATATTTAATTAAATTATTAAATAATGAACGACTTGCATATGACATGGGAAAAAATGCATGGAAAAAGGTAAAAGAAAATTATACTTGGCAAAAACACGCCGAAATTTTAATAAATGAAATAAAAAGCTTGATGATTAGAAAATAGGATTATGTCATGTGTAATGACATTAATATGTGAGAGTGATTCTTAAGAATAAGGGCTCTAATAATACAACAGAACAATATTATTAAAATTTAATTATTTTTTATATATAATTGATATATTGGAGAGAAATGAATCGGGTAATAATTATAGCAAATAATACTTATGGAAAAATGATGAGTGGCGGGGATAGAATATGGATTGAACTAACAAAAAATTTAGCGGAAAAATTGAACATTGTTTTATTTACATCTGAAGAGGGTTTATTATTGCTTAATAAAAGTCAAGAAACGAAAGTTAATATTAGTATTATCAAAACAGACACGGAGTTTAAAGATAATAATTTATATTCTATTTTAGGATTAATTAAGATGCAAATCAGAAGAACTTATAAAGGTATAAAATATATTTCAGCAAATATGGGTATAATTAAAAATTCTGATTTTATATATTCATCATCAGACTTTTATCCTGATTTTTTATCAGCTATTTTTGCAAAAATAATTAATAAAAAAATAAAATGGATAGCTGGATTTTATCTTTTTGCAACTTTTCCGTTATCCAAAAATACACCATATAAAGGAATTAATAGAGTAAAAGGAATACTTTACTGGTTTATGCAACTGCCTTCATATTTTATTATTAAACGGTTCGCAGATTATGTGTTTGTAACTAGCGAACCTGACATTAAACGATTTTACTCTAAGAAAAATAATATACTTAAAATTTTAGCAATAAAAGGTGGTATAGATATATCAGAATCCGAAAAATATTTAAAATCTAATGACAGTGTCATTCCATTAGATAGAAGAGAATATGACGCCTGTTTCGTTGGAAGATTCCATGTTCAAAAAGGATGCCTCGAACTCATAGATATATGGAGTAATGTAAATAAAAAAAAAAAATTAAAACTTGTATTGATAGGCGACGGAGAATTGAAACATGAGATAGAAAATAAAGTAGCCAAACTTTCTATGCAGAGCCAGATTGAGATATTAGGCTTTTTAGACGGAAAAGATAAATACGAAATATTTAAACAGTCAAAGTTAATGGTTCATCCTGCAATTTACGATAGCGGAGGTATGGCTATGGCTGAAGGTATGGCCTTTGGGTTACCAGGAATAAGCTTTGATTTAGAAGCTTTAAAATCATATTATCCAAAAGGTGTCATTAAAATACCGTGTTTTGATATTGAAGCTTTTGCAAATGCGATTATTAGTTTATTAGAAAATGAAAAATTTTACAAAGAACTTTCAAAAGAAGCTTATGAATATGCTAAAACCTGGGACTGGAGTGAAAGAGCAAATTATATCTATAAACAAGTTTTCGAAAAATATGATTTTCAAGAAACTTATTAATAAAATAAATTTTCACAAGTATCCTGTAATTGTTTTTATAACGCTTTCCCTTATTCCTTTTTTATGGTTTCATGGTGAGCCAATATCTTTTGGAGATCCAGGATTTTTTTTTATATTTTATCATCCTAATTATATTATTAAAAAAGCCTTTTATCTAATTCTTCCTACAAATTTAGGTACCTTTCCTTATTTATTATATTTTTATCCAATGATTCTAATCTTTTCCGCTATTTTTTTTATCAGCGGACATAATTATTTAATTTCACAAGAAATTATATTTGCTTTAATAGTGTTTTTTTCAATGTTATTTTTTTATTTATTTTGTATGGAACTAAATATTTTTGAAAGAAACAAAAAATTTATTTCTACTATATCTTCTATTTTTTATATATTTAATTTATTTGTTCTTATTTATTATATTACAATATTTCAATTCAGCTTTTATTTATTGCCATTTACTTCATTATTTCTTTACATTTTTATAAGATGGCTAAATACAAAAAAATTTATTTATATTGTAATTTTGTCATTAATTATTTCATTATTCTCAATAGGCGAATTTGAATTTCCAACTTATACTGTGATAGTTTTATTATTTTTGTTTGTCTTTATATATAAAACTTTTGAAACTACTAATTTGGCAAATATAAAAGAAACTATTAAATATTCAGGGTTAATTTTACTAATAATATTTTTAAATAATATGTGGTTCATTTTACCATTTTTATACAATAGTTTTTTAGAATATCAACATACAGCTAAGTTTTTTCATAACTTTAAAGAAGTTTATTCTGGAAATTCATATTTTACGAATATTTTAGAATATTTTTCTAATTGCTCAACTTTTGTCAATAGTGGATTCCTTTCTTTAATGCATTTTCAGTGGGTTAATGTTTATCATGATAAGATTTTTATTGTTCTAGGTTTTTTGATAACCTTTATAATTCTAATTCCTGTTATAACAAACTTTAAAAAATCTGCTATGATAATACTGTTATTTTTATTAGGTATTTACTTTAGTATTGGCGCAAAGCCACCATTTAGTGGTATTAAGATATGGCTATTTCAACATTTACCTTTTACTATGTTATTTAATGAAAATTATGCATTTAATTCTTTTTTTATTGTTTCTGCATCAATATTATTTGGTTATGGTATTGGAATAATTTATAACAATATTATAAAAAAAATGAAATATTTATATGCTAATATTATAATATCTATTGTACTATTAATTTTTCTTGGTTTATATATCTTTCCTTTATGGTCAAATAATATTTTTAAAGGTTATTTTTTATATTATGGTAAAAGAGTATCTTTTAGTATCAAAGTTCCTTATTATTATAATGAAATTAGAAATTATTTTAGGCATAACAAAAATGATTATGATATTTTTACTTTGCCGTTAAATAGCAGTAAAAATATTTACAACTGGCACTCTGGTTTTATAGGAAATGGTCCTACATTTTTATTATATGAACACTCAGATATATCAAATCTAATGCACGATACCTTTCCTCAAGATATTTTAATCAATAAATTTCAAAATAATAGATATAAAAAAATTATTAATGTAGTAAGTCTATTTTCAATAAAGTACATCGTCTTGCAAAATGATATATTAGAATATCATACCTATTACACATTATTAAAAAATCATTTTTATCTAAAACATATATCTAAGGTAGAGTTGCGTGTAATTTTAAACACATCAAAAGGTTTAAGATTAGTAAGAAATTTCGGTAATCTTCACATATATAAAGTTTCTAATAAATATTTCCTGTTCAAAGTATGGACGCCTAAGAGAGTGATATTTGTGAATCATGAGTTAAAATTGCATGATTTAGACAACTATATGGTGCCGATTGTAATGCAAAATAACTTCAAAGTTAGAACGGCGGTATTTGCAAAGTTATTTTCTCAAAATAAGCACTCGGAAAGAATAAAAAACTATGAATTAAATAATATTGCCGACAAATATTCAAAACAATATTCATTAACCAATAAAATATTGGATATTCCAGTTTCTAATAAAATATTAAAAATAGCTGAAACAGTTAAAAAAATTAACACGCCTACTGTTGAATTTAAAGAAATTAATCCTTCAAAATACGCAGTCATAGTGCATAATGCGAAGGCAAGCTTTCCTCTTATCTTTAATCTAATGTATTTAGCAGGTTGGAATGTTTACCCTCAGATTTATTCTAAAAGAACAGAGGTTAATCATTCGGAAAATAATTATAATCATAATAATAATGCAGGCTATATATCAAAGCGGACCAATACCGATACTTATAAAAACATAACGTTTGCAGGCAATAAATTTATTTCCAAAGACATAAACGGAACCGTGCAGAACAATAATATTCCTGACGGACATATTCTTCAGACTTTGTTTGAAAAACCCCTGCCAGCTAAATATCATTTTGTGGCTGACGGTTATTCAAATTCATGGTGGATTAATCTTAACTATATTAAAAAATTAGGACCGCAATATTATAAGATAAATAAAAACGGATCAATTAATTTTGAATTAATAATTGATTATTGGCCGCAAAGATTGCTTTATATCGGTATTATTATATCTGGTTTAACCGTTATCCTTTTTGTTTTATATCTGATTTACGATGCGTTAAAAAAAAGAAAAACAAAATAATATTATGGAAATAGATAAAAGTATATATAGAGATATTAAAAACTTATTTTTAAAAATAAGAATTCTTATATTATCCTGTTGGAATTATAAATTTAAAATTCTAAAATGGGGTTTGATAATACTCACCCTGTTTATTTTATATAGAGTTTATAAAATAATAACGTACCATAAGGTCGTTAGGAGCTATCCTGTTGCCAACAAAACTATATCAATAAAAAAAACAGGATATTATAGGCTTGGGGTTTATTTAAACATTAATCAAAAGTATTTTTTTAAAAGAAATGTGATAGCTGATATATTATTTAACAATAAAAACGGGAAAATTAAACATAATAAAAATATATTGCTAAAATCGTTAGAAAGCGAATTTTATTATTATTGCGGCAAGATAAATATAAACAGCCTCAAAAACCGTAATTATGATAACCGCCCATACAGGCATTTAAGGTTTACTTCGGTTATATCAAATTTTAAAAACGGGGATAATCCTTTTTTCTTTTTTTATGTTAATTTTGCCTCTAAAAATAAACTTGAAAGAATACTTTATACCCCGATAAACATTCCTATTAATAATATACTTGCTGACCATGTTGTTATCGCAAAAGTAAGAAGCAACGGTTATCTGAGGCTTCTTAATTTACCAGGCAATAAAAAACCTGAAATTAGAATAAATAAATTGATTTATTTTTATCCGCATTACACAACTGATGGAAACGTAAATAATATTGAAGCAGTATTTGAATATAAGTATAAAAATGAAAAACTTAATAAAACTATCGGTATATATAGCGGAGAATTAATAAATATTTATAAATTATTAAAAAATAAAAAAAATAAAGGTAAAGATATTAAATTAATTAAAGTTATTTTTAAATACAAAACTTTTAAAAATAAAAAAGGAAGTATAAAATTTACCGGTTCGAAATTAATTGAACCTAATATTTCATCCCTTGAAAAAATTTTCAAGAATTTTATTTTTAAAAAATATTTTATAAATTTTATGAGGCATAGTCAGGTGTTTAAAAGAGAATTAAAAAAACAGATAATTAAAGGCAAAAAAAAGCTTATTCCGTATAGTAAGGTTAAAAAGAACTTTATTGATAATACCGTAAAGAAGATTTTTCTTATTGATTACAATACAAAAATAACGCATATATCTAATATACATAATAAAATTGTGAGAGCTTTTTACCGCTTTATATATAAGAACTATACGTATAGCTATAGTTTTACGAATGACATTGCAAATATATTTTCTCATAAAAGGATATGGTATAAAAATATTCTGATACCTATTAAAATGAATTCAATTAAATTTAAAGTAGTTCATCAAAACAATACTGATAGAAATAAAAAAATAGTTTATATCTCAATAAATTTCAAAAAATTAAAATTATATAAATATTTTACAAATGATAAAGAAATGCTAAATGAAATAATAAATAAAAAAAAGTCAGTAAAAATTAACAATAAACTTGTTTTAAGGGGTAGTAACGACGATTATTGGTATGGAAAAAGGTATTATAGAAATTATCCTTTGTTGCGTAAGATAAAATTATTTATATTCAACAAAAAACCAGGGAACATTAACTCATATTTTTATTATAATAGTTTACCGAAGGCCTATCCAAAAGTTTTGCTTATGAATACGAAAAATTTTTATCTTCCCAATATGGAAATCTTAAATTTTAAGCGTAAAACTGTTCAATATAAATATAATAATATTTTAAATGTGATAAGAAAATATAATAAAGTAGGACCGTATAATTTTTTTAATAACTTAAACATTTTTGACGAAAAATATAAAATTTTTAATATAAAGGAAAAGGAAAA
Organism: bacterium; assembly: GCA_021825865.1. GTDB lineage: Bacteria > SZUA-79 > SZUA-79 > Acidulodesulfobacterales > Acidulodesulfobacteraceae > Acididesulfobacter. Next base: position 21,396 of record JAKAFU010000011.1, read on the forward strand.
GGAAAAGGAAAAGGATTATATCTTATTGAATAAAGCATATTATTCAAAAATAAATTCTTTCAACAGCTTGAAAAAAATAATAATCCTTAAATTCAATAATATAAATATAAAAAATTTTCAAAATATTTTAATAAAAATTTATTCAGATAAGGAATTAAAATATTTTAATAATTTTGGAAAATTATATGCTATAGTTTTAAATACGCATAATATTAATAAGCTAATTTTATTACCGGTAAATATCGAAAATATTAATAATAGTAAATATGCAGATATTCATTTAATTAGAAACAGAAATATTTTTAAAAATAAGTTATTTATTATAAATGAAATTAAATTAGAATTTATGCCTAAAAAAATAAGCGAATCTAACTTATATCAATACAGGCAGATAAATTTTAATGTAATAGGAAATAATATAGTTTTTTTAAAATTTAAAAAAACTAATAAAACCTTATTAAAATATATTAACGAATCTCCTTTCATTGACTTAAAATATGATGATAACAAAGAAAAACTTATTTCTTTCAAAAAGTTTATTAATAGAAGACGAGAATTCAATAAGATATTTGAAAAGGGTAGCGGATGGATTTATAAAAAATTATATCTAAAAAAAGGCGTATACTGCTTTAATTTAATTAATAATACTTTTTTTAAAACATATATGATTACGTTAGAGAGGTTGAATGAAAAATAATATCATTTTTTTAATCGTAAATTTAATAGGATTTGGATTTGCCGTAGACCTAATAGTTAGAATATTTAATGGACATGTTGGATTCGGTTTTCAATGGCTTGGAATAATAATAGTTATATTATATTCTTTATGGATGAGGTATTATTTCAGAGAGAACTTATTAAATAAAATAGATTTCTTTAAAGATGGCGGGATATCGAGGCCTTATTCATTAGCTGCCGTCTTTTTTTTAATTATTGCTATGTTGTTTGATTTAGCGGGCAATGAAAGAACTGCTAACGGCTTTGCAATTGTTGCATATTATTTCTTAGTTGAAGTAGTGGTTGTAGAAATAATAGGCCTTAGAAAAAAAAGAAGTATAGAAAAAAAGGAGAACGCATAAATTTTGCAAACAGCTAAAATAAAAAGTAATGATTATATTGTCTGGCGAAAACTAAAAGAAATATTAAAAAAAAATCTCACCCCTTTAATATTCTGCATATTATATACTGCAGTATTTTCTATAACAACTATTTTACGGTATCAAACGTTCCATGCTGCTATACTGGATATGGGCGCGGAAATGCACGAGCTGTTTCTTATTTCTAAGGGCTATTTCTATTTTTTTAATACTCACGGAAGTTTAAGTAAAACAAGCGTAATTGCTTCGTATTTTGAAATTCTTTACTTTCCTTTAGGGTTTATTTATAAAATAATTCCGTATGTTTCCTTTTTTTTGATTCTGCAATCTTTTTTAATCGGCATAAGCGCTTTTCCTTTTTATTATATAAGCAAGGATTTAATTGGGGAAAAATGGGGATTTATAGGTCCGCTTCTTATACTTCTCAATCCGCAAATACACACAGGAAATTTGTTTGACTTTCATGTTTCTGTTTTTTATGTGACATTCATAAGTTATGCATTATATTTTGCATTAAAAAAAAATTTATTTTATCTATATTTATTTTCTTTTTTAACTTTGATTGTTAAAGTAGATTCGTTTTTATATGTAACTTCTATTGCAATTTTTATTTTTCTGCTTAATTATAAAAAAAAACATGTAATAGCTTTGTTGGGTTTATCTTGGTTATACGGTATGTTTACTTTATTTTATATAATTCCGCATTTAAGGAATATGAGCGGTTTAATATCATTGGGAAATGAAAAATATACATTTATGCCTATTTTAACGGCAGGTATTAATGATATTAAAAATCTAAACATTTTAGGTTTTATAAATATTATTGCATCAACCATTTTTAATAATATTAGATATAATTTTAAATTTTTATTTTATTTATTGGCTTCTTTAGCTTTTTTACCATTATTTTCAAAAAAGTACATAGCAATTACAATAATACCAATTATGGTTTGCTGGTTAGTAGCGTTTTATCCTAATCATTTTTATTATGAACCCTTTTTTATGCTGCAATATTCATATTACACGGTTCCATTTTTTGTTCTTGCGTCTATTTATGGATTCCAAAATATATTAAGATATGCCAATAAAATTAATTTAAAAGTTAAAAGTAAATATTTAGCGTTAATTTTTGTTGTATGCATATTACTTACAACCTTAGTGATTCAAAATTATGGAGCCATTATAGATTGGAGTTCATTTAATGTTTTTAGTTTACAAAATTATACATATAAAAAAAATATGTATCAAAATACTTTAATGACAGCGCTAAAAAAAATTAAGCCTCAAGATTATATTTCTTCGTCTCAGTTTATCGGTTCGCATCTTTATAACCATTATTATTTAGCAATATTTCCGCAGGGAATCAATATATCTAGATATATTGTTTTTTCTACTTGTTATTTCAATCAATATCGCAAAAAAAAGGATAAAAAATTATTAAATATATTTAATAAACTTAAAAGTTCAGGCAGATATATGATTTTTTACGAAAAGGGTTGTAACACAATTCTTAAGTTGCGATAAAAATAAATATTTTTATATTGAATTTATTTTTTTAAATATAAATTTTTGATTTCCATTATATCCTTTTTACCGATAATTTGTAAAATTATTGAGAGAATTATATAAAGTTAAAAATCCATTATTATAAATATTTTTTATTATGAACATTTTAATTACCGGCGCTTCCGGTTTTGTAGGCTATTACGTAATACAGACGCTCGGAGATTCTAAAACCTATCCGCAAAATGCAGAATCTTTAGAGTTTCTTAAATCTAGGCAATCTATTATACCCGCACCTCTGCCTCATGTATGCATTCCTTTAGCTGATGAAAACGGAACAATCGACTTAAGAGATATTGAAAGATTAAAATCGTTTTTATCGGCTCCGGGCATTCCGGCAATTGACGCGGTTATCCATTTAGCCGCGCAGAGTTTTGTCCCCGAGTCCTTTAAAAATCCTATTGAAACTTTCGATATAAATTTTACCGGCACTTTCAATCTTCTAAATGCTTTAAAAGAAACGGGTTTTAAAGGCAAAATGCTTTATGTTAGTTCAGGAGATATTTACGGTCTTGTGGATGAAAGCTCTCTTCCCATAAAAGAGGAATATCCCCTTAAACCCAGAAATCCTTATGCCGTGAGTAAAGTTGCCGTAGAAGCTCTTTGCAATCAGTGGTCGGTTACGGAACCGGACATGCGGTTTATAATAGTGAGACCTTTTAACCACATAGGTCCTAACCAGAGCGAAAGGTTTGCGGTATCTTCTTTTGCAAAGCAGGTAATAGAAATAGAGCTTGGATTAAGAAAGCCGGTAATTATTACCGGCAATATCGACGTAACTAGGGATTTTTTAGACGTAAGGGATGTAGCGGACGCTTATAAATTATTATTGGAAAACGAAAATGTTTATGATATAAATAATAAGTTTGATATATTTAACGTCTGTTCAGGGGTTGAAGTTTCTATGCGTTCTATTTTAAATATAATGTTAGAAACAACCGGCATAGAAGCCGAAATAAAAATCGACGAGGCTAAATTAAGACCTAACGAGCAGAAAAGAATTTACGGAAGCAGCGATAAACTTAAAAAATATACCGGATGGCAGCCTAAAATACCTCTTAAAAAGAGTGTAGAAGATATTTTAAATTACTGGAGAGAAAAGTTAAGATAAATTAATTGAAGAATACAATCATAAAAACGGAGGATGAAAGATACTATGTCAAAAAATGCGCTTATAACCGGAATTACGGGACAGGACGGTCCATATCTCGCTAAGTTTTTAATAGAAAAAGGTTATAACGTTTACGGTTTTCTTGCAAGAAGAGGGTCGGATACTCTTTGGAGATTAAGGTATTTAAATATTATAGATGACGTAAAAATAATAGACGGAGACCTTCTGGATTTATCTTCTTTAATAAGGGCTTTGGAAACTTCTAAAGCCGACGAGGTTTATAACTTAGCCGCTCAAAGTTTCGTTGGAACGTCTTGGCAGCAGCCGATTTTGACTACCCAGGTTACCGGATTTTCGGTCGTTAACGTTCTTGAGGCCATAAGGATCGTAAATAATAAAATAAAATTTTATCAGGCTTCAACGTCCGAGATGTTCGGTAAAACTTCCGAAACTATACAGTGCGAAGATACGGTATTTCATCCTAGAAGTCCCTATGGAGTTGCTAAAATGTTCGGCCATTATATCACTATAAACTACAGGGAAAGTTTTAACATATTCGGCTGCGCCGGAATATTATTTAATCACGAATCTCCTATTAGAGGCATAGAGTTCGTTACGAGAAAAGTGACCGACGCCGTCGCCAGAATAAAATACGGCAAGCAGAAAAAGGTTTATCTCGGCAACATAGACGCCCAGAGAGACTGGGGATACGCAAAAGATTACGTCGAGGCAATGTGGCTTATGCTTCAGCAGGATAAGCCGGACGATTATGTTGTCGCGACCGGCAAAACATTCTCTGTAAGGGAAATGTGCGAAACCGCTTTTTCCTACGTCGGACTAAACTATAAAGATTACGTCGAAATAGACCCTAAATTATACAGACCCGCTGAAGTTGAGAGGCTTTTAGGCAATCCTAAAAAAGCTAAAGAAAAGCTTGGATGGGAAGCTAAGACTTCGATGAAGGAACTTATAGAACTTATGGCAGAAGCGGATTTGGAAAGGGTGAAAAACGAAAGGTAAAATTATAATTAAGATTAAGGAATTACCGGACTTTTTTAAGAGTCAATAATTCTTTAATTTCCATAATGTCTTTTTTACCGATAGTTTTTAAAATTATTGAGAGCATAGCATAAACCAGCATACCTATTACTATGCTTAAAATTAATTTTTGGCGGAGTTCTATTACGATAAATCCCATTATTAAGGATGACAGTAAAACTTTTATGAAATTTATCGCATTAAACTTAATTTTAACAATTTTATACGTAAAATATAATAAACTGCCTGCCATCAACAGTTCTATGAAAATTAATGAATATGAGGCTCCTTTCAATCCGTAATATTTAATAAAAAAAAATGCAAAAATAAATCCTCCTAAAGAAGCAAAGGATGCAGACTTTATGAGGTATTTTCTTGCGTTTTTTACCATAAGATACGATATAAGCGCAGAACTTATTCCGACAGGCAATATAGACCATACCATTATTCTTAAAAGACTGGCTGCAGGCATTAATTTTATTCCGAATAATTCTATAATTAAAGTGCTGCTTATTGCGTATCCCCCAAAAATTGCCGGCAAAGAAAAAGTATAAATAAATCTTATAAGCTCGCTTAATAGTTTCGATTCCTTTATTCCGTCGTTTTCTTTTACCGCATCCGATATAACGGGAATAAAAGCGTTGCCGGTTAAATTTAGCATCATAAATATAAATCCGATTATTTTATAGGTTATATAATAATAACCTATGTTTTTGTTATTATTAAAAATCTTGAGGAAAATTATAGGATAGCTGATATATAAAATGCTGACCCATGAAAATATTCCAAAAGGCAGGGAATCTTTAACGGTTTTTTTTACCGCATTAAACGCAAAATTAATTTTTATTTTTTTTACGGTTTTTTCGATATAATTGGTTTGAATCAGCACGGCGGTTAAATTTCCCGCTAAATATAACAATACCGCCGTCAAATACCAGTTTATATTTCTTACTATCAATAAAATTCCCAGTAAAAATAATAGACTGTTTATAAAATTAGTGAATAAAATGACATGATTTTTTTCCATGCCCCGCAATGCCCATGAGAAGTTAAAAGAGTATATTAAAGGCAATAAAGAAAAAGCTATGATTATATTTTTTTGGCGTGTAGCGTTTTTAAAAAATATTAACCCTATTGATATAATAATTATAAACGATATAAATGAAAGCAAAAGCCTTGCGGATGAAATATCGTTTATAGTATCTGCAATATTACTTTTATTTTTATGTTTTGCTACCGCCGTTTCACCGAAAGGCGATAGTCCGGTATCGGCAATAGAAACAAAATATCCGACTAACGTCACGCCGAAAGCAAATTCGCCGAATACCGAAGCTCCTAATCTTTCTATGAGGTAAATATTAGCCGCAAGGGTCAATATTGCGCTCAAAATGCGGGAACTAAATAAAAACGTCAAGTTTTTTATAAATCTTTGTTTGTTTGATAACGGCGGCGTATGCGGCATTACTATTGTTTTTATGTTTATGTTTATTTTTTACGGGAGCTATTTGAATTTATTTAATTTATTGCATTTATTTAATTAAAAGGAAATATATTAACGTTTATCAGGCTTATCTCTTATCTTTAGCCGATTGAATATTAGTCATATGTTCATAATGTTCATTTTCAAGCTTTTGTTTCCATTTTTGCATAAACTTTTCTTTATTGTTTTGACCGTTTGTATTGGCGGGCTTATATTTTTGATAAGTGATATTTTCGTAATGAATAACGACCGAGGAGGGTTGATAAACTATTTTATAGCCTTTTTTGCTTACTTCAAACGCAAGGTCCGCATCTTCGTAATATGCGGGAGCATACCTTTCGTCAAATCCTCCTATTTCGTAAAATAACTCTTTTTTGCTCATTATACAGGCGCCCGAAATAAAGTCCGTTTCTCTCGCGTAATTATATTCAGGTCTGTCAGGGTCGTCGAACATCCCGAATTGCCATGATTCCCCGTCTTTCCACATTATGCAGCCGGCTTCTAGAAGTACTCCGTCAGGGTATATAAATTTAGGTCCTGCTATTCCTATTGTATCGTCGCTTTCCATTAATTGCAAAAGGTTTTTTAACCATTCTTTTTGGACTTCGGTATCGTTATTTAAAAACAGAACGTATTTGCCGGAGGCTTGTTTGGCTGCGTTATTGCAATTTCTTAGAAAGCCGAGATTATTTTTATTTCTTATTAATTTAACATTTTTAACATATTTTTCTATATTGACGGTTTCGTCGGAAGAATTATCGTCGGCTATTATGACTTCATAAGAAATTCCTTCGGTGTTCTCCAATATAGATTTTAGACACATATAGGTATAATCCCACTGATTATAAACTGGGATAATTATTGAAACTAAAATATTTTCCGGTAAATTTGCGGCGTTAGAGTTAGAAGCAGAATTAGTATTTGAGTTAGAATTTGAGTTCAAATGAGAAATAGAAATAGCATTAGAATGTGAATTAGACATGGGCATAGACCCATTCATAGATATAGATTCAGAATTAAATAGAGGAAAAATTAAAGGTTTTTTTTCTATTTTTTTTACGCGTATTTTGTATTTATCGTTTAGGCGGTTTGAAAGAGTTAATCTGAATACATTTAAAAATACGTTAATCCTGCCTTTTTTTAAATAGTACCATATTTTTTTAAGCCTGTTTGCGGAAATTATCATTTTTTTTATGTTTTTACGTTTAAAAGTTTCAATGTTTCAAAGTTTAAGATTGTAAGGATGTATAAGCAAATATGGATATTGAAATATATTTCAAATTTTATTTTTCAAATTTATAATTTATTATTACCAATAATTTTACTATAATCTCGGCAAGATTTCATTAAGGATTTTATTATCCTATTTATTGTGAAAATCCGGATACTTATTTTAAGAAATTAGAAGAAACGATAAATGCGGTAATAGGAACAGATTTGCCTTTTGTATTCGGGATAGACGTAAAAAATACGACTATTTTGTATGCGTAAAATAAAATCAGACGCCTTTTTCTTAAGGTAGAGGAGTTAAGGGCAGATATTCTCTAAAAGCTTGAAGAGGGCATACATATTTTATATTGATAATTATCATTATCATCATTATCTTCTATGTATAATTTTTTTAATTCCGTTATATATTTCGTTTATTATCTTGTAAACGGTAATTTTAAAAAATCTCGTTATTGCGTTAGGCTTTCTTTTATAATTTATAAAATCTTTTACTTCCCAGTCCTGCCCGTCTGCAAGATATCTTATGGGTTCTGGATGAAACTGCAGATTTTTCCTATCGATGAATTCGAGGAAATTTAAATCGCTAAAAATATATTTGTCAATTTTAGGGCTGAAATTAAAAGTCCATATTTTTAATTTCCCGATTAGGTTAGATTCATTGATATTTAAAGTATTATGCTCTTTTTTATAATTATATTCAGGTTTTAAAGCTTTTCCGTAGTGATATATTTTCACGTTTTCCGGCATTTTAACAGCGTTGCCGTTTTCTATAGAAACGGCTTTCCCGCTTATTTCCGCAAAACCGGTTGCGTCTCCTGATGAAAGCACCATTTTATCATTTCTGATAATCCTTGTTTCTTTATCGTAGTAAAATATTTTTTCCATATATTTTTTTTTAGGATAGCTGAAAAAACCGCCGAAGAAATGCATATAGTTAAAAACAAAACCTTTCACTGACTCGTTATTTTTATTTTCTTCAAGGACTTTTAATATATCGTCGTAATCTTTTTCGTGAATCAGTTCGTCTCCCTGAAGATAAAATCCAAAATCCCCGGTGATGTATTTAAGACTTTCATTAGTTTTTTGAGAATGTATTTCTCCTCTTAATTTTGCGGTTTGATTCCAATCGGAGTCGTATATTTTTATTTTGGAGTCGTTAATATTTTCAACAAGTTCCTTAGTGTTATCCGTAGAATCGCATACTAAAACTATAAATTCATCCACTATTGGAAGAAGCGATTTAATAGATTCGATGAACGGGTAGTGCAATGTCGAACCGTTTCTTATATATGTAAATCCGGATAATTTCATCAGATTATAAAATCGTCTAACTATAAAAAGTTTTCAGATTGTTTCTATTATGCGTTGAATACACTATGGTACAACTAGAGTTCTGTCGTACTTGAATTTGAAATTCGGCATTAGGTGCTTATATTATTTTATTTAATATACTAAGTTGCTCAAACTTTTGTTTATTATAGCATAAAATTTCGAAGTTTTAATATATTAAGTATTGGGTTGGGTTTAGTTTAAAGAATAAAGTGGAAATAAAAAAGATGACAGATTTGTTAATTTGCATACCGCCTCACGCAAATTGCGATAATGTTAGGATTTAATTTTATCACTGAATGAAAAATTTCATATATTTTTAAAACATTTAAACGGCAAATTAAAGTAATTTTCTATTTGAAAAAAACGGTTCTAAATGTTAAAATCTATTAATAGAAACATACTATAAATCTATTAATAGAAACATACTATAAATCTATTAATAGAAACATACTATAAATCTATTAATAGAAACATATTATATAATTTTTATACTAATAATAATTTATAAATAAACCGAAAGGTAAAGATATAATTCATAAATCAATATGGCTAATACATTTAAAATTTACGAAGACCTTCAGGATTCGTTCAGCGAACAGCAGGCGAGAGCCCTCACTAAGATTATATCTCAGGTTATAATCGACGAGTCGAACATAGTAACTAAAGTTGAGTTTAACAGGCTTGAGCATATAGTCGGAGAACTTGCTGAAGCGCAAAAAAGAACCGAGGCGAGAGTCGGAGAACTTGCTGAAGCGCAAAAAAGAACCGAGGCGAAAGTCGGAGAACTTGCTGAAGCACAGAAGAAGACGGAAGAAACCGTAAGGAAGCTCGTTATAGATATGGCAGACGTTAAAAAACAGTTAGGCGGTCTTTCAATGGCTGTAGGTTATGGCATAGAAGACAAATATATGCCTTTTATGAAAAAGTTTGCCTTAAATCAGTATAATGCCGTTATTAATAAAGTGGAAAGAAAAAACGTTAAGTATGCAAACGGGGCTTATGACGAGATTAACCTTCATCTTGAAGGAGAAAGAAACGGCAAAAAGATTTATATCATAGGCGAATCTAAAGCTCAGCCAGGCAAAAAAGACGTCGATAAATTCGACCTTATGCTTAAAAGATTGGAAAAGCATTTTAACGCCGAAGTCAAGGGTTTTATGCTCGGATATATTTACGCTCCGGAAGTAGAAGACTATTTAATAGAGAAATATCCTCATATAGATTTCTTTAAGACCTATCAGATAGAAGAGATTGCCGGTACAAATAAATAAAATAAATAATCTGTTCCCAACCCCAATATACCCATTATTCTCCTTAAAAAGGATGAAATTTTAATTGTGCAACGTATGCCTCAATTTTAAAAAAATAATTCGTCTATTTTATTTAAAACCGAAGCAGCGGGTATTTCGGATATATCGAACCTGTCGTCGTAGCCGCGTCCAAATTTTGCCGTGATATCTTTATATTCTTCCGGATTTTGTTCTATGTGCGGGTGAAAGACTATTACATAATCGGAATTGCCGGTTATTTCTTCAGGGTAAGGGCTGAAATGTTCATAAAAATCTTCTCCAATTGAGATTACGACTACGGCTGGTTTTAAAGTTAAACCTGGAGACTGAGAGTCGGAATTAATATCTGCGTGAGTCAAAGCCATTGCGATATGAGGTGCCATTGTTTCGTTGGATATAACCAGCGAGGCGTCTTTGACGATATATAGCAATTCTATGAGCGATATTTTTCCTATGGTGTCGGTGAACGAGTTTTTGTCTGCAAGAATATTGGCGGGAAAATGTTTTTTAAATTCGGCGGTGTCGTTTATTTCATTTTTTCCTCCGCATAAAACTATATGCAAACCGTATTTGTTATGGAGATAGAGGGCGGTTTCCGCAAAGTATTCGGGCGGCCATTTCCGGTGTTTTACGCTTGCGCCTATGAAAAAAGTAGCGTAAGGAGAGGGAATTCCGAGTTTTGATTTTATATCTGATTCTTCTAAAAGGGCTGATGCGGCGTCATAGGCAGTGTCAGAGGCAGGTTTAGAGGCAAGTACAGATTCGGTGTTTGAGACATATTTAGCGGCCGAGACAGGGATTGAACGCGGCGGCAGATTTATAAAAGGCTTGTTTAAGTTTATTTTTTCAGACAGCAGTTTTTCAAAAAAAATTTTATTTTTATAAAATTCAAATCTGATATTTTCTTCGTCTATAATTAATTCGTTGTAAATTATTCCGAGGATTTTACTTTTATAAGGCTTTGTATAGCGGGGGATTCTTATACTGCCTATTTTTTTGTCTGCTTTTATAAGACATGCCAAGTCATTATCGGCGTTAAAAAATTCCCTGCTGAAAGGATGAATTAGAATATCGTATTTAACTGAGGTTATTTCTTTAAATTCTTTATATCTGTAAAAGAAATATGCCGTAAACTTTTTTTTGTCGAGCCAGATAAATTCGTCTATGTTATCTTTATCCAAAAATTCTGCAAGGTCTTTCCATGCGGCATTGCCGAGCAATGTTATTTTATAGCCTGCAAATCTATCGCTTTTTTTCAATACTTCGAGAAAGTTTCTAAACATTATGTAATCGCCTATGCCGTCGTGCCGGAATATCAAGAGCCGTTTTTCTGGAGTTTCCGCAGGTGCGGAATGCTTTAAAAATGTGAATTTGGAATGGAAAACGCCGCATAACAGATTGTTTAAATAAATCAGTATATCTACAGGCAGATATATAAATAGCTTGTTGTATAATTTATACGAGCGTCTTTTTGCAGTCGGTATAATTCTTTTTAACTTCATTTTAAAGGAGAGAGATTTACTTGTTTTCATACCGCCGTCCTGCCGTAAGATGCTGCTTAATATTTTGCATTTCATTAAATTTTACATTAAATTTTGCATTTAGTTTTATTTTTATTTTATTTATTATATCTATAGGTTCGATTGAATTCATACACTCAGTGGCGTCAAGCCCTCTCGGGCATTTTTCCATCCAGTCGTCTGTGCTCCACCAGCAGTTTCCGCACAAGTTTGGGGTTACGGCGATATAATTTGAAAGATGCGAATACGAACAATATTCGGCGTTAGTCGGACCGAAAAGGACGGCGCAGGGAGTTCCAAGCGAAACGGCAATATGCACGAGTCCTGAGTCCGTATCTATATGCAGGGAAGACGCGGCAAGAATAGAGGCGGCTTCTTTAAGGGTCGTTTTGCCTCTTAAATTTAAGCCGATGCCATTTATGTCCGAGCCGTTGCCGAGACCTCCTAGCTGGACGGCGGTATAATCGGGGAATTCTTGTTGCAGCAAGATTGCCAATTCAGACCATTTTTGGGGCGGGTACGACTTTGTTGATGAGCCGTTTTTTGTTCTAGTATTTTCGTCCCATCCGTCGTGGATAGTGATAAACTTTTTTCCTTGCAAATTAAATTTTGAAACTGCCGAAGAGTCTATATCTAAGTCAAGAAGAATGCCGGTATTTACTTGATTATAATTTATTTCTTGAACTTTATTTATCGCATCTTTATTTGCAGTTACAATCTCTATATTTCTTGAGTTATAGATATTATCGCTAATTCCGGCTATGCGGTTTAAATAAAACGCACGCGAAAGTCCCATAGCCGTTACTGCGTCTGACAATATGCCTTCACTGAAAGGGCGGGTTTTAAGGTATTTTTCAAGAGAAGACCGGTTAGTTTTTATGTTTTCGATAATTTTTAAAACGGATGGAAATTTTTTGGATATTTTGTCGCGGCTTGATTCTTTAATTTCTTCTTTGATAAAAAAAGTGTTTAGTTTTAAATCTATATCATAAAATTTGCGCAAAAGGGTATAGTCGGGAAGGTTTAAAACCCTCCTTACGTCAGGCAGAGCCGCTGTAATAAACTTAATAGAATCGGGAGACCGGTAGAAAACGTCGAATGTTATAGAAGCGGAGACGTTTCTGCCGCTGCCGTTCGGGCTGTTTAAGCTTAAATTGGTTGTTAACTTGCTTAGACTCTTTGAGCCGTTTAAGTTTACATTGGTTGTTAACTTGCTTAAACTCTTTGAGCCGTTTTTTTCGTCTTTTTGTTCTTTATAATCGTAATTTACATAATTTCTAAAATCCCTTAAAAATCTTATCGCTACTATAGCGTCGCCTATGCCTGCGTTGCCGATGTTGACGGCTATGTAACAGGTTTCGGCAGTACTTGCATCGATTTTACAGGCGGCTTTTTTGCCGTCAATTTTGCCGTCGAGCCTTCTTCCGGCGGCTTCGTTCATTGATTTTTCGAGTGTTTCGTTTCCGAAGTATTCCTTTCTAACAGTTCTGTTTTTCAAGCTTATCTTTATTTTTGCGATTGGAATTATAAATAAGTAAGAAAAACTATATGTTATAAATTTGCCTAAAGGCATGCCGTATTTTAAAAGATAGACGATTTTCTTCAGTTTTCTTTTAACAGGCGAGATGGCAAGCTTTTCAATTTCTGATTTTCTTAAGGATTTTATTTTTTCTAATTGCATATTTTATTGGATACTATATTAAATAAATCTTATAACCAATCGTTTATTATTTTGCATTTGCATTGGCCTATTTCTTTATTTTCACCAATTTAATTTTCTAATATTAGACCGTTTAAAACTTCTAAAATATTTTTTGCCCACAAATCGTTTGAATAGCTGTTTAAAATTTCCTTTCTCGCGGATTTGTATTTTTCATCTTTATCCAATCCTTCTTTGATATCGTTATTCACAAGCGTTTTTTTAATAACTTCGGCGATATTATCAACATCATACGGATTAACGTAAACAGCCGCATTTTTGAATATTTCGGGCAGGGCGCTGTTATCTGCAAGGATTAATCTTGCGCCGGATGCCAAAGCCTCAAGTGGCGCAAATCCGAACCCTTCGCTGAGCGATATAAAAACGAAAGCGCTAGAAGCCGAATAATAAAGATTTAAATCGTCGTCGCTGGCATATTCTATCGATATTACGTCTTTAACGCAGTTTTTATTTATGAAATCGTCTATAAAATCCGGCTTATTAGGTTTTTCAAATCTTTTACCTATTAAAACAAGTTTTAAATCTGCAAATTCTTTTTTTACTTCTTGAAATGCTTTAATAAGATTTATAATGTTTTTATGTCTTTTACGGTTGCCGCAATAAAGAAGGAACATGCCTAGATTATTTTTTATTTTAAATTCCTTAATTGCGTCTTCGGAAGCAGGCTGGAATTTCGGTGAATATCCCGAATATATAACGGTAATTTTATCCCGCAATGTATTTTTGTCAAGTTTTAAATGTTTAGGTTTGTCGGATTCGCAGCCGAACATATTGACAATATCGTTTTTTACAAAATTTGAAACAGTAATAATTTTTTTTGCCTTAATCAGTACTTTTTTAATGACTAATTTAGCAAGCATTGTTTTTATGCGTCCAAAATATCGGGGAAAGTGAAAAAATGTTAAGTCATGGACTATTACTGCCGAATTTTTGGGAATATATAAAAATGGTATGTTAAAATGAGGAAAAAGGAAAATATCGACCTTTTTTTCTACTTCTATATTGCGTATTATGTTAATAAGTTTAAACTGCTCGCTAAAAGTATATTTCTTGATTTTTAAATCTATAATTACGAAGTTTTTAGGATTAAGGCAGAAATCGTTTATATAAGACGTTATCTTGCTTTTTTCTCCTATGACATAAAACGTTATATCCGGATTTAATTTTAAAAGCTCGGCTATAAGCTCCCTTTCGTATCTTCCGAGTCCGGCATAGTTTATAAGTCTTGCGTCAAAAAATATTTTCATTATTTTATTATATATTTTGAAATGTCAATTTTTATCCAAAAGCCTGGCGTAAACATCCATTACGTTTTTAAAACAGATATCGGAAGCAAAAAGTTTTTTTGCTCTCTCGAAACCTTTTGCGGCCTGTTCGTTTTTGAAATTTTCGTTTTCAATATAAAGTTTAGCCGCTTCTTTTAATTGAACGGGGTCTTCAGGAGAGATAACGATGTTGGTATCGCCGAAAACTTCGGGAATTCCTCCGGTATTAGTGCCGATGCACGGTTTTTTCATGAACATATATTCGAGATTATTAATGCCGAATGGTTCGTTTAACGAACAGGAAACGCACACGTCGAAAGTATTTACGAATTTTCTGACGTCTTTTTGGTAACCCCAAAATCTAAAATTTTCGCTGATTCCTTTATCGGCAGTCATCCGTTTTAATTTGTTTTCCATCTTACCGCTTCCGACTATGTGAAACATAAACGGTTTAATTTTTGGTTTGACGCTGGAATTTATACCTGAAAGTGTTTCGTATTCTTTGATTAAAAGTTCCGCTGCTTCTATAAAATAAATCTGGCCCTTCTGTTCGTCTATCCTTCCGGTTAAGCCTATATTAAAATAATTATCGAATTCATTTAATCTGCCTTCGTAATTTATGAAATCAGATTCGTTTATTCTTTCGTATATTATATGGGATTTATTTTTTAATTCATCTATATTTTTAACCGTTTTATAAGAAAACTTAAATAATTTGTTGACGGCCGCTTCCATGAAAGCCGGCTTATATTCAAGATATTTCGCCGAAGAGAAATAGGTTGTATGATAGTCTTTTACGGCATTGCTGTCGAAGCACAATGCGTCTGCATGGGCGTAATAAGGATAACCGCTGAATATGTTTATAGCGGCGGCTACGGGAATTTTAAGAAAGTTTCCGGCGATAACTCCAAGATAACTTCCCGTTCCGAGGTGGGTATGTATAATATCTATATTCTTTTTGCGGCATATTTTTATAATTTTATTTAGCGCGTATATATTTTTTCTTTCCGGATTAAATGCGGAATAAAAAGGAACGTTGTTAGTCTTTAGGATATTTATCAGCTTATCGTTAAGGGAATGGATGAATAAAAAGGCGGAATTTCCCTTTTCTATCTGTTTTTTGGCAAGATAGGCGGCAGAATTTTCCGCTCCCCCCCATCCTCTCGATGATATTATATGAAGAATGTTCATTATGCTCTATGCGTTATGCACTTTGTATTTCTGATGTCCGTTATAGTCATATTTATGAATGAATCTTGATGACATTTCACTGATATGATACATTTTAAATATAGAAAATTTTTATAGTACAGCCGGTCTTCATTTGTACTAAAAAAAGTCTGTTACATTTAAGTTTAAAAATTCTTCTTTAGTATGATGGAATAAATGATAGTAATTAAATAATTAAATAAAAAATTACATATTATAGATTGTATATTGTAAATTATTAAATTACTATCTGATAAATATTATATAAAATAAAGGCAGGCATAACAATTCATTTACAACAAACAATTTTACGGACCATTTATGGAGGGCATTAAATTCTTTTCTTCTCGGGTCGTCTTTTGCCGTAACGGTAATTGAAATCATCTGTTTTTTCAGATTGTTCATCTTTTTGGAAATAAAATTTTCAGAAAATATAGTCAAAATGAGAATAACAAACGGTTCAAGCATAATAAAGATATTACTGTAGCCGTTTATATACAAGAAATATCCCGATATTATCATTACCGGCAAAATAATAAATCCTAATACTGAAAATTTATGCAAGAGCGAACCTACTATATTTCCTGCTTCGTCCCTTGATTTTATTGTCTTAAAGATGAAAGGAGCAGTGAAATATCCGATAAAAATACTAGAACCGAAAAAAGCAGACAAACATATAAGGTAAACATATAGCAATATTGTTATTAGCATGACAGTAATCCCTCAATAATTTAATTACAGTACAGAAACAGTGCTAAATATGACAGCGTCATATTATATATAATCGATATAAAAAATATATAAAGTGCTATAACGAGCAGTATTGTAAGTATATAAGTACCAATATAGCAATATTATAATTATATAACTATCAGTATAGCAGCATTGTAATGATATAAATACCAGTATAGCAATATTATAAGTATCAGTATTATAAGTATTATGTATGATGTTATAAAATTTTTGTTAATTATCTTTTAATAAACTTATTGCAAATTGCTTTGCCGTTCTTCCGGAGCGCGAACCCTTTATCGCTGCAAAATTTACGGCTTCTTTTCTTATTTGATTTAGATTAAGAGTAGAAATACCAAGCTCATACTGTTTTAAATACATTTCTACTATACGCAGATAAGTTTCCTGGTCAAAACTGTAAAGACCGAAGCTCAGACCGAATCTGTCGCTCAAAGACAGACCTTCTTCATATTCTTGTTCCGGATGTATAAAGTTTTCAGTATTATTTGGCGATGCAAATTTTTCCGTAGTCAGATGCCTTTTGTTGGAAGTTGCATAAATAATAATATTTTCCGGAAGTTCATCTAAACCGCCGTCAAGAATTGATTTTAGTTTTTTATAAAATAAGGAATCAGCGTCAAAGGCAATATCGTCAAAAAATAAAATAAATCTGTACGGCTCGTTTTTTACCATGCTTATAAGCTCATAGATTAATTCCGCAGTGTCTTCTACAATTTCTATAAACTTTATTTTATTAACATACGGCTCGTCATTGAATGATTTTGTTATAGCTCTTATAAGCGAAGATTTTCCGGTGCCTCTGTCGCCCCAAAGAAGAACATTATTGGCAGGCTTTCCGGAGGCAAACTTAAAGGTATTTTTAAATACTTCTTTTATAATATCGTCAATGCCTATGAAATCGGATATTGCCAGTGAATTAATGTTTTTAATCGGTTTTAAAATATATTTCGAATCAGTTTTTAAGAATTTGAATGAGCCGCTATTCTTAAGGTCATTTTTATCAAAAAGAATGGAGTTTAAAATTTCCAAATTCCGATTGTTTAGATTGTGTATATTGTTTATATTTAGTCCATCGCCGTTTTCTGCCGCGGAAGATAATTGAGAAGTTATTTGGTTAGATGTCTGCAATAATTCAATGAGCAAATTAAATTTTTCGTTAAACTGCAAAAAAGAATTATGAATATTATATATTAGTTTATTTGTGATTTTAAATTCTTCCTGAAAAGCTCGTAAAATATTATTTAGCGTATTATTATTTTGATTTTTATCACCTGTACCTGTTTTCTCAGCAGGAAAATCAACAGAATTAGCAGAATCGGTTTGCCGGCTGTTTAAATTATCAGATTGTTTCATTATTTTCCCATTTTATATTTGTGTTTATATTTGTGTTTATATCTATGTTTTATATTTTATATTTTTATTTTCTCATTTTATATTTTATATTTATATTTATTTTTCTATTTTATTTTTATTTTTTTATATTTATATTTATATTCTGTATTTTATAATGCGTTATTTAAATGATGCGTTAAGTTTTATAGAGCAGTACGAAGAGCACATAGAACACACTTTATCGTCTTTTAACGCTATAGCCGAACGCATTTCTCTGGCTTTTTCGGGATCCAAGGCACTGTTGTACTGTCCTTCCCAGTTCATAGTTTTTCGGAAATTGCTCATTGCAATATCTTTCTGAATCGCATTTTTAACCCCTTTAGCGATATCTCCCGCGTGAGCAGCTATTTTTGCGGCTATTACCCCATTTTTAACATCCTCGGCAGAAGGAAGCCTCAAATGTTCTGCCGGCGTGACATAGCATAAAAAGTCGGCGCCTGCGCCTGCCGCGATAGCCCCTCCTATAGCGCTTGTAATATGGTCATACCCAGGAGCAATATCTGTAACGAGCGGACCTAAAACATAAAACGGAGCGCCGCCGCATAAACTTTTTTGAAGCTTTATATTTGTCTCAACCTGATTTAACGGGACATGACCGGGACCTTCAATCATAACTTGAACATCTTCTTCCAGCGCTTTTTTTGCAAGTTCTCCAAGCGTTATAAGTTCTGTTATCTGAGCCCTGTCTGTAGCATCTGCTATACTTCCTGGTCTTAACCCGTCCCCAAGGCTTAATACTACGTCATTTTTCTTTGCTATTTTAACAAGACGGTCATATTGCTCATATAAAGGATTTTCCCTGTTATTTTTTATCATCCATGTGGCTATTAACGAACCGCCTCTTGAAACTATTCCTAGAATTCTTGACTGTTCATTCATTCTTTTTATTGATTCCAATGTTAATCCGCAATGTACCGTGATAAAATCAACGCCTTCTTCACATTGTCTTTCAATAACTTCAAATAATATTTCAGGGTCAAATTTTTCAATAGGTTCGTTTTTGTCCATGAGATACTGAAATGCCTCATAAAGCGGTACTGTTCCAAGCGGAATAGTAGAGTTTTTAAGTATTTTTTCTCTGAATTCCGTTATATTTCCTCCGGTTGATAAATCCATTACGGCATCTGCCCCATTATTTATAGAAACAAACAGTTTTTCTAATTCTTCATCAATGCTGCAAATATCGCCGGAGGAACCGATGTTGGAATTTACCTTGGTGGACAAGTCTTTTCCGATAGCCAGAGGCTTTATATCATGTACTTTATTTTTTAGAATAACCGTGTGCCCGTTTGCAATATCGCACATGATTTTTTCAGGCTGAACATCTTCTTTATTTGCGACAAATATCATTTCGTCCGTGATTATATTATGTTTGGCTGATTCAATCTGATTCATAATCTTCTCCTTATTTTATATTATGTCATGATGCTATGCTTATGCTATGGAGTTATCTTGTTAATTTTATTAAGCTGTATTATATTTGTTATCATTATATATTGACTGTAAATATCCATCATTATAACATAATTTTATATTTTTTGTTATTAGTTTATTTGGCGAATTATCGGTTGTATGTTTTGTTTTTAACAATTTTGATACTTATCGGTCTAAAATAGCGGGGGTGAATATAAAGCGAAATATCTAAATCTAAATCTAAATTTCAATTTAGATTTAGATTCTTGCTTGACCGGAATTTAGTGTGCAGTTTATTATTTTTATAATTTCTTTGTTGTCTTTTTCCTTAAGTATTGCCGACTGGATTGCAGCGTAAGAAGTTCCCGCATTTCTAATCGCCTGAATATTATGCTCGTTAATACCGCCAAGCGCAAAAACCGGTATAGTCAGGTTTTTTACGACAGCTGCCAGGGCGTCTGACCCTTGTTCGAAATCTTGATTTTTAGTTTTAAAAATAGGGCTGAATGTTACGGCATCCGCTCCGTCTTTTTGAGCATTCAGCGCTTCTTCGTATGAATGCGATGAATAAAATATCAGCATTTCCTTATATTGCTCTCTTACAACTTTTATCGGAATACTGTTTTTGTTTAAATGAACTCCGTCAGCTCCGAGCGCCAAGGAGATATCAATTCTGTCGTTTATAAAAAAATAAATATCGTCATATTGTTCGATAATTTTTTTTATTTTTTCCCCTAGGTGAATGATTTGACGAACCGTCAAATCTTTTTGCCTTAGCTGAAATGCTTTTATACCGTTATCAAAACACATTTTAAGTTTGTCGAGATATTCCTGTTCTGAAGAAAAAAAGTTTCTTTCACCGATTAAATATATATTAAATTTGATAGCAGAATTCATTGTATTATTTCAATTTTGCTTATATTAATTAATTATATTATATTAACTTTGCTTATATTAATTAATTGTATTATATTAATTTTGCCTGAATATATTAGACTGATGATATTGCTGTTCTGTAATGTTTACACACTATATTTTATTGTCATTTATTATATTTACAAAAATAACACTTGTCAATTAAAACTGCTTATGATATTATCTTAATTATTAATGATAAACAATATTAATTAATAATTATTATTGTATTTATATTTGAATTTATTTATTTTTGTGATATGTTATTAATATACGGCGGATGTTGAATATTAAAGATTAAATATAATGTCTGCCTCAAAAGTTTATTTTTAGCTGCTTAATAAAAACAACAAAATCAACAAAAAATAAACTAAAACTAAATTAAAATTAAATTACGGAGGTATTGTATTATGAAGTGGAAATGCACAGTATGCGGTTATATTCACGACGGTGATTCAGCTCCTGATATTTGTCCTAAATGCGGAGCGCCGAAAGAAAAATTTGAAAAAATTGCTCCGGATGTTGAACAGATTATCGAGCGTTCAAGAAAGACTAATCAATTACATATGGATTTAGCTCATATGCTAACAAAAATTATTGCAATTTCAGAAGACGGAATAGCTGATAATCTTGACCCGAATTGCGTAAGTATATTCCAAAAAGCTAAGAAATCGGCATATGAATTAAGACAAATGTCAAAAGCAGAAATAGTTGCTCATATTAACAAACAAAAGTGGGGTTGATTTAAATATTCCAAGTGCTAATGTTTAATATTTTGTTTAATGTTTAATGGTTAATTTTATTATATTAAGATACTTAACATAATTATACTTATATATTGTATATATGGTATGTTAAATTAGATTGATTTAATTAGATTGATTTATCAGGAATTAAGCTAAACAGCTTATGCCTTTTAGAGTTGGAATGGTTCATGGCTGATTAGCAGCTGATAGTTAAATGTTTGTTTAAAGATTTAATGAAATCTTTAAATATTGCGAGTATTATGAAACCGTAAGTTTCTTTGACCGCCTGGTCCGGAAATTTACGGTTTTTTAGTTTTTATTATATTTTATCTTGACTTATTTGTTGATTGAAAATAAAATAATGGCATATCGAAAATAATTAAAATTATATATGTATAATAAAACAATATATGTATAATATATGTATAATTAATAGGCATATCTATGTCTATAATTATAATTTTATACTGTTTTGTTTGTATGTAAATGAGGTCGAATATGCAATTAAATGATTCTGTCCGTTTAATGTTTGTTTCAAATATGGTGTCGAAATTTTCAAGATGCCCTAATGAAACCGATGCAATTTGCTCTGAAGTGTGCCCTTTGAGTTCTTTCAAAGAGAAAACTGCAGTCAATTTTAATGTAAATTATGACTATAAGGGCAATTTAGACTATGCGCTGTCAATTGTCAACTCGGACTATAACAGCAATTTTGATTCTATTGGCGGTTCAGATGCAAAATCTGCCAAGGTTATGCACGGGTTATGCGAGACATTATTTAAATCGGGATATTTTAATGAATTAAAATATAAAGAATCAAAACATAAAGTAGCTGTTGTAGGTTCAGGTCCGGCAGGGTTATCTGCAGCAATATTGCTCGGCAAATGGGGAATTGGCGTAGATGTTTATGAATCTAAAAAATTGCTTGGAGGTCTTTCCAGAAATTCGCTGCCTATATCCAACATACATGAAAAGATTATAGATAAAGAAATTAGATTGAAATCACCTTCTAATATCAATTATTTGACTGAGCAGAGGGTTCTGGATATACAGGCGCTCAAAGAAAAGTATTCCGCCGTGATTATTGCCGTCGGCGTATATACCGATAACGATTTAATGGTATATTCTGAAAATGGAACTTTCAATGAAATGAAAGATGATATTGCAAACCCGTTTGTAAACGATAAAAATTTGCAATCAATGAAAGATAAAACGGTAGCTATTATAGGATACGGCAATTTAGGCATCAGTCTTGCAATAAAATTAAAAAAATTAGGCGCTAAGGATGTTTATTTGGTATTTCCTAAAGATTTCAAAAATGTTCCTACATGGGATAAGCAGATTATTAAAGATTTTAATATAGGAATTAAATTTTTTATGTTTGAGTCTGATAATTATATTATGGATTCTTTAGATATTAAATTAAACAAAATTATCAAACTTCATCTAAACAGAATAGGCAGCACATCTTATTATGGCTTTAATCCGGATTATAATGATGTGTATGAACTCGATGCCGATGAAATATTATTTGTAAATCCGCCAAAAATTTATAGTGAATTTTGTAAAGAAAATACAAGTATTTGCGGTGAGACAAAAGGTTTAATCGGCATAAACAGTGATAATTATATGACCCGTATTAACGGGGTATTTGCGGCAGGAGACGCAGTTTTAGGCGGTTCATCGGTTCCGCGTTCCGCTTTGAGCGGAAAGACCGCTGCAATTAATGTTTATAAATATCTTGAAAAATTATAAAATTTATTGCATAATTAAACGTCGTTTGTTGATAGCATATTTAACTTATATTATATTAGAAAGGGGGAATTTATTATGGACGAAAAACAAGCAGCAAAAATCACTTGGGCAGTCGTTATAGTTAGCGTTATTGCAATAGTTGCTTTAGGTATCTTCGCAGCATCAGGGTTAAATTATAAAATATTTTAATTAATTTTTTTGTTTGAATGCCGAGGTAAAACTTTATTCCAGCATTCACCGATTGAATTAATTATAAAATATTTTAATTAATTTTTCTGTTAATCGAATAAAATAGATTAAAATTTAAAGCTAACTATACAGCATCAGAAAGATGATATAAAACATCTTGACTTTATAATTTATTTATATTACTATATTAAATCTTGCTATTGAGAGCCGCTAGCTCAGCTGGTAGAGCACCTGACTTTTAATCAGGTGGTCGTGGGTTCGACCCCCGCGCGGCTCACCACTATTTTAAAGGGTTTCACCGTTTTTATAATTTATAATTTACTGTAGAGGTAGTAAATCGGTAGTAAATTTTTTACTATCTAATACTTTTACCCTTTCTATTAAATGCGAATTGCTAAGATGCGAGTACCTAAACGTCATTTTATGTTTATTGCATAATATGACTATCCGTAAACTGTATTTTGCAATCAAAAAATCCCCAATTTTGCAAAATAAATTTCCCCAATATGCGTGGGGATTTTTTATTGGTTTTTAATGCTGTTTTTACTCTGTCAAGGCAATTTAGAAATGTCCGCTTCTTATGGCAATTTTGGGTTTATGAACAATTACCCGAACAATTGGGAATGAGTTCCGATATCTATAAGTCTTATTTCGCCATCTAAAATCTGATATATCAATAGAAGGTCGTTTTTTATATGACATTCACGGCAATAGCTGAAATCGCCGGTTAATTTATGGTCTTTAAATTTGGGTTCTAAGGGTTTTTGATTTAATAGACTGCGGATAATGGAAATAAAAATTTCGTCATCGGCTTGAACCACCCTTTTAGGATAGTGTTTTTTAAATCTGTTTGATTTGGAAAGCTTTAGTTTCAACCCCTAAGTTCCCTCATAAGCTCTTCTACGCTGTTATTATAAGTTACTTCCCCTTTTTCCGCTTCCTTAATAGCCTTCATCGTTTCTTTATTGGGTATTTCAAGCTCGAAAGGAAGTTTTTTATCCATAGTTACCTTGGCAAGAAACATATTAATGCCGTCGCTTAGAGTAAGATTATATTGTTTAAAGAAATTTTTTGCAAAATCCCTGTTTTTTTTATTTAGTTTTATGCTCGTGGCTATTCTTTTTTCATTTGATTTTACGGTTAACGTCTTCATAATTTTATGCCTTTTTATTTTAATATATATCTTAAATAGTTAAATTATATTGTTATAATTATAACACGCAGGTATTACTAAATCAAATATTCTTTAAAGATTATCGACACAAAATAGATTCGGATACGTTTTATTCCTAATGTTATGCTTTATGTTTTTTGCGTGCAGTATCGTTGAAATATTAATATTGCATTATTATTCTACGGTTTGTATAATATTTAACCGTTATGAATAATTTAATACACGATATCGTTTAATTTTGATTTAATTTTAATACTCTGCGGTTTTCACGCCGGCTGACTCTAAAAAATCCAAGTTTTGAAAGTTTATTTATAATATTTTCGCAATCAAGTTCGCAATCAAATTATTAGTTATTGATAGGCGGTTTGCGTTTCTATAAAAAATCCTTTATTATTTTAAAGAATGGTTGTATAATCTGATAAATAATTGATTTAAATGCGCCGGTAACGCCGATAAGGTGAAAAACTATGACATCGGCTGTTTTCTTACGGCGTCATCTGTTCTCTTATTGCATCGGCTGTTGTTTTGCCGAAAGCTTTAGTGAAAAAACAAATAGGTTTTTATATTATTGTGAGAATGTAAAAATATAATAATATTATAATAGATATTTAATAGATATTTTTATATTAAAGTGAGGTTGTAAAAGTATAATCATATCATATAGATATTTTTATATTACCGTGAGAGTATAAAATATAATCATAAAACAGTTTTTTTATATCTTTTGCAGTAAAAAATTTTATTTTTGGAGGATTTTTATGTCAGGTCATAGCAAGTGGAGTACTATTAAAAGAAAAAAAGGTGCGATAGATGCAAAAAGAGGGAAAATATTCACTAATATTATAAGGGAAATGATTACGGCAACACGAATAGGAGGAAAAGACCCTTCTTCAAACCCGCGTCTCAGACTTGCTATTGACGAAGCTAAGGCAAATAATATGCCTAAGGAAAATATAGAAAGAGCCATAAAAAAAGGAGCAGGCGAGCTTGAAGGGGATTCGTACGAAGAGCTGATTTATGAAGGCTACGGTCCTGCCGGCGTTGCCATTCTGATTGAAGTCCTGACCGACAATAAAAACAGGACGGTTTCCGAGTTAAGATATGCTCTTTCAAGACACGGCGGGAGTCTCGGAGAATCCGGCTGCGTGGCATGGATGTTTAATAAAAAAGGAACGCTTGGATTTGACGCCGCAGAGTACACGGAAGACGAGATAATGGAGACGGCGCTGGAACTGGGGGCTGAAGACGTTAAAACGGAAGAAGATGAAATAATTGTAACTACCGACCCTAAGGATTTTGAAGATATTAAAAAAGCGTTTGAAGATAAGAAAATGACGGTAAAGTTTGCAGAGGTTGTCTATATTCCGCAAACTTATATTGAACTTCAAGGAAAAGAATCGGAGCAGATGATTAAACTTTTAGATGCGCTTGAAGAAATAGAAGGTATTCAGAATGTTAATGCAAATTTTGATATAATAGATGATAAAGAATAATAACGGCGGTTCTTGCAGCATTAAGAGCAATAATAATGCCGGCGGTTCAATAAGAATTATAGGGATTGACCCGGGTTCGATATATACCGGATGGGGCATTTTAGATTCTGTTCAATTCGGCAGAAAAATAAAGTTAGTTTCCATAGGGCTTATTGACGCAAAAAAATATACATATCCGAATAATTTAGCTTTGATTTTTACTGAACTGAAACAGATAATTGAGGAGTACCGTCCTGCAATTATGGTTATAGAATCAGTTTTTTTAGGTTTAAACCCTTCTTCGCTGATTAAACTTTCCCAAGCCCGCGGTGCTATATGCCTGCTGTCCTCATTATACGGAATCAGTCTGAAAGAATATGCGCCGAGGTATATAAAAAAAAATGTTGCAGGCTACGGCGGAGCGGATAAAGAAGCCGTCCGCAGAATGGTCTATAATTTTATAAAAGAATTAAACGACGTTGATGTCTCTGCAAGTGATACCGAAAGCGATACAGAAAACAGAAAAAATTGCGGCAGAGACGCTAAACCCCTTAATAATAATGTTTCAGACGCCCTGAGCGCTGCCATATGCTGCGCTACCGATATGTCAAATTATGTTTAGCTATGAACTAAGAAGCTTCGCCAATGAGGACGGGGCAGTTTATCTCAACTCAATAACTCAATAACTAAATAACTAAATGATTAAATAATTCAATCGCTAAACAATTATTAAATAACTGACTTATTAACTAAACAATTAAACAATTAATTAACTAATTAACTAAGCAATTAAATAATTAAATAATTAACTAAATAACTAAATAATTAATTAAACACTTAAATAATTAAATAACTAACTAATTCAACAACTAAATAACTAAATCGATTATCAAGATTACCAATTAGATGATAGCTTTTTTGCGCGGCAATATAATTTATTCCGATATAGAAAAATCACTTGTTATTTTAGATGTGCAAGGGGTCGGATATGAAATTTTTCTTCCGGTTAATCAGATGTATTTTTCACAGTTTTTCGTTCAGCAGAATCATAACGGCAGCCTTAATAACAACAGCGATTACAGCAATAATTCAGGTTTTAATCAATATGCCTCCTTTTTTATATATACTTATGTTCGGGAAGACAGAATAGTTCTTTACGGATTTCCTAATTTCACCCAGAGAGAACTTTTCAGCATATTATTAGATACAAAAGACATAGGTCCGAAACTTGCCGTAACAATTCTTTCAAACATAAACGCAGACGACTTCATTAATCTTGTATTAACTAAAAATATTGCAGGTTTGTCATCAATTAAAGGAATAGGAACTCTAACGGCGGAAAGAATAGTATCCGGACTGAAAAATAAAATAGTCAAAAGATTTAATTCGTTAAAAGACGTTGAAGCGGCAAGTATCGGGGAGTATAATTATAATACCGGCGGCGGCAAAAACTGCAATACATGCGTTAGTGCCGGCATTGCTAATGTTAATGACTACAAAAAAAACGGCAAAAATGACAATAATACTAGCGGCAATAACAGTCATAATAATAGTAATAATAATGACGGCGGCGATACAAACAATACAAAAAATAGCAATTTTTATGCTGCTGATGCTGCTAATTTTAATAATGGTGTCATTTCAGATAACGGCAGTAATACCAAAAGTATTGACAAGAACGGCGTTCACGATAATAATGACAATAAGAAGACAAATATTGGTATTAGCAGCAGCAACAGTAAAAATAACGGAAATAGCATAGGCAAAAATATTATTTATGAAACAGCTCTTGCGTTAAACGCCTTAGGATATTCTATGGCGGATTCTATTGAACTGGCAAGCCGTACCGGCATGAAGATGCAGGAAAAAAGCCAGATTTCCGGTACCGTAGCTGAAGAAGCATATATTTTCGAAATTAATACGGAAAATCTAATTAGAGAGTGCCTCAAGCATATATACAAAAATAAAATATCATAAGTTTATACAACATAATATAAACAAAATAAAATACGGAAAATCTAATTAGAGAGTGCCTCAAGCATATATACAAAAATAAAATATCATAATAAGTTTATACAACATAATATAAACAAAATAAAATATTGTGAGTTTATGCAACATATATACCAAATAAAATATCATGAGTTCATATAAAAAAGATTTCGGCAGCAGCAACAGCAATGCTCTAAAAAAAGAAGCAAAAGCCGATGACAATTATAGCGATAATTATAATGAAGATGACGGCAATGACATAGATCCGGCTCTTAACGATAATCCTGTAAGACCTTTAAGTTTCAAAGAATATATAGGTCAGACGAAACTGAAAGAAAATCTTCTCATTTTTATAAACGGCGCAAAAAAAAGAAAAGCTAAAACAGGAAAATACGATTTAGACCACCTTCTGTTTTTCGGTCCGCCCGGATTGGGAAAAACCACTCTGGCAACAATAATAGCAAAAGAGCTTGGGGTTAATATAAAAACAACCTCGGGACCTTCAATAGAAAAAACCGGTGATGTAGCCTCTATTCTATCTTCAATAGGCGAGGGAGATATTGTTTTTATTGACGAAATTCACAGACTTCCAAAACCTGTTGCAGAAATGCTTTATCCTGCAATGGAAGATTTCAGATTAGATATTGTCATAGGCGAGGGACCGTCGGCAAAATCAATAAGGCTTTCACTGCCCCGTTTTACGCTAATCGGCGCCACGACGAGAGCAGGGCTTATTCCGTCGCCGCTGAGAGACCGTTTCGGTTTTACCGCAAGGCTTGAATATTACGACATTGATGAATTAACCGAAATTATAATCAGGTCGGCTTCGATATATAAAATTCCGGTTGAAAAAAAAGCTGCCGAAGAAATCGCACGCCGCAGCAGGGGTACGCCTCGGATAGCAAATAAAATGATAAGAAGATTAAGGGATTATATGCTGCATCTTAAGCAAAATTCTATAACACTGGCAGTAGCAAGGTACGGTATAGACAAGCTGGGCATCGACGAACTGGGTTTAGACGATAACGACAAATTTTTTCTGCATACTCTTATAAACAAATTTGCAGGCGGTCCAGTCGGCGTTGACACGCTGGCTCAGGCGATGAACGATGAGAAGGGAACCTTGGAAGAAGTAATAGAACCATATTTAGTCTCCTGCGGACTTATAGCAAGAACTAAAAAGGGCAGAATAGCCACCGAAAGCGCATATAAACATTTCAATATAATAAGAGAAGATTTATTATAGTAAATTATATAAAACTGTTAAATAGAATCGATATAACTGCAGAATAAAAATATAAAATATTTAAAATAAATATATTGAATAAAATATACAAAATAAATAGAAATATAGAAAGATAGAGTAAAAAGATAAAATAAACAGACATATAAAATAAATAAAGAGATAGAATAAAACTATAAAATATTTAGAATAAATATATTGAATAAAATATATTGAATAAATAGAAATAGAGAAACATAGAGTAAATAAAGAGATAAACTAAATATAAATATAGAGTAAATGGAAGAAAAAAAAATAGATAAGCTATGAACGGAAAACTGCTTCTGCACATCTGCTGTGCGCCGTGCCTGATGTATCCTTATAAATCGCTTAAAGACGAATTTGACGTCATAATAGGTTATTTCTATAACCCAAATATTCATCCGTATACGGAATATTTGAAACGGCAGAATACTCTGACGGATTTTTCCGACAACTCCGGTCTTAAAGTAATTTTAGAAAAAGAATACAAAATGGAAGAGTTTTTGCGTTCCGTCGTGTTCAGGGAAGAAAACCGCTGTTACTACTGTTTAAGTTCAAGGCTTGAAAAAACAGCCGCATTAGCAAAAGCGTCAAAATTTGATTACTTCAGCACAACGCTTCTTTACAGCAAACATCAAAAACATGATTTTATAAAAGAAACAGGTTTTAATTTAGAAAAAAAATACGGCGTAAAATTTTATTACAGAGATTTCAGAGAGGGCTATAAAGAAGGCATCGAACTATCGCATGCTTATAATCTTTACAGGCAGAATTACTGCGGATGCATTTACAGCGAAAAAGAAAGATTTTATAAAAAAGAGCATAAAGCATGCCTTTGAGCTTTATAAACTTTATAAAATATCCTGCATCTTATCTCTATAAGGTTACGCACAAGTTATAAGATATATAAGATATATAATATATATATAAATAAGATAGACATGTGAGAAAATTATTTCTCACATAAATATTAAACGGCAATATAAAATGTGCAAATAATTTCTCATAAATAAAATTATTTATGTATTTTCTTCAATATTTATTTAGTGCTTTTTTAATAATTCTTTGATACTGACATTGCCTCCTGCTTATTATTTTTTAATATTATAATATAATCAAACGGTTAGAAAACGGTTAGATTAGAATATAAAATTTTGTCAATTTTTAGTAACGTTTACGTAAATATGGCACGATAATTGCACTCTATAAAAATGTAGAATTTGAATCACTATTTAAATCATTCAAATAATAAATAATCAAATAAT
>JAKAFU010000072.1:0-2189 GCA_021825865.1 bacterium
TAAACCTGCCGTAGTAGATGTAAAGTTAGGTTGACCTAAAACAACGGTTGCGCTTGATACCGATATGCTCGTTCCTGAATATAAAACCGAAGACGGAAAACCTAATATACGACTATTATAACTGTCTGCAACCCATAAATTACCTTGCAAATCAAATACTAAACCGCCTCCATAATAGCCAATTCCCGTTATAGTGAAACTTGCCGACATTCCTGTCGTAAAAGGAGGACTAAACATTAAAACTCTTGAATTTCCTGCATCGTAAACCCAAAGGTTGCCTTTTTTATCAAATGCCATGCCTTGAGGAGTGCTTAATTCCGATACAGATGTTCCAGATGTGCCTGTCGTAAAAGACGTCTGCCCTAAAACTATGCTTGCATTCATTCCATTTGTAAAACCCGAACCGTAAAGAAATATCATAATACGATTATTATTAGTATCGGAAACATACATATTATTATTTGAATCAAAAACTACTTTAGAACCTAAATCACCTATTAATGACCAAACTGTATATAAACTACTTTGCGTAGGAGGAGAGGCTAATGCCGTTGCCGTAAAATTAGCCTGACCTATCACTACGAAAGCATTAGGCACATTATTGCCGTATAAACTGTCTGCCGAAAAACCTAAAATACGGTAATAATGATAATCTACAACATACATATTGCCGAAATTATCGAATGATACAGTGTTTGCTCCATATATAGTGGACTGAGAAGCACCTTGTAAATCAGAAGTAAATGAACCACCTATAGCCCAGTTTTGCATAACTTGTTGCGAGTAATTTGGGTATTGATAGCCTTTAACCGCTGTAACACCATTAGCACACCATAAATTATTATTCTTATCAAATGCAATATCGATAGTTTGAGATAAATTATATTGCGTTTGTCCTGTTTGTCCCTGTATATAAAATTGACTTTGCCCTAAAACTCTACTGCAATTATAAGGATAAGCGTTAGATGTTATATCTGAATTTTTATACTGCACCAAGCGGTAATTTGCAGTATCCGAAATCCACATATCATCTTCGGAATTAAAAGCGAGATAAAGAGAGTCAGTATAATATATCTGATAAGGATTAGGCAGAGCCGTTACTATTTCTTCATTTGGAACTGCGGTTTGATAAAAGAATCCCGCCATATCATATTGCAATGTATATTCCTGAGATAGCGAACTTGTTACTTGTCCTGTGTAAGATGTTTGAAACATAAGCCAAGAAGCATTTGGTTGATTATTGCCGTATAAATCAGCAGAAGCAAAGCCTAAAATACGATAATAATCGTAAACCCAAAGGTTGCCTGAATTATCGAAAGCTATTGTAGTAATATTTCCGCTAAACTGATTTTGTGTTGAACCATAACCTGATGTAGTAAAGTTAGGCTGACCGATGACATAATCGGCGGCAACATTAACACCGTAAGGATTTTTATATCCTAATATACGGTTACCTTGTATATAATCTGTGTCACTAACCCATAAATAACCGTTTTTATCTATTGCAACGGAAATAGGTTGATTTAAAGACTGTGCCGATAATGTTTGAGCAGTGCTTGACGTAAAATTAGGTTGACCGATAACATAACTTGCGTTACCGCCAATATTACCGTAAAACACTTCAGGTTTAAAGCCTAAAACTCTATTGTTGCCCGTATCTGCTACCCACATGACATTATTATTGTCAAAACAGAATGTATTACCTCTGATTGTAAGAGATAATGCCGCCGCACTGCCAGAATTAGCACCGTTTACAGTCCAAC
This sequence comes from bacterium, assembly GCA_021825865.1. Lineage (GTDB taxonomy): Bacteria > SZUA-79 > SZUA-79 > Acidulodesulfobacterales > Acidulodesulfobacteraceae > Acididesulfobacter. Next base: position 1,764 of record JAKAFU010000072.1, read on the forward strand.
TTCCTTCGCCCAACATCCACTTCAATGTAAGTATTCCGCCAGAGCCGAACGGATATTCAAAGCCCCTGATAGATGAGCCGTCATTTACCCATAAATTGTTATTTTTGTCGAAGGCAATGTTATAAACGGCATCACTTAAAGCTGTTTGCGTGGGACCAGCACCAGCACTGGAATATGTATTAAGATTTGACTGTCCTATCACAAATGTTGCAGGTTGTCCGTTAAACTGATTCTGCGGTGGATACATTACGATTCTACAAGTAGAACCAGATCCTACATCTATCGCCCACAAATTACCGAAAGCGTCGAATGTTATACCTCGTGGTTCATTTAAAGCATATGCGGATGGATAGTTGCCTGCTCCGAAATTTGAATTTGAATAAGCGATATTTAAGCCTACAACTTCGTTAATAGACTGATTATTTA
>JAKAFU010000072.1:2199-2902 GCA_021825865.1 bacterium
ATTTAGAAATCCTTTTATTAATTTTAATCTTTTCGGCATAATCCCTCACCATTTTAAAAGTTTATATAAAGCATATGCACCTAAACCTAATACGCCGCCTACGAGAACTATCGTAAGCGTTCCGTTCTTCTTCCAAACATCAGTCGCTATCTGCCCTAATGTTTCATTCTGATTAGACTGAGTTGATAAAGGTTGATTTGTAGTTATCATTTCTTTTTCCCCCTTGCTTTTCTTGCTTTATCAAATTTAATTGCCAACTTTGCCTCTCTTTGTCTGTTTTCAGGCAGAGTCTTATCATTAGCTATCTCTTTTAAGACCTCAGGTTTAATGATTTTATTCCCGCTTTTCTTGCTCGTTTCAAAGCCTTTATCGCCGTATTCTTCGGCAACATATTCACGGAGCGAACCTTTCTTTAAATCTAAATCCTGCATCCATTTTTTAGACTTAGACGGATTAGATTTAGGTTTTTTAGAAGCCGTCTTTTTCTTACATTTGCTTTCAGGCATTTTAACGACTACGCTTCCGTCAGGGTTTTTATAGACGTCGCATTTGCCGAGATAGCCTATTTTGCCGGACGGATTTTTAGTCGCATTTTTGAATATCTTAACTCCGCCCGTTTTATTTGAACATTTGCACTGTAAATGCGTCGGTTTTCTTTTTTTAGTCGATGGATTTTTAGTATTAGCTTTCTTAAATGCTTCCC
>JAKAFU010000012.1 GCA_021825865.1 bacterium
TGCTAAAAGGATAACTCTTAACATACGCAAGGTAGATTATGCCGCCCGTATCGGCGGCGATGAATTTATAGTGATTTTTGAAAATATTAATAAAGATAATATTGATGAACTTAACCCGCTTCTTGACAGGATTCATGACGCCATTTCCGAACCCGTTGTCGTAGCTGAGGGTATTATTGTAAATGAAGAAGCCAGCATGGGTTTGGTTGTATGTTTCGACGGAAACTGTAATGATACCGCCGAAATAATGCGTAAAGCAGATTATGCGCTATATGCCGCAAAATCAGCCAAAGCCAATAGAAAGACGTGGTGGGTGCTTGCCGATGAAGCAATTCCTGCGGCAGATATTGCTAAAGAATATATTGATACACCATATGGCGAAGAGGCTGCGCGTCTGTTAATACCGGCTAAAAATAAATTGTTGGATATAAAAGATGAATTTATAGAACTATTTTACGACTCTCTGGCAATTTCAGACGGACCTAAAGAAGTGCTTTCCGAACTGACTAATGAAGAATTTGCCCGCCTTAAATCAGAGCAGGGCAAGCATTTTGAGAAAATGATAGACCCTTATCTGAACATGGAAGAGCACAAAAAAATAGCAGATGCAGCCGGTATAGTACATGTGGGCAGCGGTGTAGAAATAGACTGGCTGATAAAATCATATGACCTTTATTTGAATATTCTGCAGCATAATCTGATGGGTTCTATAAGAATGAGGCCGGCTCTTTCTATAATTTCAAGAAGGCTCACTTTAGATGCGCGCTGGCAGATTGAAATATATAAAGTGCTCGAAAAAGAAAGAAATACGGCATTCAAAAAAATTGACGACTTAGTCTGGAAAGCGATAAATTACGGCGAACTTATAGAAGGAACCGTTAATATACTTAGCGGGTTAAAAGAGATTTGCGGAGTCGTTATAGGAAGAACAGACGCTCAGGGAATATTCAGGGCGGAAGCTATAAGCGGCAAACCTATTGAGACTTATTTTACAGAATTAGATAACGGTATCGGCGAACCTGTCATGCGCGACCCAGAGCGTCCGGAAGGTCAGGGAAAAATCGGAGAGGCTTATCGTACCGGCGAAATTCAAATTGTTGTAAATTATACAAAGGATAAAAAAGTATTATTGTGGAAGGATCTATATAAATCGCTCAATGCAAAGTCAGCCGCTATGGTACCGTTAAAATTAGACGAAGAAGTATTTGCCGTGCTTGTAATATTTATTCCTTTTGTCGGAGGATTCGGCAGTCCTGCGCATAAAGAGTTTTTAAGCTATCTGCATCACATAGTTTCTCTCGGACTTGAAAAATTAAAAACGTCTGCTGATTTACCGGAGGTGCAGAGCGTATCCCAGCGCGGCATCCACCGTGCACTCTTACACGGCGGCGGTTTAGTAATGTACTATCAGCCCGTTATTAATCTTAAAACAGGAGAGTTTGTCAAGATAGAAGCCCTTGCGCGTTTAAAGAACGGCGATGCAGTTTTGTCTCCGGGTCAGTTTCTGCCTTCTTTTAAGGCGGAATGTCTTTATGAGCTTTATAAAAAAGGATTAGAGCTTATGTTTGAAGATTACAGGCTTATGCTTAAAGAAAACATAAATGTAGATGTTAGTATTAACCTTCCGCCTTACGGTCTTATAGACAAAAGATATGCGGAAATTACAAAAAAAATTATTGACGGCGCTAAAATTTTTGACACCGGCAGCTATGCTGAAGATATTCTTACAAAAGACCTGAATATAAAAGATAACGAAGAAATCGATGAAATCAATAGCAAAAACAAATCAACTAATGTTTCAACCAATATAAGCGATAAAAAATGCTCCGGCAAACTTTGGATTGAGCTTCTTGAAAGCGATGTTCTTGAGCTTAACGATATTGAAAAAAAATTTAAACCGTGGCTTGAAATGGGGATTCATTTTGCCGAAGACGACCTCGGTTCCGGATACAGTTCGCTTCTGCGTTTGAGGCAGCTGCCGTTTGAACTTGTAAAGATAGACCAGGGTTTAGTAAGGGGTGCCCATCATGACCCGTTAACCGTCATAGAACTTATAGCGCATCTTACCGATTTATCTCAGTCATTAGATAGGGTAGTCGTCGTTGAAGGATTAGAATGCAGAGGATTAATAGAGGCGGCGACTATTCTAGGAGCGGATTTCGGGCAGGGCTACGCTATTGCGAAGCCCATGTCTGTCGAAGATCTGATTGCTTGGGCGCATAATACGGCTAAGGACGGCGCCGGTTATTATAATTATTCAAATTTATCTATTGTATCTACCAAAAGTTCAAATGCTGGTTCTGGCGTAAGTTCAGATGTGTATTCAAATTCAACGTCAAATTCAACGTCAGATTCAAACAGCGCTTCTGATTTAATTACGACTTCTGATTCATATAAAATTGCCGATTTAAATAAAAACAGAAATTTGACTAATGACGCAACTGACGCAATTAACGCAAATAAAAATGACGTTAGAATTACTTTCCTGGGAGCGCTTGCAAAACTGCTCCGTTTTGAAAGGCGTTTAAAAGTCGTAGGTATTTCTTCTTTAGATAGCCGCGCTACAATTTCATCAGAGCAATGCGGTCTTGAAGATTGTATAGATAAATCAAATTTAAAAGGTACCGACCTTGACGAAGCCCATAAGATGCTGCATAATACCGCAGTTAAATATGATATTCACTCTGCCGAATATCGTTTAGCACGTGAAAATTTTATAAAATTATTGAAAAAATATCTGCCGATAGATTTAGACGTATAATGTAAGCTGATTAGTTATATATACTAATTTTGCCTATTAATTCTATCTATATATTAATTTTTATACTAGCAGGTTTATATCTTGAATATGCTAATGTATAATAATATTCAGACTCAGAACGAGGTTAAAACTGATGATGGTTTATATCCCTTATGTGCTAATATGTAATTATTAATTCTATATAATAACTTTTATACTAATTTTGTATATATTATTTTACAAAATTTTTTAATTTGACAATTAAAATTTATTTTTGTAAAATTAATTATATAAAAATATTTTTATATAACGGTACATATAATACAATACATCTGATAAATCATGATTGTTCTTACGCCGCAGGAATATAAAATCATATTTTCCGTTGCTGTTTTTCTTTTGACGCTTTTTTTGATTGTCAAAAAACCTTACAATATAGGAATAGGCTACAGCGCAATGATAGGCGCCGTATTAGCCTTTGCTTTCGGGATTATCAAATATGCCGATATTTTTAAAGTAGTTGATATTGTATGGGACGCGACCTTTACCTTTGTATCCATAATTATAATTTCCCTGATATTGGACGAAGCAGGTTTTTTTGAATGGGCAGCCTTGCATGTTGCCAGATTTGCGGGCGGAAGCGGCAGGAAAATGTTTATATACGTCATACTTCTCGGCGCTCTTGTCGCTGCTTTTTTTGCAAATGACGGAGCTGCTCTGATTATTACGCCTATTGTTTATGAAAAAATGAAAGCTCTGAAATTCCAGAGAAAAAATATGCTGCCGTTTATCATGGCAGGCGGATTTATCGCCGATACGGCTTCGCTTCCGTTTAAGATTTCAAATCTTGTAAATATTGTTTCTACCGATTATTTCAATATAGGTTTTTTTACTTATTTTATAAATATGTTTGCTCCGGACATTTTTTCTATTATAATTTCAACCGGAGCTCTTTATTTATTTTTTAGAAAAGATATACCGGTCAGTTATGATGTAAAATCTTTAAAGATGCCGAAGGAAGCCATTAAAGATGAAAAACTTTTTAAGTATTCATTTTTTATTCTGCTTTTTCTTTTAGGCGGATATTTTGCAAGCGAATTCCTTAATCTTCCGGTTTCATTTTTTGCTATGGCTTTTGCGCTGCTCTTTGTATTTTTAGGACTGAAAAGCCCTGCCGTTAATTTAAAAAGGGTATTTAAAAATGCTCCATGGAGCATAGTAGTATTTTCAATCGGCATGTACCTTGTAGTTTTTGGTCTGAAGAATGCAGGACTTACGTATATGCTGGGAAGATTTATTAACTATTTTTCACATTACGGCGGTTTTACGCTCACAATGTTTACGGGATATCTGGCGGCGTTTACGTCTTCTATAATGAATAATATGCCGACGGTTATGATAAATTCTCTTGCTATTCATTCGGCAAATTTAAAAAGCGCAATGCTAAGACCGGCAGTATATGCAAATGTAATCGGATGCGATCTGGGTCCTAAAATAACGCCAATCGGTTCTTTAGCGACATTATTATGGCTTAATGTTTTAGAAAGAAAAGGCATTAAAATAAGCTGGGGCTATTATTTTAAAGTAGGAATAATTTTAACCGTTCCGGTCTTGTTTTTTACCCTGCTCGGGTTATATCTGAGATTATTTCTGCTGTGATGCAGCTTTCACGCTTATTTGTCCGGTTTTTTACGATTTTTGTTGACAATGTTTTTTATTAATTATATGATTTAATCAAATATATTACATTAAATGAATTAAAGTTTTATGGTGCAATCATTAATATAAATATATTATAAATAATCGTTCTTTGAAAATTAAAGCTTAATTTCATTACATTTAATATTAACATTGCGGTTAATTTTAAATAAATATAATGAAAGCGGAGAAACCAAGTTATTTGGGGCTAGTATTTTTTGTGAATATTTAAATAATTAATTAATCAATTAATTAGCCAATTAATGGAATAATACGGCGCAATGTGTTTTATTTTTTTGTATATATATGCATATTGTGCTTGGTTAAATTATTATATTAATTACGTGTAGTTTAGATATTTCTAAAAAATAAGGGATTACTCTTTTTTATTCCTCGCCCGTCAGCTAACTTCGTAAGCTATTAAAGAGTGCAATTCGATAATTATTTAATATGGGCGGCGTGTCATGTGTGTGTGTTTATTTTATTAAAAAACGTTTGCTGTAATTAAATAATGAAATTTGTTTATATTGTTCAGTTGTATTGTTTATGTTAATGCCGTATTATTTATGTTAGTGCTGTTTATGTTAATATAATCATGTTATATAATACCTTACTCCGGTAATTAATAATATCATTGTATGGTATTATATTATATCAGCGTAAAGGATATATAAATAGTAAATATCAACAGCAAATACATATAATAAATACAGACGATAAATAGTTTTATATTATCTTTTAATAAGTACAAATAATAAATAGTTTTTAGTTTTATCTTTAATAGCCGAAGGTTTTTACGCCTTCGGCTATTTTTTTTGCTTAAAACATTTAAATATTAAAAAATTAAATAATATTTTAATAAAATTAATAAATTAACGGCATAACTTAATTATACCGTTATGATCTATATAACATTAATAATGATAGAGGAGGGAATAAATGGTAGAAAATACTATTCTTCTAATAGTTTCGGTAGCAGTGCTGATATATCTGTTTTATGTGCTGATATATCCCGATAAATTCTAGTAAATGCATTTGCTGTTTACATATTATATTTGTGCAGCGTTATCTATTGCGGATAAACAGGTAACTTGCGGTTTATTTGCTGTTTACATGTTATATTTGTGCAGCCGGCGGGGCGCGCCGATATTTATCGTGTAATTGTTTGTAAAATTGATTATGCAATAGATAAAATAATTATTTTTATTATGACAATAAAAAGGAGGATTAAAATGTTCGCATTTTTACTGGCATTGGCCGGTATTGCTCTAATGTACGCCGTTTTATGGTTTTTGATAGATTTTCTTGACAAACTTTAATAAATAATATTTTAATTTTAAAATTTTTCAAAATATGCAGAATAAACAAAATAATATAATGTCTCAGTATATCAGAGAATCTATTAAGCAATTATTGATATATCGGTAAAATCGACGATTTGCCGGCAATTAGAATAAAAATTACAGAAAATTTAAAATAACAATTTAAATAAATTTAACGAGGTTTAAGTAAAATGACTTCTACAGGGATATTACAGATAAGTTTAGTGCTTTTAATAATGGTTTTAACAGCCATTCCTTTAAGCAGATATCTTGCTCACGTTTTTAAATACGAGCATACTTTCTTAGATAAATTAATTAATCCGTTTGAAAATTTAACGTTTAAGTTTTTAAAAGTCAATAAAGAAGATGAGATGACATGGACGACTTACTTAAAGATAGGACTTGTTTTCAATTTTCTTATGGCTGCAATCGTATTTCTTATACTGCATTATCAGAACTATCTTCCGTTTAATCAGATGCATTATCCGGGTATTCCGTGGGCGCTTGATTTTAATACGGCAATAAGTTTTATAACAAATACTAACTGGCAGAATTACGGCGGTGAAGAAGTAATGTCTAATTTTTCACAGATGGCGCTTGTTTTTCTGCAATTTACTTCAGCAGCGACAGGTCTTGTTTTCGCTGTCGCTTTTATAAGAGGTATTATTAGGCATGAAGCAAAATACGTAGGAAATATTTATGTAGATTTTATTAAGGCTATATACAGAATTTTTATTCCGCTGTCTATAATATTTGCTATAGTCATGCTTTCGCAGGGCGCTCCTCAAACCTTTACGATGCAGAAAAAGGTAACAAATATAACCGGAACAAAACAGACGCTGTCGGTAGGACCGGTAGCTTCTATGGTATCTATCGAAAATTTTGGAACTAACGGAGGCGGTTTTTATGATGTTAATGCGGCTCAGCCGTATGAAAATCCCAATCCGTTTACTAATGCGCTTATAATTTTTATGATGGGCGTAATACCGATAGCTCTTTTTTTCATGTACGGGATAATGATAGACGATAAAAAGCATGCATGGACGCTATTCTGGGTAGCGGCAACACTTTTAATAGTCTGCGTCGCCGTGATTTATTCTCAGGAAGCGGCAGGCAATCCGTTTCTTGCGCATCTGGGCGCTAATGTTACCGCTGCAAAATATAATCCTGGCGGCAATATGGAAGGGAAGCAGGAGCATCTCGGCATTGCGCAGACTTCGCTGTTTGCCGGAGCAACCACAGCGTTTACCACGGGTAATGTTGACAGCGCTCATGATAGTTTCATGCCGCTTTCAGGTATGATACTAATGGTTGAAATGATGCTTAACCTCATATTCGGCGGAAAGGGTGTAGGATTATTAAATATGCTGACTATGGTTATAATAGCGGTATTTATTGCCGGACTTATGGTAGGGCGAACGCCGGAGTTTCTAGGCAAAAAGATAGGAAAAAAAGAAGTCACGCTTGCGACTCTTGCGATGTTTGCGCACGCTTTTATAATACTCGTGCCGTTCGGTATAGCTATGTCGGTTCCGGCAGGGCTTGCGGGAATATTTAACCCTGGTCCGCATGGACTTTCCGAAGTGCTGTACGCATTTACGTCAACCGTGGCTAATAACGGGTCTGCTTTCGCCGGTTTAAACGGAGATACAACGTTCTATAACGTAATATTCGGATTTACCTTAATGTTTGGAAGATATATTCCTATTATATGCCAGGTAGCTATTGCAGGAGCGTTAATAAAAAAGAAAAGAATTCCAGAGTCTGCCGGAACCTTTCCTGAACACGGTTTTTTGTTTTATTCGGTCGTAATGGGAACGATAATATTAATCGGAGCATTGACGTTCTTTCCTGCGCTTGCATTGGGACCTATTGCCGAACATTTTGCAATGGTTAAAGGACATCTGTTTTACTAACGCTAACGGCGGCAGATAGTTCTTTTAGTTTTAAATTAAATAAAAGTGTTTAATATTAAGCAAATTTTAATTTAATAATAAAAAAATGGAATAGAGGTGTTTTATGGCAAAAGAATTGATAAAAATCATTAAAATGACCGTATTGCTTTATCTGTTATGCAGTATCGCATATACATTTTTAATATGGGGAGTAGGAAAAATATTTTTTCCTTTTCAGGCGGGAGGCAGTATTATGTACAAAAACTCTAAACCTATAGGTTCAATGCTCATAGGAGAAAAATTTACCTCCCCCTATATATTCAACGGAAGACCGTCTTATGCCGGAAACGGGTATAACGGCACTGAATCAAGCGGTTCTAATTATGCGCCTACAAACGGTAAATATATTGCTATAGAAAAGAAATTTATAGATAATTTTTTAAAAGAAAATCCTACTGTAAAGAAAGGCGATGTTCCAGTTGATATAGTTACAGGCTCAGGTTCCGGGCTTGGACCGTACATTTCTATAGCCGCCGCTCTTGACCAGGTTCCGAGAATTTCAAAATTAACCGGAATAAAAGAAGAGACGCTGCGCAAGCTTGTGATGGAACATATCTCAGGCAGGCAATTCGGAATTTTCGGAACGCCTGGATTAAATACGGATAAACTTAATCTTATGCTTGCAGGAATTTTAAAGGTTAAAAATAAGAAATTATTTAAAAAGATTTTTCCGGTTCTTGCAGACTAGATATTAAGAATTTATAACTTAATAATTTATGACTCTTATGGCTCGTAATTCTAAATTTAAAATTTAAATAAAATCAATAATGGAGTGAAATTAAAATGTCAAACAAAGCGTATCACGTGTCGGCATTTAACAAAAATATATTGAAAACAGCGATTGCAGAATCATTCAGGAAATTAAATCCCAAAGTAATGATTAAGAATCCTGTTATGTTCGTGGTAGAAATAGGTGCGGTAATTACAACGGCAATTCTTTTTAAAAATTTATTTTTGCATGATTTTAAGTATATGCTGTTTATTGTTCAAATCACTTTATGGCTGTGGTTTACGATAATTTTTGCAAATTTTGCCGAAAGTATTTCCGAAGGAAGAGGCAAAGCGCAGGCTGAAACACTTAGGAAGAGTAAAACCGAGGTTATAGCGCGTTTATTAAAAGCCGACGGAAAAGAAGAAAAAATTAAGGCGTCAATGCTTAGAAAAGGCGATATTGTCGTGTGCGAAACTAACGACATCATACCAGGAGACGGCGATGTTATAGAAGGTATTGCATCTGTTGACGAATCCGCTATTACAGGAGAATCTGCGCCCGTAATCAGGGAAAGCGGAGGAGACAGAAGCGCTGTTACGGGAGGAACAAAAGTCCTTTCCGATAAGATTTCTATAAAAATTACATCAAATCCCGGCGAAGGATTTATTGATAAAATGATAAGTTTAGTAGAAGGCGCTTCACGGCAGAAGACGCCTAACGAAGTAGCTCTGAATATTCTTCTTGTTATGTTTACCGCTCTTTTTCTCGTAGTGGTTGTAACTATTGAACCTATGGTTGCGTATTATCACGGTTATATTTCGCCGGTTATATATGTTGCTCTTTTAGTGTGTCTTATTCCTACTACTATTGGTGCGCTGCTTTCGGCGATAGGTATTTCGGGAATGGACAGGTTAGTTAAGCATAATGTTATTGCTATGTCAGGTAAAGCGGTAGAGGCTGCAGGCGACGTAAACACGCTTTTACTTGATAAAACGGGAACGATAACGTTCGGAAACAGAATGGCCGTTAATTTTATTCCTGCAGTGGACGTTAATGTTAACGAATTGGCGGATTATGCGCAGCTTTCTTCAATCAGCGATGAAACGCCGGAAGGACGTTCCGTCGTGACGCTTGCAAAAAAATACGGTTTAAGAGGCAGACATTTAGACGAGGATAATATAAAATTTATACCTTTTTCAGCTATGACAAGAATGAGCGGCGTTGATATTTTAGACAAAAAAGAAAATATCAGAAAAGGAGCCGTTGAAGCAATTTCAAATTATGTTATTCAAAACGGCGGAACTGAAGACAAAAGACTTATAGAAACCGCCGCCGATATTTCAAAACAGGGCGGAACTCCTTTAGCTGTCGCGGTTAATAACCGTATGCTCGGACTTATTCAGCTTAAAGATGTTGTAAAAGGCGGGATTAAAGAAAGAATCAACAGCCTGAGAAAAATAGGCATTAAAACAATTATGATTACCGGAGATAATCCGTTAACGGCAAGGGCTATAGCGGATGAAGCAGGGGTTGACGAGTTCGTTTCAGAGGCAACGCCTGAAACAAAAATGGCAATCATTAAAAAAGAGCAGTCTTTAGGCAAATTAGTAGCCATGACCGGAGACGGCACAAACGATGCTCCTGCTTTAGCGCAGGCAGATGTCGGAGTTGCCATGAACACCGGAACAATGGCGGCTAAAGAGGCAGGCAATATGATTGATTTAGATTCAAACCCGACAAAATTGATTGAAATAGTTGAAACAGGAAAACAGCTCCTTATTACAAGAGGTTCTCTTACTACATTTTCCATTGCAAACGACCTGGCAAAATATTTTGCAATAATACCGGCTATGTTTGCGCCAATTATGCCGTGGCTTGCACCTCTTAACATAATGGGTCTGTCTTCGCCTGAGTCTGCAATACTGTCGGCTGTTATATTTAATGCAATTATTATAATAATACTTATTCCTCTTGCTTTGAGAGGCGTCAAATACAGACCTGCTAAGGCGTCTAATATTTTAACGAGAAATCTGTTGATTTACGGACTCGGCGGGGTAATAGCTCCGTTTATAGGAATAAAACTTATTGATATGCTGATAACCTATTTTCACATTATCTGATGTCGGCAATATGACGCTGTAAGTTTATTTTATGCCTATAAAATATACAAATAAAATAAATAAATTTTTATTAATTAATTTATAGGCATATTTAGAATACTTTTAATATAAAATTCAATATAAAATATAATAAACTTAATAAGTTATAGACATGGCATTTTAGTTGCATTATAACTTATTAAAATTAGTTTGAAAAAGATTAACTTGATACTGGGAGTTATTAAAAATGCATTCAATTTCGATGTCAACCCTGAATATTTTTGGAGCAGTAGTAACATTTTTAATGATGATATTTTATTTTCTTGAAGATAAAAGTTCATTATATACATTATTATTCGGTTTTTCCTGCCTGCTTGCTTCGCTTTACGGTTTTTTGGCAGGAACATGGCCGTTTGGTGTGATAGAATGTCTATGGGGAATGCTTTCGCTTATAAGATGGATTAAAGTTAGAAATAATTAATTTATTGAATGATTTAATAAATATATTAACTAAACTCGCAGGGAATATTATACAGGAGGCGTTTAAGTTTGAATTTGATATTTTTTTAAATTTAGACTTACGAAATTTAAAATTTGAAGATTGAATACAGCAGACCTTCCGCAGATTCTATATTAAATAAAATTAAATATTCTTCAAGCGATACTAACGTTTTCAGAATATATTTAGGGGCGGTTCCGGGAACAGGAAAAACTTATGCAATGCTTGAAGACGGCAATTATCTGCTTGAGAACGGCATAGATGTTTCAATAGGCATAATCGAAACCCACGGAAGAAAGGAAACGGAAAAAGCAATCGGCAAACTTCCGATAATAGCCAGAAAAAAAATAGAATATAAAAATTCAATATTCGACGAATTAGACGCGGAAGCGATTATCGCAAGGAAACCTAATATCATTTTAATAGACGAACTCGCGCACAATAATATTCCGGGTTCAAAAAATATCAAAAGATATCAGGATGCTATTGATATATTTCAATCGGGGATAAGTGTTTTTACGACATTAAATATTTTTCATATAAATTCTATTGCCGAAAAAGTCGAAGCAGAACTGGGGATTAAGGTTGCCGAAAGGGTGCCTGATTATATTTTAAATTATGTTACGGAAATTATTAACATAGATATACCCGCTAATGAATTGATAAAAAGATTAAAGGAAGGGAAAATATATTCTAAAGAAAAAATAAATATCGCCCTTGAGAATTTTTTTAAACTTGAAAATCTGATCATCTTAAGAGAACTGTCTTTAAGAAAAGTTGCCGATGAGCTCAGCGAACAGTCGGCGGATATAGATGATTTAAAAACAAAAAATAAATTAGAATTAAAATCAAATGAAAAAATTCTGGTCCTGATAAGCTCAAACCCTGATTCTGCAAGACTGCTGAGGATAGGCTCAAAATTAGCAGGCAGGCTTAACTCTAATTTTTATGCACTTCATATAAATTTAAGGAACAGGCATAAAATTGGAACGAGCAATAAAAATTATGACAAATCGCTTGCAAAGAATATATCGATAGCAGAAAATATGGGAGCGTCAATATTCAGTTTTCAGGCTGACGATGTTGTGCAGGGCGTGATTGATTTTGTTAAAAAGAATAACGTTTCCCACGTAGTTATAGGCGCTACTAATGTAAAAAAAAATAGAATCGCCAAATTTTTTTATAAAAGCGTCGTCAATAAACTTATAGATGCTCTTCCCGATGTTTCTTTTCATGTAGTTCCCACTACGTCTAATAAATTTTCTTCAGACAAAAAATAACAATAAAGTCTTTGTATATAAAGAAATATTAAAACTATAAACATCGTATATATATTGTCATGGATTAATAATACAATAACAGATAATAATTATTTAAAATAAGCAGGCAATGTAATATAATAATAAATAATAAAGTTGAAAATACTATAAAACATTATACACTTATTTTGTGTTTATAAAAATTATTTGATTTATAAGTTATAAATAATTTCTAAATATAAAAAATGAACGATAAATCATTGCAATTGGAATCATTGGAGCCGGATGCAGAAGTAAACCCTCCGGACTCAGAAGAAGCAAATCCTCCAAAGGACGACGGTTTGCAAACATCCGCTGATTCTAACCTTCAAACCGTACACGGAATAATTAAAAGCGTTATTTTTTGTAATCAGACGAACGGTTTTATTATTTTAAGACTTTTTTCCAAAGACAGAACACTAATAGCTTCAGGTAATTTTTTTGATATGCCTGTTGTAGATTCAAAAATTAAACTTAAAGGCAGGTATGTTTATCATAAAAAATACGGCTATCAGTTTAATTTTGACGAATATGAATTATTTCTTGCCACCACAAAAACTGCCATAATAAACTATCTATCTTCCAGTATATTTAAGGGCATAGGCAAATTTTTAGCCGAAGAGATATATGACAAATTTAAAGAAGACACTTTAAATATAATTGATAATGAACCTGAAAGAATTAGAGAAGTTAAGGGTATAGGCGATGTTAAAATAAATTTTGTAATTGAAGGAATAAAATCAAGCGCTGGACTGAGGCGCGCCATAATGTTTTTCAAACCGTATCAGTTCAGCGATTATCAGATTAAAGCTGTTTATAATAAATTCAAAGAAAAATCAATTCAATTAGCGAAAGAAAATCCGTATATTTTTACAGAGATAAAGGGCATAGGTTTCAAAAAAGCGGATATCATGGCTAACAAATTGGGCATTTCTAAACATGACCCCAATAGAATTAAAGAAGCCGTGAAATATCTGATAAACGAATTATGTATGAATAACGGCAATACTTTTGTTTATTTTTCCGATATTAAAAATAATATTTCAGAAATGATAGAGGATTTCGGAAATAACGATGAAACCGGCATAAACGGAGAAATTAACATAAGTGCCGATGCAGACGCGGAACAGGTTAATTTTAATTTTAAAGACCTTAAAAAATTTATTATTGAACTCAGCACAGCAAAGCAGATAATAATAGACCCGCCATTTTTATTTTCCGATTTTAATAACGAAAACGCCGATGTTTGCCAGACAGATTTTAATATGCGTAAAATATATCTTCCTGTTTATTATTATTCTGAATTAAGAATCGCAAAGGAACTGCAAAGGCTTCTGCAGTATGCTCAATATAACACCGAAAGCAATAATAGCGGCGGCAGTACCGACTGTAATACTGCCAATAAAGATGCAGATGCTGCACCCAATAATTTTTCGGAATTTCTTACCGAAGAGCAGAAAAATGCAGTTATTAACGCCATAAAATATAAAATATCCATTATTTCCGGCGGACCTGGGACAGGTAAATCTACGATTATCAAAGAAATTTGTAAAATTCATAATGAAAAAAATATTGCCTTGACGTCTCTTTCCGGAAAAGCGGCTCAAAGATTGGAAGATATAATTTTTGCCGCGGATGAAAAACATAGCGGCAAACACAACGGTTCTGATGCGGAGGACGGCACAACCTATAGTATTTCTACAATTCACAGATTGTTAAAAGCGACCATTAACAGAGAAACAAATGAGTCTTATTTCACTTATAATGAAAATAACAAACTTCCTTTTGATTTAGTAGTTATTGACGAAATGAGCATGGTTGACGCAGTTATATTTTCGCAGCTGCTTAAGGCTTTGAAGGACGAAGCGAAATTAGTGCTGGTCGGAGATGTTAATCAGCTGCCGTCTGTTAACCCGGGTGATTTGCTCAGGGATTTAATAAATTTTAATGAAAAAATTATACCTTCCGTTTTTCTCACCAAAGTTTTCAGGCAAAATGAAGGCGGTCTTATAAATCTTAATGCGCATAATCTTCTTAATAATAAAAAATTTATTACATATGCAGCAAATAATTTAAATGAATTTAAACATGAGGATATCAAAGTTAAGATTAATGAAGGAATAAAAGTTCCTGATAGCAAAAAAACAAAAAAACATAATGAATTTATGATTAAATATAAAAAAATATACGATGAAAAAGAAACAGGAAAGGTTTATGTTCTCGAAGATTTTATCGATTTTATAAAAAAAGTAAAAAATAAAAGGATTGAAAAGCAGAAAACAAATAAAGACGTTTATATTAATAATCATGATAATAATTATAATCATCATGTAGATTTTAATGATATCCAGGTGTTAACTCCAATGCGTAAAGGTGAGCTGGGTTATTTTAAATTAAATACAATTTTGCAGGAAATTTTCAATCCTATAGAGAATATTAACAGCAGCGAAGATACTTTTATATGTAACGGTGTTCAATTCAGGGTGAACGACAGGGTAATACAGACTAAAAATAATTATGACCTTGATGTTTTTAACGGGGATACAGGTGTTATAATAAGTATTGACCATATAGGCAAAACAATGACAGTGAATTTTTCTAAGCCGGTCGCATACGACTTTTTAGATGTTTACAGCAATTTATCGCTCGCTTATGCCCTGTCTATACATAAATCGCAGGGCAGCGAATTTGATAATGTAATTATAATATTTCATCAAACGCATTATATGATGCTTAAAAAAAATCTTTTATATACCGCAATAACCAGAGGAAAAAAGAACGTAGTGATATTTGGCACGTTTAAAGCCTTTTCGATAGCTATGCACTCAAAAATAGAGGAAAGGAACTCCGGTCTTAAAGATAGATTAATAGAAATATTTCAGTAAATCTATAATTCAATTTAGCTGCTTATTTAAAAAATTAGAAAGGAGTTATTTATGTATTTTAGAAAAACCAAGATTGTATGTACTTTAGGTCCTGCAAGTTCAGATAAAAAAACAATTAAAAGACTTATAGAATCTGGAATGAATGTTGCAAGACTAAATTTTTCGCACGGTGATAACGATACGTTTGAAAAACTTATAGACATTATAAGGCAATTATCCGATGATGTAGCAATTCTTGTAGATTTGCCCGGACCTAAAATCAGAACCAAAAAACAATTGCAAGATAAAATAATTTTAAAAAAAAATGAAGACATAATACTGTCTAATATAAAAGAATTTTCCGATGAAAAAAATATTGCTATAGATTATAAATACTTAACAAAGGATGTAAAGAAAGGTAACCTTGTCTTTATAGATGACGGAAAAATAAAACTTAAAGTTATAGATATATTATCCGAAAATGAACTGTCATGCAAAATAATTAAAGAAGGTGTTTTGAAAACAGAAAAGGGAGTGAATTTTCCAAATATAGAGTTAAGTGTTCCTTCCGTTACCGATAATGATTTTAAATCGCTGAAGTTTGGAGCTGAACATGATGTTGATATGTTTGCTGTTTCATTTGTCAGAAAACCGGATGATATAGCTGAGGTTAAAGATTTTTTGGAAAAAAATTATAGCGGCAAAAAATTTTTTATAATTTCAAAAATTGAAAAAGCAGAAGCGGTTAAAAATATTTATAAGATAGCAGAGACATCGGACGGAATTATGGTGGCGAGGGGCGACCTCGGCGTAGAAACGCCGATAGAAACTATTGCGCTAAAACAAAAGATGATAATAGCTGCGGCAAACAATTTGAAGAAACCGGTAATAACGGCAACGCAGATGCTTGAATCTATGGTTGCCGATGAGTCTCCGACGAGGGCAGAGGTTACAGACATTACAAATGCAATATTGGACGGTACCGATGCCGTCATGCTTTCTGAAGAAACGGCAATTGGGCAGTATCCCGACTTAGCCGTGGCTTATATGGAAAAAATAATAGAAACTACGGAAGAGAGTTATTTTTTTAAAAATTTGTGCCGCAATACATACAATAATCGAACTTCTGAAACAGGCGTAAACACGGCAGACAATATTGTATCCATTGCATCGGCAAAAATGGCTGTTTCATCCTCATTTATAATTGAAGATTCTTTTATTGCGGCAATTACAAGAACAGGCTATACTGCAAGTCTGATTTCATCGTTTAGACCACTTACGCCTATAATCGCCGTAGTTCCTGATTTATCTGTAAAAAGACGGCTGGCGCTTAATTCCGGAGTGTTTTCTATTGTAATGAAAGAAATAGCGGAAAAAAATGTTAAGATTGAAGATATCATTAAATTTATCAAAGATAATTATAAAAAAATAAGAAATAAAAAATTTAAGGCTGATAATAACTTCAGATACGCAATTATTACCGGCGGACTGCCTTTAGGAGAACCGGGTTCTACTGATTTTGCAAGGATAATCGATTTACAGAAATATTAAATAAATCACAAAAAATAAACTTAAAATTTTTAAACGGCAATAATTTTAACTTATCTTTTGTGATTTAGATATGATTTAGGTGTGGGTTATGATTAATTCAAGTTAAGTAAATCATGACATTTTATGTCATTAATGAAAATGTAATTGCCCTTGCCGTAATGACCGCGAGATTAGAACAATAAGCAACATCCTAAAAAGATTCACTATAGTTAAAATTTGTCGTCGTCGTCATTGTCTTCATCATCTTCATCTTCTTCATCTTCTTCATCTTCTTCTTCATCTTCTTCTTCAGAATCTTCGGAAATTTCTTCTAAAAGCGAACATAAAAAATCATCATCATCTTCTACACAGTTAAGTTCTATCGTGTGATTATTTAATAATTCAATAATCTCTTCATACGAAAATTCGTCGTTTGATTCAATAAAATCATTGATAACATCTAATAAATTGCCAAGCGGCATGCTGTATTCCATGAGTATTCACCTCCAGTTAAGTTTAATTTGCTGGGACTGACTATTATTTAAAATCAATTTAAGAATTTTTATATTATATTGTAAGGTATGTGTTATAAGGCAATAAATATTATTAATTAAATGCAAAGAACAAAATATATAAATGACATCTGTGTCTATGATGCAGTTCTTAAACTAAAACAGCGTGCAATGGCGGAGAGAGAGGGATTCGAACCCTCGGTACATTCTTTGTAAACATACATTCGCTTAGCAGGCGAACGCCTTCGACCAGCTCGGCCATCTCTCCGTATATAATAAAACAATTTATCTATAGTATCAAATATAAATTAAATTTGCAAATTAAGTTTTTTTGATTTTATCAAAAATCTGCAAGAAGACCTCATTCTGTCTCACGGCTTAAGTCCCGTCCGGAAGTGTGGGGTGATTGACATTAATTTAATAAAGTTATATGCGATTATAATTCTTTTCAAATAGTATCATAAATAAATAAGTATCATAAATAAATAATATTTTCATTGTTGTATTGTGTTTTTATAAACAACAATAAGTAATCTCTTAAATGTCTTGTAATAAGAAAATTGTTTTTAACGTGTTCATGTCCGTTTAAGCCCAATTTCTCGGCATATTCAGGATTCTGAAGAAGCTGTTTTGCGTAAAGAGCGGTTCCTTCTATAGTCCGCGAAAGCAATCCTGAATATTTATGTGTTATTTGGAGAGGTATTCCGCCTACCGCAGAAGCAATTGTAGGTTTTTTCTTCCATAGGCTTTCTGAAACGGTAAGTCCGAAACCCTCTTTTATTGATTTTTGCAGAATTACTGTTGACATTCTCTGAATTGCGTTAATTTCAATGTTGCTTGTAGGCGGCAGGTTCAAAATAAAAATATCCTTGTCGCCGTCAGCTTTTTCAAGAACTTCTTTGTATACTTCCATACCTTCCGGATCGTCGTCGGCAGCGCCGCCAGCCAGGATAAGCTGACAGTCGGTATATTTTTTGACTAATCTGTACACATCTATTACACCGAGCGGGTCTTTTAATCTGTCAAATCTTGATACCTGGGTTATTATTTTTCTATCCAAATCTATATTAAATCGGTTTGCTACTTCATCAATCTGTTTTCTGTCAAGTTCTTTATTTTTGTCTGATAAAGGGTCTATTGAAGGAGAAATCAGCATCTGAGGAATTTTTAATTTTTTTGAAAATAAAGGAGAAGAAAATACGGATGCATCATAAAGCTCTATATATTTTTTTAAAAAATTAAAGGTGTTCACATTAGCTGAACTGATATCTATATGACATCGCCATATAAATTTTTTTTCTTTAAACCCTGCCCGTTTTTTTGCCGCTATAAGTCCGATAGGCTGAGGGTCGTGAATAAATATTATATCCCCGTTTAAATTCATATCGGCTAAATTATCATTTGTAATTTTATCAAAATATTCAAATTCTTCTTTTGTTATAATAACATCTGAAACTCCATGAAGAGAATTATGAATTTTTTTTGTAATTTCGAAAAATCTTTCTCCCCCTTTAATAAAATCCCATTCAGCCTTTACATTTACTTCTCTGAGGAGAGGTATCATTCTGCTTAATATTTCTGCAACGCCTCCGCCGACAGCGGTTGAATTAATATTTTGTATTACTTTTCCCTCTAAATGAGATGCAATTTCTTGAAGTTCATCGACAGTTTCTTTGCCGACAATCTCGGCGTAATCGTTTATTGAGTTCATAATAAATCACAAAATTATTGATATTGTTTTACTAATTTTATTATTGCATTTTTGAGCTCGTTCATTGTATGGGTGTAAGGGTCAAGATTATTAATTTTATCGGCAAGTTCCGTTAATTTAAATTCACTGGCAATCCACATTGAAAAATCATTTTTTCTTTCTTTTAATCTGAAAGAAGATTCAAAGAAATGATAATATAAGCAATAAATGGATAAGCTCTGCAGAATATTTACAAAATCATCAAGAGAATAAGCGTATTTTTTTGTATCCATTACGTATGTAACTGATTTGATAAAATTAAATCTGGAAGACATTTCAACCTGTCTTGTTTTCTTGTTTTCAGAAATAAAGCTTTCAATAACTTCAATAAGTTTCTGTTTAAATTCTTCCATTGAATTAAAACCGAACATATCGATGCCCGCCAGTTGTTCAGCCAGCAAATTTTCACCAAGCACGTTAGCAACCCAGTAGGCAAAATCATTGGGAGCTGCCGGCGCAGTATTATGAAATTGAAGCAAGAAATGGTGTGTGTGATAATATAATATCGCATCGTCGGACATTCTAATGCCTTTAAGAAAATCGTTCAGATTTAAAGCAAATAAGCCGGTTAATTGAGGAAGACTAAGTTTAACAAAAAATCTGAACGGATATTTTGCCTGAACATTGCTCATGATTTTAACAACGCTTTAACAAAAAGGATATATGTTAACAGTAATATTAGTTATATTGAAATTTAAAACCGATATAAAAATACTTTTAATAATTTACCAATATTTTAATACTAAATTATCATTAGATATAACTATATTGGATGCAAATACAGTTATATATTTAAACATAAATTAATAGATAGAAATATATTAAAAATTTAAAAATCACTCACCTCAATAAAATAGATGTCTGTCTCAAATTATCAAATTAAAAAATTACCTGCCCGGCTCCGCCATATATTTCGCCAGAAATTTTTTTGCCCATACGAGCTTTGGATTATATGACAGCGCTTTTTTGAGCGAAACAATGCCAAGAGATGGGAAACCTAACCGGTGAAGGGCAATTCCCATTTCTCCCCATGCCTTTGCAAAATGCGGTCTTAAAATTATAGCCTTTTGAAAGTGCTGTATCGCTATGTAATTATATCCGCCTTTCAATGCACCCATACCCTTTTTGAATTGGAAAGCAGGGTTTTTTACATTAATTTTAAGAGCGTAGGCATTTGACTGCATAAATATATTGAAAACGCCAATTGAAAATATTATTAAACAAGAAATGATAATAATATTTTTAAATCTCTCAGATATTGAATTCATAATAAGCTCCCTATTTTTAATATTTAATATTTATATTTAAAGTTTGCTTTATTCAATTTTATTTTGATATTTTAATATTTATTTTAATATTATTTATACTTAATGTAATTATATAGAAAAAACTAACTGCGATACCGCTTTACTATTTATACTATCTAAAATTATCGCAGATGTCAAGCGGACAAGAAATAAAAAAAAATTGTGATAATAATCAATTTATTTTTATTTTTATTGTTATAATATATAAATATAAGAATGTATAGAAAGCACTGATATTTAGCAGCTGCAGTTGTAAACAATTATTAAATATTTTTTAAATATCTTTAAAATATTATTAAAAAAAATTAAAAAATAACAGCGGTGTAATTATGCTCACAAAAGAAAGTGTTTTAGAAAACTTGAAAAGTGTTGTAGATCCGGAACTCGAAATAAATATTGTTGACCTTGGGTTGATATATGGTATAAAAATTGACGAACAAAATAAGAAAATAGTTCTTAATATGACTTTAACGTCAAGAGGATGCCCATTGAGTAATGTTTTAAAATTTGAAACAGAGGAATCTCTAAAAAAAATTGAGGGCGTCGAAGATGCAGAAGTTAATATTGTATGGGAACCTGAATGGAATTATTCTATGCTGAAACCCGATGTTCTTAAAAAGCTTCAAAATCGATAACAGTGATAAATTATATTGTATTTGGGAGAACAAATAATGAATTCCGGAGATAGCTCTGTCAACATTGCTTTAAAGCATATTGAAACCGCATCTATATTTTTAATACTGTTTTTTTGCTATATGTTCATTGATTCAAACAGTTTTTTGACTTATTTTTTTATGAATACAAAAATTATTGCCCTGACCCATATTTTCACGCTGGGCTTCCTTCTTATGGTAATAATAGGTGCTTCGTATATGCTGATTCCTGTTGCGCTCGGCGTAAAGATAGCCTTTGATAAAATATTTTTTTACGTTTATTATGGCTATACCGCATCTCTTATAATTTTTATTGCGGGAATGTATTATTTTAATGCTGAGCTTATAGCGTCCGGAGGCGTGCTTTTATTTATAGCCGTATTTATTTACGATTTAAATATTATGATAAGTCTGAAGAAAATAAAAAAATGGGATTACACCGGTTTCGGCATTCTGTTTGCTTATATATACCTTTTTATCGGGCTTTCCGCAGGCGCGTACATGGCTGTTTCTTTTTATTATAATAACATAATAGGCAAATATATTTTTAATTCGTTAACGAGCCATATTTATATTATGTCCGGCGGTTTTATCGTTATGCTGTTTATTGCAGTATCTTACCGCCTGCTTCCTATGTTTTATATGACAAAAAAGCCCGGACATTCTATATGGATAACAGATTTTGTATTATTAAATTCAGGAATAATTCTGATAATAATATCGTCAATAGCAGACGGTTTTTATAGTTTATTCGGGCAAAATCTTTTTTATATAGGTGATTTTTTATTATCGGCGGGAATAATCTTATTTTCTTTTGAATTTTACAGACTAATGAACGGCAGAATTAAGAAAAAATTGGATATTACAATTTTTTACCTGTATGCCGGTATTATTTTTTTACTATCTGCGGTTTTTGCCGGAAATATAATATTATTTTTACCGGCAAGAGCAATAGCCGAAAATCAGGGCATTTATTATGCGTTTGGATTTACCGGACTATTCGGTTATGCAGGTATGGTAATAGTAGGTTTTTTGCATAAAATATTTCCATTTCTCATAAGCCTTAAAAAATTCGAAAAGGTTAAAAAAGGAGCTTATAAAGGTTTAATAAGCAATATGCAGAAAAAGTATCTTCAATATTTTGATGCAATATTATTTATAGCGGCTATTCCGGTGATGTCTTTTGCTTTACTTATTACAGATGTCAATTTAATAAGGATTTTATCCGGAATATTGGCAGCAGCTTCGTTAATATTTTTCATGAATTTATTAATCATGGAAAAAAATGCCTGAAAAATGTCTTAAAAGTTTGGAATTATGCTGTTTAAAAGCCGATTAATTTACCTTTACTTTTACTTTAAAAATTTCTAATTTCTCCAAACTTTTATTAAATATAAATCGTTTCCTGTATCTTCTGTTAAAAATTTAAATCCTGCATCTTTTAGTCTCGGATATAAATGTATTGGTTTTCTGTCGTGAATTATAGATAATGCCGCGTCTTTATCCATATTTTCAATAATTTCGAAAATCTTCAAAAGAGGCTGCGGAGGCTCTAATTCTCTGACATCAAGCTCTGTTTCTCTGCAGTGGGCGAGTTTTTTTAAATCATCGTCATTGAAATTATTTTCATTTTTCCAATCTTCATCGGCAGCAGGTTTGTTTTTGTGATTATCTGTTTTGTAGAAAATAATTTCAAATCCGCCGTTAACATGGGTTGCCGTATGTTCAAATCCTTTGTTTCTAAGTACGGAATACAGCGGAAAAGGTTCAAAACTGTTAATAACCTCTAATGCTTCACCGTCTTTTAGAGACTTTACCGTTTCCATTATTTTTTTAAACGGATCATCCCCTCTTGCTATGTCTTCTCTCACGTCCAATTTTACTTTTTTTAATTTTTCCGTTTGCATTTTATTGTCCTCATTTTTTACTGGATTATTTAACAGTCCTCATTTTGTCCATAATTTCATTTTTTTCTTCATTGCTTAATTGCATTTCTGCCATATTAAACAATATATTATCCTCTTTTTCTATATGTTCCGATAGCAGCTGTATCAGGCTGTCCCCTTCCGATACTATCTTTCCATACTTTCCGTCTGTTGAATATCCGGCTATAGCATCTTTAAATTCTTTAGAAAGCTGTCTTGACTGTTCATGCTCCAAAAGCATTACATGAATTGGTCCGGTTTCTATCCCTATATAATTTCCAAGGACGGGAAATAAAGCGTTCTCTTCTTTTTTAAAATGTATTTCAAGGTCTTTATCAATAAAAGAAGTAATTTCGTGAAGCTGATTTATTAGATTTTTTCTAAGAGAATCGGATGTCTGACCTCCTATTTTTTTTAAATAACCGTCAAGATTTCCCAAAACAACCCTCACTGCCTCATGATCGCTTTTTAATGCGTCTATCGGATCCAGCATTGTATCCATAATATTCTCCCGTTATAACGTGATATAAAGTTTGCTGTCATTATCTATTGTGAATTTATTCTTTTTATTTTTTAATTTTGTAAATTTGATTAATTCTGATACAATATTTCTAAGTTATATTATTATATATTCTATTATAAACACATATTATATAACTCAAGATGTATCTATCTATCTATTTATTTATATTATATTATATTATATATTTTTTTTGTTTATATTATATTTGTACTCATTTTATATTAATTCATTTTTAAATTTTATCATATATAATATGAAT
This sequence comes from bacterium, assembly GCA_021825865.1. Lineage (GTDB taxonomy): Bacteria > SZUA-79 > SZUA-79 > Acidulodesulfobacterales > Acidulodesulfobacteraceae > Acididesulfobacter. Next base: position 23,647 of record JAKAFU010000012.1, read on the forward strand.
ATCAGTGATAAAAATCACATAAATATTTAAAATGAAGAATTATTATTTATAATATTATTATAAATATAATAAAATATAAACTTGGAGATGTTATGGCTGAAGTTCAAGGATGTGAATTACCGGAAGATATTTATTACGATACGGAAAAAGATACATGGGCTAAACCTGAGGATAATAATATAGTGATTTTAGGAATGACTGACGTTGCTCAGACCCAGGCGGGAAAAATTCTTCATGTTACATTTAAAAAAATAGGAACAACGGTTAACAGACGCGGCAATACGGCTACGATAGAAAGCGGAAAATGGGTTGGACCTATTCCGTCGCCTGTTTCGGGTGAAATAATAGAAGTCAATGAAAAGCTTTTGAACGACCCTCTTTTATTAAATATACTTCCTTATACCGACGGTTGGGTGACAAAAGTTAAAGCTTCTAATTTAGATGAACTAAAATTTCTTGTAACAGGGAAAGAAGCTATTGAGCTCTATAGAGAAAAAATTATAAAAGAGCAGATTCAATGTATGAGGTGTTCCAGTCAGTGAGATGAGATTTTTACTACGGTATTATGTTGGTAAATATGCAAACAAATGTGCCGGCAAATAAATAAAATATAAAAACTGTTTTATTATGAACAAATGTTGACCGGCAGAATATTCGGCATTTCGACAAAATAAATATTCAGATAAAAAAATAAGACATTGCATAAATTAATTAAATTTTATAGTTTATATTAAAAAAAATGAATAGCAAGAGTGAAGACAGCGGTGCACATAAAGACGGCAATGATAATATCGGCGGTACTGCCGACATAGCTAAGGAAAACAAAAAAGCAATTAAGCATGAAGTAATATTGCTTGTCTCGAAATGGTGCGAAGAATGTGTTCCTGCCGACAGAGTCTGGAAAACGTTGTTTGATGAAAGAAAGGATTTTACTTATAGACTGATTGATGTCTCAGAACCTGAAGGCAGACGTATATCTATCAGCTTGTATATAAGAAGTGTCCCTTCAACTATTATCGACGGCAAACTTTCATATGTGGGTATTCCTACCAAGGAAGATGCCAATGAATTACTTTCATAAGATAATAAAATTTGCAAGAAATATTATGCTTAAACTGTTTAAATTCAAACGGTTGGATAAGTTTATTTTATCTATAGCGATATCTGTTTCTATTATGATTGCCGCGGTATCTGCTCTGTTATTATCAAATTTCAGCAATAAAATAATTAATACCGGAACAAAAATTACAAGTTCTTATATTGCAGATGAAACATTTAATACTATGTTTCAGGTAATGAAAAGAGGATGGAATGAAAAGCAGGTTGCCGAATTTATAAGAGCGTTAAAAAAATCTTCCGATTCTGAAAAAATGGTAAACGTAAGTATCTTCAGGGGTAAAATTGTTTCTAAGCAGTTCGGTAAAATTTCTCAGCCTGCCGAGAATTCTGTCGTAATGCAGTCATTTTTAACAGGTTTGCCTGAATATAAAAAAATCAAAGGTTTATCCGTTTATGCCTATCCGCTAAAAGATAAAGAACTATGTCTTAAATGTCATACTATGGCTAAGATAGGCAATGTTAACGGCGTCATTGAAGTTTCATTCAACCCTGTTTATTTAACTAAAAAAATTCAATATTATTATTATGCGCTTTTAATACTTATATTCTTGCTGCCTATTATAGGCGGAGCATTTGTGGCTTTTATTTTAAGAAAATCCGTTAAAAAAGGCATAAACAGTATTAATAAAGAAGTTGAAAATATTAATACCGTCAGAGATTTAAAAATGTTAGAGTCCAATCTCTCCGACCTTAAATTTGAAGAGTTTAACAGTGTTTATCAGGGTATCGTAAAACTTTCGTCAAAGCTCAGAGATGTTGCTATAGATAAAGACATATTGGAATTCGAAATCAAACTCCTGGAACGTTTTATAATAACTTCCGAAGTGGTAAAAGATTGGAAAGAGCATGTTTTTAATCTGCTCATTGAAATGAACAATATTATTAAAGTTTATAATGTATTTTCAATATTCGTGCAGGATGAAGAGCTCATAGAATTAGAAGTCTTCTGGAAAGGGGAACCGACAGAAAAAACAAAAATAATATTCAACGAAATGATAAATAAAAATATATACCACGACAGTTTCAGTCCTTTATTGAAAGATATGGAAAATATAATGATAACCCATAATATTGCCGATAAAAAGATTAAATTGCCTGAATTGACTGCTGACGATATTTCCGTTAAAACCAAAAAAATAATACTGAACATGCCTCATATTGGCGGTATTGTCGGGATAGGGGTCCAATCCGAAGAATCTCTTGACAGTACCAGAGAGTTAGTAATAAATAGTGTTTTGACGACGCTTTTGAATGTCATAGGTTCAATAAAAGCAATTTACAAATATACCAAAGACCTTGAATATTATGCTACGAGAGACGGACTTACGGAACTTTATAATCAGAGAGTTTTTAATGAATTCCTTCATTACGAAGCGGAAAGAGCTAACAGAAATAATTCTATCTTCAGTTTGTTGTTTATAGACTTAGATAATTTTAAATTTATTAATGATATGTATGGGCATAATTTCGGAGATACAATGCTTCAGAATGTTGCAGATATTTTAAATAAATTAAAAAGAAGCGGGGATATCTTAGCAAGATATGGAGGAGACGAGTTTGCGATAATTCTGCCGGGAGCAGGCATAGAGCAGGCTTATATGATAGCCGAAAGAATCAGAGAGAAAATCGGAACTTCGCTTTTAAAATATCCCGATGGCAAAAAAAATATTGGAATAACGTCTTCAATAGGCGTTGCATCATATCCTCAGTCCGCAGCTACCGAAAAAGATATTTTTATGCTTACGGACAATATGATGTATAAAGCGAAGGCCAAAGGCAAAAATCAGGTTTATGTCGCACAGGAAGAAGACATGATTACCGTATATCAGGAAGCTCGGGAAAAGAGCAATATGGTAATAGATGCACTAAATAAAACAGAAGTCATCGTCCCTTATTTTCAACCGATTGTCGGGTTAAAAGACAATAAGATTCTTGCCAATGAACTTCTCATGAGAATAAATTATAAAGGGACAACGCTTTCGGCGGGCGAATTTATAGAAGTGGCTGAAGCAATAGGTGTAGCGCATAAATTAGACCTTTTATTAATGGAAAAAGCGTTTAAAATGATGAAAGAAAGCGATTTTGACGGGTTTTTATTTGTTAATCTGTCTCCAAAATCATTGATTCTTTCCGAGTTCATTAAAAATGTTAAAGATATCATTTTAAAATATAATATAAATCCCGATAGAATAGTTTTTGAACTTACAGAAAGAGAAACTATTAAGAATATAACCCTGCTTGAAAAGTTCGTTACAAATTTAAAATATGAAGGTTTCAGGTTTGCAGTGGATGATTTCGGTTCCGGTTTCAGTTCCTTTCTGTATATTAAACATTTTCCGGTTGATTTTATCAAAATTGACGGTGAATTTATAAGAAGTATTATGACAGATAAAATCGACAGGGCTTTTGTAATAAGTTCCGTTTCCATAGCAAGGGAAGTCGGTATAAAAACTATTGCAGAATTTATAGAAAATGATGAAATATTGCAGGAAGTTACAAGATTAGGCGTAGATTACGGACAGGGATTTTTTCTTGCAAAGCCTGCCCCGGAATTAAAATCATAAAAAGCATCCCTATCCTTCTATCTATATCAATAACCAAAAAATAAAATCATAAATAAATAAAAGCGCTAAAAAACCTCTAGCTAGCCCTAGCTCTATGATTATAACCGATAATTATTATCTAATTATATAACTATCAATTTATATCTATCTTTATAATTCCGTATTCAGTATCTAATTATTAAATTATATAAATATCTAAGTATGCAGATATTATATTAATTTAATGTAAATTATTAATTGACTTATATTTTATAATATGATAAAAACTAAATATTATTTTTAAATATCGATTTTATTTAAAAATAATAATTAATCATATTAACAATCATTAAAGGAGGAAAGCACATTATGGGTTTAAAATTATTTAGAAAGTTAATCTTCATTTTTATGCTGAGCGTATTTATTATTTCGTTTAGCAGTATAAAATCTCATGCCGCTACTTACGGGGTTTTTACAAATGTTGCAGTAAATGTCGGAGGCAGCTATTCGTCTGTGGTAGGTAAAGTTAAAAATGCTTTAAATAATATAGGCTGGAATGTGCTTTCCGTGAAAAGAATTTCGCTTCCCAAGGGAGATTCTCATATATCTACAGTCGTTGTAGCGAATAATAAATCTTATGACGCATATATGACTGATAACGGTAAAAACCCCGTTGCAGCATTTGGTTTGCCGCTCAGAGTAAGCGTCTATACAACTCCCACGCAGGGAACGGTTGTTAGTATGGTTAATCTACCGGCTCTTGCAAGAACGTTTTCAGGAAATTCATATATTCCTTATGCCGCCAAGATAAATAATAAGGTTAAAAGTGCAATTAGGGCAGCTGTTGGAGGTACGGCATCCAATACTCAATTTGGTCCGATGAGAGCGGGCAGATTTCCTGGCGGTATAGGAGGCGGTTCCTTTCCAGGCAGCGTTGTTGTAGTTCAGAATTACTCAGGAAGTACAAATGCAAATCTTGAAGGTGTTGCGGCTTTAGTTAAGAAGGGAATTCAAATAAACAAAAGCAGATGGCATTATGCTTATAAAATAAATGACCCGTCATCAGGTTTTATAGAGGTGGGAGTAACACGAAATTCTACCGAAAGACACAGTATTACAATTGACAGCGGAGTAAGGGCTACAAAAACATATAAAAATCCCGGTATAGACCATAGTTCTGCTTTTCCTGTTGAAATCTTAGTATATCGTGACGGAAACTATACAAATATAGGCATACTGGGCGAAATGTGGAGGATGAAATATTATTTTTCCGATGCAGGAATGTGGGCATTTATGCAGCATATGGGAATGCCTGGCTCCATTCAGGGTTCGCTGAAAAAATTAATCCTATACGGCACTGCGTATTAATTTGAAAACAATCATGATTTTATAATTTCCATCCCCCTGGAAGAAAAACCCCTGTTTAATACTCTTAGCAGCATGTCATATTATTTGATAGCAAGAGATTAAACAGGGGTTTTATTTATTCATTCATTTAAGCGGGAATTAAATTTTACATTTAATTGAACGGCCGGACGAATACTTTTTATATTATTTATTATTAATTTATATTATATCCTACCGTATCGTATCATCCGCAGTCGGAATAGCCGCACTCTAAACATACAGTACAGCCTTCGGCATGCTTAAGATTTGAACCGCCGCAGGACGGACATGCGCCTCTGAATTGAGCGTTTGAACCAGATGTATTAATATTACTTTTGTCGCTATTATAATCTTGGTTGTTGCCGTTATTTTTATTTATAATATTAATATTTAAAGTGTTGTCGCTGCAATTTTGTTTTTTCAGATACGTCATTTCTTTTAAGCTTTTTTCAAGAGCCTTGCCTATGGCATCTGCACAGGAATAAATAATATTCTCTCCAAATCCGTATGGCTGATTGCACCTTATTCCTTTTAGCTGGCTTATAATTTCTTCGGCATCTATTCCTGAGCGCAATGCCATACTGACCATTCTGCCTATAGATTCTGTCTGGCTTTGAGCGCAGCCGCCAGACTTACCTATAGAGTTAAAAATTTCAAAAGGTGCTCCATTTTCGTCTTTATTTACGGTAACGTACAAAGGTCCGCAGCCTGTTACGGTTTTTATCGTCACTCCGTGAATAATATCGGGTCGTTTTCTCGGCTCTATGGATATACATCTTGGTGAATTACCCAATTCAACGGAATTATTGCCCGCATTGTTGTTATTTGCAACGTTATTTTCATTTTGTGTTTTTCGTTCCTGTGATTTTGGCGTTGTTAAAACCTGTTCGCGAGAACCGTCTCTATAAACGGTAATCCCCTTAAGATTAAGTTTATAAGCCTGCATATAAACTTCTTCAATATCTTCTTTGGTAGCGTCATGAGGAAAATTAACCGTTTTGCTGACGGCATTATCCGTATATTTTTGAAAAGCTGATTGAGTTAATACATGCCATTTAGGCAAAATATCATGACTTGTTATAAAAACCGAATTTAAATATTCAAATATTTTTTCTTCTTCTAATTTTTCTCCATTTTTCTCATATAAATTTTTTATTTTAGGATTTATTTTTAAAGGCAATGGATTATGCTGTTTCCAGTTTTGATATGTATTTTTGTCAAATTTACCCTCTTTTGCTATAAAATTTATTAATTCATCGGAGAAAATACCCAGTTCTTCAAATTTATCTTTTAAATTTTTATCAATTTCTATTAATGACTGGTTATCTAAAACATGTCTTTCATAACTTAGCGCAAATAAAGGTTCTATTCCGCTTGAAGCCCCGCCTATAATGCTTATGGTGCCTGTCGGAGCGATTGTGGTAGTAGTCGCGTTGCGCATTGCCTTATATCCGTTTGTTTTCCATATTGAATTTTCAAAATTAGGAAAACTGCCGCGAATTTCCCCAAGCTCTTGAGATTTTTCTTTCGACTCGCTGTTTATAAATCCCATTATTTTTTCAGCTGTTTGCAATGCGATATTGCTGTTATACGGAATATCCAATTTTATAAGGGTGTCCGCATATCCCATTAAGCCCAACCCTATTTTTCTGTTTGACAGCGTAGTTTCTTTTATTTTGTCAAGAGGATAATTATTTTTGTCTATAACATTGTCTAAAAAATGGGTAGCTATATGAATAGTTTTCCTTAAAGATTCCCAGTCTATTAAACTATCTATAAAATTTGCATAATAATCGGCTGACAAATTAGTTTCACTGAACTTTGTTCGAGTGGAGCCCATTATTTCTAATCCGCTTATATTTATGTTTATCGGATGTTTTTTTATAAATTTGCCGATATTTATAGAACCAAGATTGCAGGATTCGTAAGGGATAAGCGGCTGTTCGCCGCAAGGATTTGTAGATTCGATCGGACCGGCGGACGGGACAGGGTTAAATTTATTAATTCTGTCTATAAAAATTATGCCCGGCTCACCGCTTTTCCATGCCAGTTCTATTATTGTATTCAACACTTCTTTTGCGTTGAGGTATTTTACTACTTCTTTGCTTCTCGGATTTATTAGCGGATATTCTTCGTTTCTTAGCGCTTTATTTATAAAATCTTCGGTAATTGCAACAGATATATTGAAATTATTAAGTTTTGAAGTATCTTTTTTAGAGGTTATAAAATCAATGATATCAGGATGGTCTATGTTAAGAATGCCCATATTAGCGCCTCTTCTGGTACCTCCCTGCTTAACTGCTTCCGTAGCTGCATTAAAAACCTGCATAAACGAAACAGGACCGCTGGATACGCCTTTTGTTGAATGAACGACGTCATTTTTCGGCCGCAGTCTCGAAAACGAAAACCCTGTGCCGCCCCCGCTCTGATGGATAAGCGCCGTATTTTTTAATGTTTCGAATATTGAACTCATAGAGTCTTCTATGGGAAGCACAAAACATGCGGAGAGCTGCTGAAGCGGTCTGCCGGCGTTCATTAAAGTGGGGGAATTCGGAAGAAATCTCAAATTAGACATTTCATCATAAAAATCATATTTCAGCTTTGCGATATTTTCTTTAGAGGATTTATAGCTGTAATCTGCTTCGGATATGTTTTCCGCAACCCGCTCAAACATCCCTGAAATATTTTCAATTATAGAACCGTCCGCATTTTTGGCTAAGTAGCGTTTTTTTAGAACAGTCACGGCATTTTCGCTAAAATTTTTTAATAGGGCATCTTTTTTAATATCCGTCTCACAATCCATTTTTAAATCTGCAGGTCTTTCAACATTTAAATTCTTCTTAGTAATGTCCATTTTCACACCTATGTTTTATGGTTGTAAAATAAATTAAAAATTAAAGATTCAACAATATGTAGAATGATATTCAAACATTCAACAATATATAGTTATTATTTTAAATTGTCAACAGATTTTTTACTTACAATAATTATTGTAAATTCGGCAATAATAATTTATAATTAAATTATACTGTTTAACTGGCAGTTTCGTTTTCTATATTTCATAAAAAAGTATAATATAGTATAGAAAGATTAAAATAAAATAATAAAGTTCAAGAGGGGTGATTTAATTATGCATACGTGGAGATGTGTAGTTTGCGGATATATTTATTACGGCGAAACTCCGCCTGATGAATGTCCTGAATGCGGTGTTGACTGTACCCAGTTTGAAATGCTTCCCGATGAAGATGTCCGTGTTTAAACTATGGTTCAATTTATGTGTTTAATTTAATAGTCAAGTGTTCAATAATAAATTTACAAATTAAATAATTAACTAAGTGAAATGTTTTATGCCGTTTCTATTCTTAAAGAAATAGCGGCAATATTATAAATTCAACGGCAAGTCAAAAAAATAAAAATTTAATCTACTTTTATGATTCATAGCCTTGGCATTTTAACTCATATTTTAGACGCGAATATAATAGTAAAATTCGTTCTTTTAATTCTCGCTTTTTTTTCTCTGACTTCCTGGGCAATTATTTTTTATAAGCTCCGCTATTTAAATAGAGCTAAAAGAGAAAATAAAGAATTTATAGATATTTTTTGGGAATCTAAAAGATTGGACTATGTTATGTCTGCCGCTAAAAATTTGGGTTATAGCCCCGTCGCTTCCATGTTCGAGTCTGCATATAACGAATTAGTGAGTCTGAAGAAAATAGCCGCGGAGGATAAAGAAAAATCCCTGACCGAGTACGATACCAAATTAAACGGCTCCCACTTGGTTGAAAGAGCCTTAAAAAAATCGCAGCTTTCTTCAATATCAAAATTAGAATTGACTTTGCCTTTTCTTGCTACGACAGGTTCGACTTCGCCGTTTATCGGCTTATTCGGTACCGTCTGGGGCATCATGACATCGTTTGAAAGTATTCAAAAAGCCGGAACGGCCGGACTTGCCGTAGTGGCTCCGGGAATAGCCGATTCGCTTGTTGCTACCGCGGCGGGTCTTTTTGCCGCTATACCGGCCGTCATAGCCTATAATTATTATACTAACAAGGTTAGAGTGCTTGTCAACGAGATGGATGATTTTGCGTATGAATTTATGACAATAGTAGAAAAACAAATTTTAAAAGATTAATGAATCGTGTTTGTTCAAAATAACAATAGAGAAGAAAAAAATAATTTGTCTTCAAACTATAAATTTATGGCTGAAATAAACATCACTCCATTTGTTGACGTGATGCTTGTGCTGCTGGTAATATTTATGGTGACGGCGCCCATGCTTGAGCACGGCATAAAAGTTCATCTTCCTACCGCATCGGCGCGTGCAATAAAGTCCCCTGAAAAAACTATAGTAGTTTCCATAAACAGTTCGCGGGAGGTCTATATTAATGCGCTAAAGGTTAGTCTGCCGACATTATCCTCTAAATTGAGGGCTATCTATAAAAATAGAACCGATAAAGAAATATTTTTAAAAGCCGATTCTTCCATACCTTACGGCGTTGTCATAAGAGTAATGGCCGCCGTAAAAATGGCAGGTATAAGCAAGATAGGTATGGTAACTAAAAATCCTATACTAAAACGTTGAAAATATACGTTAAAATATTAAAATAAATGTCAAATTTTTTTTACAGTTTTAACAATACGATTATTGATAATTATTATTATAGCAATGTATAATGCATAATGAAGATAAAGCTAAAGGAATAGGAAAATATTATATTGTATCATTCTTGTTTCATGTGCTCCTAATAGGATTGCTGGTTTTTATTTCAATAAAATTTAAATCTAAGATTCAATCGTTAGGTTCAAAAGTTGTTGTAAGCGTTGTAAGTACTGTTCCAGGACCGCTAGCTTCCACAAGAGCTTTAACCCATTCTATAAAAAAAAATACCGTACGTGCAGTTAAAAAGCCTGCAGTCATTCATAATAGGCAGCATAAGGTTGCAATAGAGAAGAAGATTGCATCTGTCCCTGTGATCAGTAAAGCAGTCATACCTATTGCTAAATCAAAATCATCAATGATTTATCCAAAGAAAGTTGCGCGCCGGCACATAAAACCGCAGCCGCATAAAATTGTTCCTCATAAACCGGTTTATACACCGTCCATGCAGGTATCATCCAGCGTATATTCGCATTTAAGCACAACTATAAGATTAAACAGCGCTTACAGCAAACTGCAAAGTTCTATGATAGCCGGCAATGTTCATAGATTCGGCAGCTATATAAGCAAGATAACAAGCATAATTATTTCAAATTTTAATATTAATTTATCCCAGTATCTGCATTTTAAATCTATAATTGCTTTTAAAATAACGAAAGGCGGTCTGGTTTACGATGTAAGATTAATAAAGTCATCCGGAAGCGGTTTTTTTGACGCTCAGTCTATAGCAGCCGTAAAATCATCTGCCCCGCTGCCGCCTCCGCCGCACGGCTTTATGTCTTACATGAACTCTGAAAATGAAAACAACGGTGTTTTAGCTATTTTTTATCCAAAAGAGATATTAAAAGGTGAATAGCTTACTTAATATAAATATTATATATAATATATATAATATAAACAGTTCTCACAACCTATTAATGTAAATATAAATTAAGTATTAATAAACATTATATAAATATAATATTATATAAAATTAAATAAATTAATAAAAAATGAGAGGATATGCAAAAGATGTTTCAATCGACAAAAATAAATAATGGCTTAGATGCAGATGCAGCAAAGATAAAATATACAATCGGTTTTAATTATCTTAAATTTAAATCCTCCAGTCTTATATTTTTTTATCTATTTATTTTTATAGTTGCAATGTTCTGCGGCATTTTATTTAAGCCGCATAATGCCAGTGCAAAAGTTTATATTAACATATATCAGGCAAGTATAAAAAAAATTAGAATTGCGGTGCCTGATTTCAAAAATTTAACAAAATACAAACAGCATTCTTCCTTGGCATCCAAATTAGCTCATGTAGTACGCCACGATCTTTCTGTTATCGGTTATTTTCATATAGTAAATCCGCTGTCTTATCTTGAAAATCCGCAAGATGCCCATCTCATCGCATCTAAAATAAAATATTCCGACTGGACGGTATTAAATACTGAATATTTAATCAACGGTTCCTATAAAGTTAAAGGCGGCCATATCACTCTTAAAGCTAATCTTATAAGTATATATTCGCAAAAACTTTTGTTTAGCGAGGTTCTGGAAGGCAGTCTCAGCAAAGACAGGTATCTTGCCAATAAGTTTGCCGATGCCGTTTTAAAATTTTTAACAGGCAAAAAAGGACCGTTTACTACAAAAGTTTTTTTTGTGGGTGAAAAGAACAACGTGAAAAATATATTTGAAATGGACTTCGGAGGACACAGGGTTAAAAGGATAACCGATAACAACTCTATCAATATATTTCCGTATCCTTCCCCGGACGGAAAAAAAATAGCCTACATTTCGTTTAAAGACGGAGACCCCGCCGTATTTATAAAAAATTTGATTACAGGCAGGACAACAAAATTAGATTTGCCCGGACCGGCTGATTTTGTGAGCTGGTCGCCTAACGGAAAAAAGCTGGCTTTAGCATTGACCCCCGGTCATTATAATACTCAGATATATACGATTAATGCCGACGGTAAAGGTTTAAAAAGACTCACAGATACATTTGGAATAAACACGTCGCCGTCATTTTCTCCAAACGGCAACAGAATTGTTTTTGTTTCAAACCGCGGCGGCGGACCTCAGATATATGTCATGAATTCAAACGGTTCCGATGTTCATATGATTTCTTTTAACGGCAGCTATTACAATACCAGCCCTGCGTGGTCGCCAAACGGAAAAAAAATAGTTTTTACATCGTTCATCAACGGAGCTCTTCAGGTATGCATTATTAATCCTGACGGGAGCAATGAAAGACAATTGACGGATACTCCTTACGGATGTCATCACCCTTCGTGGACAAGGGATTCGAGAATAATATCTTTTGATACCGAATTTGGAGGCAGAGAAGAAATATATTTAATGGACACCACTGCAAGCGGAATTATGCTTCTGATGCCGCATATTTTTCCGGAGATGCAAAATTATTATAATCCGGCTTGGACGCTTAAATCGACTTATTAAAATTTTAAAATTTTTTTTAAAATTTAGAGTTATTAACAACTTAAAATATATTTGCAGTAAAAACGCACAGAAAGATTAGCAGAGAGATTAACATAAAGATTAACCGTAGCCATTTTATAATTTTATTGATAAAAGTAGATATATGAAATATATGCCAAATTTTTCTCATTTATAGTTGATAAATTTTCTTAATACATATAAAATAAAGATAAAAATTCTATTTCTGTAAAATTTATTTACAAAGACAAATTAAAAATAAAATTAGAGGATTGATATTATGCCGATAACAATAAAAGAAAAAGATGCCGTAAATAAAAAACATATTTTCCATTATTTTAAAATTGTTTCTTTATTATCTTTGTGTATTTTTACGTTTTCTTTTTTATTGTCGGGATGCGCTCAAATGGAACCGGACACGATACATCATCTTAAAATTCAGGTGCGCAATTTAAACAAAAAGGTTATTAATCTATCGCAAAATTCAACAGATTCAGAGCAGGCTCTTCATCAAACTCAGGTAAATGTTGCTAATCAGGGCGCAAAAATTGCAAGTATAAAATCAAATCTCAGTTCATTATACGGGAAATATGAAATTATTTCGCATGATATGAAATTGCTTCAAACGGAATTTAGAAATTATAGAATATTGGTAAATAAAGAATTAATAAAGCTGCTAAAAAAAGAAAAGTTTAAATCTTCCGCCATATCAAAACAAAAAATAACATCTAAAATTACTCCGAAAATTGCAATCGTTAAAGTTAAACCTGCACATAAAATTTCGGTAAAACAGCTTGCGCTCAGAAAAGAACTGAAAGAATACGGCAGTGCTAAATCGTATTATAAGAAAGGTTCGTATAAGAAAGCATTAGCTTTATTTAAGAAATATCTTAATAAATATCCTCAATCTCAAAAGTCGGGTGATGCAAATTATTATAAATCCGTTTCTAATTTCAAATTGAAAAATTACCCTGTGTCTATTCTTGAATTTCATAAATTTACAAGACTTTATCCAAAAAACAAACATGTAGCTATGGCAATATATCTGCAGGGCATAGGCTTCTCCAAATTGTCCGACCCTTCAGATGCTATTATTTTGTTTAAACAGGTTATAGCTGAGTACGGTTCCAGTAAGGCGGCAGCGTTAGCTAAATCGGCATTAGAAAAATTAGCGAAACAGTAAAAATATAAATCTTAAACAACAAAATATATGCTTTAATTTTATACACGGGTATAAAAAATAATCAGCCATATACTTATATAATATGTACAGCTGATATACCATAATATAAAAATAATATAATATAATTATAATATAGATACAAACTATATGTGAGGGTATAAAAAAGAAAATAATGCCGCAATACGAACATGTGAATAGTCAACCTATTTTTAATCTTGCTATAGAATCAAGCTGCGATGATTTTTCCTGCTCAATTCTTAAAAAAGATAATTTAAAAATCAGCATAATTTCAAATGTGGTATATTCTCAAGATTTCATACACGGGATCTATGGGGGAGTCGTTCCCGAATTAGCCTCCAGAAATCATATAAAAAGCGCTATTCCGGCTGTAGAAGCGGCATTGTTAAAAGCAGATATGAAATTAAAAGATATAAATCTGCTATCCGTTACTTCAGGTCCGGGTCTTGCAGGTTCTCTGCTTGTCGGTCTTATGACAGCCAAAACAATAAGCTATGCGCTTAAAATTCCCATAGCCGCAGTAAATCATATTGAGGGTCATATATTTAGCCCGTTTCTAAAAATTGATGAATTTTTTCCTTTTATCGCTCTTGTTATATCAGGAGGACATTCGCATATTTATATCGTAAAATCTCATGAAGATATAAGATTAGTCGGTAAAACGAGGGATGACGCATGCGGGGAAGCATTTGACAAAATCTCCAATTTTTTGAATTATGGATACCCGGGCGGTAAAATTGTTGACACATTAGCTGAAAAAGGAAATATTAACGCTTTTAATTTTTCGATGCCAATGGAACATTCCGACAGTTTTGATTTAAGTTTTAGCGGATTAAAAACGCAGGTCATATCGGAAATCAATAAATTGGGCGGACCAAAGGAATTGCAGGAGAATACAGTTTTTGATATATTTGCATGCCTAAGAGAAACTATAGCAAAAATTTTATATAAAAAAGTTTTGGCTGTGTGCGATTATACAGGCATAAAAAATGTTTCTATTTCCGGCGGCGTATCGGCAAATTCTAGAATAAGAAGCATCTTTCTTGGAAGTTCTAAGTTAAATGCTTTTTTTCCCGAACCTGCATACAGTACTGATAATGCTGCTATGATAGGATATACCGGATTTTTTAAAAAAAATATTGACCCAACCAGGAATAAAAAAATATTTTATAGCTTAAACGCGCAGCCTGCTTGGGAATTATAGAATTTTATTGATTAAGCTGTATTTACATAGTTTAATATGTTTGCATGTTTGCATGTTTGCGGTTGCAAAGGCTTCATGTTTCAGCCCTAAAACATTTTAATGCGCTTGTATGCTAATATCTATTTTCTAATAATATCTTTTAGTTATGCATTAATATCTATCTATACATAATATGTCTGTCAAAACAAAAGTAAAATTTGGTCAAAATTTTTTGATAAATAAAGAAATTGCGGAAAAGATAGTAGAGTCCTGCAATTTTACGGAAGACGACAATGTTGTTGAAATAGGACCGGGAGAGGGCGTTTTAACCGATTTGATAGCAGGTAAGGTTAAAACCCTGACCATTATTGAAATAGACCCCTTTTACCTATCTTATGTCGAGGGGAAATTATATTCGAATAACCAAAATTCTAATAGACAAACTGAAGATAGACAAAAAAACAAATGTGATTTAAAATTTTTTAATATCGATGCATTAAAATTTGATTTTATTGAATATTCTAAAAGTATGAATTCAAAATTAAGATTAATTTCAAATCTTCCTTATGAAATATCAAGCCCTATAATGGAAAAATTCAACAAAGAAAAAAATGCTTTCAAAGATTTTACATTAATGTTTCAAAAAGAATTTGCCGGAAGACTTATTGCTAAAAACGATGAATCCGCCAGAAGCGCTTTTAGCGTAATAGTGGAAGCAAATTTTGAAACTGAATTATTATTTGATGTTTTTAAAGAAAATTTTCATCCAATGCCGAAAATTGATTCATCCGTGATGAAAATGTTCCCGCTTGATTTAAATAAATTTGAGGATTTAAAATATTCGGAAGATATAAAATGGGCTGCGTCTTCCCCATACTTCAGCTATTTAGTTCATCAGCTGTTCAAATTAAGAAGAAAGAAATTGAGGAATTCGATATATGCTTCTTTTCAGGGCATACCGCCGGATGTGAAGGCAAAAATGTATGAAGATTCAAATATAGATTTGGATAAAAGACCGCAATCTTTAACGTTGGAAGAATTTATTAAAATAGCTATAAAATATAGAGACTACCTCGGATTAGAATAACGTACGGCAGAACATATAACGTATATATCGTATATATATTTTTCGGAACGGTTATGAAGAAAGAGGAGTCTGTATAGTAATACTATAACAACATAATATGCTAAGTATAAGTATAGGCTTTTAATATTAGAGCCGGTGAATAATGATAAAAATAAATTCCAAATTTATTTTAATTAATTCTGAAGTATTTCCGTTATTGAAAAATGCCGAACTGCTTATAGACGAAAATACCGGAAAAATTAAATCGGTGTCGGAAGTGACATGTAAGAAAAAAAATACGGTTAATTCAGAAAAAGATAAAAATTATTCAACGCTGATTATTCCCGGATTATTAAACGCTCACATTCACACTGAACTTACTATAGAGGCGAACGGCAGCACCCCGCATATATTTTCGGAATGGGTTATTTCACTGATTAAAAAGCGTACGAATCTTTCTGCTCAAGAAACGGCAGCCATACGCAAAAAAGCGTATGAAATTTCGATAAAGTCAGGAGTAACTGCAATAGGCGATATTGTACCGCTTGAGCAGTTTGAAGAATATATTGCTGATTGCGCTATAAACTATAAAGCGGAAAATTATACCGCAGGCAAAGATTTTAAATTGCAAAATTTAAATTCAAAAGATGAAGCCGGCAAATACGGTATTGCTCATAGCAGTAGCAATAATAATAACACTGGGTACGATAGATACGTTCAATATAGTAAATTTGATAAATACGATGATTATGACAACTATGATATAAATAATGATATTACCGTAAAAGAATTTAATATTGAGCATCCAAGAATAAAGTCTTATATTGAAATAATCGGATTAGCTCCTTCGCTGGCAGATATAAAAATAAAAGAATTAGAAAAAACGCTGAATTATTATTATAAATATTGCAATAATAATGAAAAAAGTAAGCAGCGCGGGTTTTATACGTCTGAGGTTTACGATAAGGATAATGATTTTCAGCGCAGCGAATATACAGCCGAAGGCACTTTTCTGCCCGGTCTTTCGCCGCATTCCGTCTATTCCGTCTCTAAAGAGCTTTTTAAAAAATTATCGGAAAAAAATAAAAAATGGAAATTAGACATGGCAATTCATACATCTGAACATAAATCCGAGATTGCGTTTTTGAAAGAAGGCAGGGGAGATATAGCCGAAAATTTATTAAATGCCCTGCAGTTAGGAGCATTCGGCAATCCTTCTAAAATGTACGGAACGGCGAATTATTCAACGCCGGTAGATTACTTAAATTCGATGGGAATGCTATCTTCAAAAACTGCCTTGATTCATGCCAACGAAATAACCGAGCATGATATTCAACTAATAAAAAATTCAAGAGCATCGATAGTTCATTGTCCGAGAAGCAATGATTTTTTTAATTCATCAAGACTGCCGCTGAGAAAAATATTAGATAACAATATAAATGTCGGATTAGGAACGGACAGCTTATACTCCAATAGTTCCATAAGTATTTTGGATGAGCTGAAATATGCAAGAAAAATACATAATGAAGAAAATAATTATTGCGTTTTATCAA
Organism: bacterium; assembly: GCA_021825865.1. Lineage (GTDB taxonomy): Bacteria > SZUA-79 > SZUA-79 > Acidulodesulfobacterales > Acidulodesulfobacteraceae > Acididesulfobacter. Next base: position 40,800 of record JAKAFU010000012.1, read on the forward strand.
AAAAGTTATTCAAAATGGCTACGGTTAATAACGCAGCAATACTGAATATTCCGCATCTAACCGGAACGTTGGAAACCGGTTCCTATGCCGATTTTATAATATTTAAAATTCCGGAAGATTTGAAATTAACCGAGGATAATGTTTTTGATAAAATTATAGATTTTGAAGAAAAAGATATATTAAAAGTTTTTATAGGCGGCAAAGAAGTATATAGAAATGTATGAGTATATAATGTATGAGTGTATGAGTATATAATATATAATAGATATTGCCAATGAAAGATTAAAAATTAAAAATGAAAATAAATAAAAAAATTAAACATAATAATATACATAAAACATAATATATATAAAAATTAATATGCATAGAACATAATATACATAAATATTAATATATATAAAAAATGAGAGTTGTTAAAAGATAAACATAATGGAAATAATAACCTGTATAAAAGACGCTAAAGACCTAAGTAAAAAATTTAAAACCGGCGGTCAGAAAATATCATTAGTCCCGACAATGGGGAAACTGCACGAAGGACATCTGAATATCGTTAGAAACGCATTAAAACACGGAAAAGTTTTTGTTTCAATTTATATCAACCCTATGCAATTCGGACCGTCGGAAGATTTTAACAATTATCCGCGCGACATAGAAGGAGATATAGAAAAATTACGTCGGCTTAATGTGGATTGTGTTTATATGCCTGATGACACGATAACTAAAAACAATAAAACTTTTATAATAGATGATTTCCTTTCCGATAAATTGTGCGGCCTATATAGACCGGGTCATTTTCAGGGTGTTTTAACGATTGTTATGAAACTTCTGTCAATAGTTCAGCCTGATTTTGCTTTTTTTGGTTTAAAAGATTATCAGCAGTATATACTTATTAAAAAAATGGCTGAAGATTTCTTTATGGACGTGAAAATTATGCCTGTTCCCACCATGAGAGAGGAGTGCGGTCTGGCTATGAGCTCAAGAAATTTCTATTTTAACAGCGCGGACAAAGAAAGTGCATGCAATTTCTACAAGATATTAAACAATATAAGACTGCTTTTCAAAAAAGGCGAAACATCTGTCGAAAATTTAAAACACCTGACTATAAAAGAATTAATAGATAAAAATTTTACCGTAGAATATGTAGAAATTATGGATAAAGAATTAATCGGCAGAAAAACAACGGCAGAAACTGGCGATATCATTTTATCGGCAGTGAAATTTTCAGGCGTGAGGCTGATAGATAATATTTTTCTGGAATAAAACAGCAGTTCACTCCGCCATATTTAAAGCTGCGGAAATTGCCTGTTTCCATTTATCGTATAATATATTTCTTGTATTTTCGTCCATCTGCGGTTTGAATATCTTTTTTATTCTATAAATTTTTGAATATTCTTCTATTGACCATAATCCTGAATATATGCCGGAAAAACCTGCTATACCGAATGCAGTCATTTCAGAAATTGCAGTGCGTTCGACCGGAATTCCCAGAATATCGGATTGAAACTGCATCAGAAAATCATTTTCGCTTGCTTTCCCGTCAACTCTCAATTTGTAGGGCATGTTAAATAGTTCGTTGATAACGTCTTTTGTAGAATAAGCCAGAGATTCCAGCGCTGCCCTGACGATATTTTCCTTAGTGGTTTTTCCGGTTATGCCCGTTATAATGCCTCTTGCTTTGCTGTTCCAATATGGAGCGCCAAGCCCTGAAAGAGCCGGTATAAAATAAACCCCGTCGTTATCAGATAATTTTTTAGCGATATTTGACGTTATGGAGTATGATTTTATGATTTTCAGACCGTTTTTAAGCCAGCCGATTAATGCTCCGCCTGTAAATATGCTTCCTTCAAGAGCGTAATAAGTTTCATTTTCAATAGTCCATGCGATTGTAGAGAGTAATTTATCCGATTTAAAAGGATGTTTCCCCGATTGAGCCATGACAAACAAACCTGTACCGTAGGTGTTTTTTACAATTCCGCCGTCAAAAGATGCGTGCGCAAAGAGCGAAGCTTGCTGGTCTCCCAGAACTCCGATTATCGGTATTTTCTTATTATGATTACCTTTTAAATATATTTGATTAAGAAATCCGAAATGTGAATTGCTGCTTTTAACTTCAGGCAGTATATTCGCCGGTATTTTAAAGATATCGATTAATTCGTCATCGTATTGCAGCGTGTTTATATTATACAGCAGTGTTCTTGAGGCATTTGACGTGTCCGTGAAATGATTTTTCCTTTCTGTTAAATTCCATAAAAGCCATGAGTCAACCGTTCCGAATAAAATATCGCCTTTTAAAATGGATTCCTTAACGCCTGATATATTATCTATAATCCATTTTATTTTTGTAGCGGAAAAATAAGGGTCTAAAAATAAACCGGTTTTTTCTTTAATAATCTCCGCATAATTTTTGAAATCTGCGCAAATCTGTTCTGTTCTGCGGCATTGCCAGACAATGGCGTTGTAAGCCGGTTTTCCGGTTTTTTTGTTCCACAGGATTGAAGTTTCTCTTTGATTTGTTATGCCGAGTGATAAAATGTTATAATTGTTATTTTTACAGAAATATACCGCTTCCTGCAGCGATTTTAAGGCAGAATGTAAAATATCGAAAGGATTCTGTTCAACCCATGCCGGAGCAGGAAAAATCTGAGGAAATTCATAGTAAAAATTAGCAATAATTTTGCCTCTGCCGTCAAAAATTATACTTCTGTTTCCGGTAGTTCCGGAATCAAGAGCAATCACGCATTGCCGTGTCATAGTAAAGCGCCGTATTAAAAGTAATTATAGTTATATATGTTCATAAACTATATATCCGATTATATGTTTTATATATAATTATGTTTATATTACGGCAATATTGTATCAAAATTTTTTTAAAAGAAGAATATAAATTTTACTCCGAATTATGACGTAATGATTTCTTTCTTGTAGAAAAGGATAATATATTATATGAATCTCAAACGTTTGTAATGCACTTTAGCAAATAGAAATAAATATTGAACAGTTATTTCTATTTGAGTATTTTATTATTGCATGCTACAATACTTCACACATCATGGTTATTAAAGTTATTTAAGCCATATCAGATAAATAATCGACTTAAAAATGCCGCCTGAAATTATTAATAACACAGAATTGAGATTGAAAATATTTTTTGATAAGCTTCCTGTTCCCTTGCTCATCATTGACGTTGAGACGGGTCTTATAATAGACGCCAATGAAAAAGCTGAAATATTTTACGGTTATACGAAAGACGAATTTCAACGCATGACTATTGCCGCAATAAATCCTTTTATTCCGGCAGACGATTTAGCGGCTTTCAGAGCCAAGGCATTAAAGGAAGGTTATAATCGGGCTATTTTTCAACATAAACTTAAAGACGGAAGCATAAAAAATGTAGAAGTAAACATATCTTTAATCTTATACAATAACGAACATTATATACTGGCGGTCATAACGGATATAACCGAAAGAATACAAGCGCAGGAACGCGCCAGGCGATTGTATGATTTTAATGCGGCTTTAGCTAAAATAAATGAATTTGTGGCAGACAGTAAAGATGAAAACGAGATGTTTAAGTCCATCTGTGAAAGCGCCGTTAAATTAGGAAATCTTAAACTTGCATATATTGCAAAACCTGATGAACGCGGAAGGCTCCAATTTCCGGCTTCCGCCGGCGAAACAAGATATTTTGACGATGTCTTTATTTCTGTTATTCCGGTAATCCGAAAAGGTAAAGAAACAGGGAGAATAAAGGTTTGCATAGATGACATATCATGTTAAAATATAATAAATGCGTTTATGCAAACTCAAACAATTTTATTTAAAAAATTATAATTCTGTAAACTATAAATATGCAGTACATAATTAATGTGTGTTTATATTTTCTATTAAATTGTTAAATTAAAAAACTATGATAACTGTTAACGATTTATCTAAAAATTTAGAACTGTTAAAAAAACAAAATCCATTAGTTCACAATATAACCAACATGGTTGTTACTAACGTAACAGCTAACGCCTTGCTTGCGATAGGGGCAAGTCCTATTATGGCTTATGCTAAAGAAGAAATAGAAGACATAGTTTCAATATCTAATTCTTTAGTTCTTAATATAGGGACTCTTACTAAAGATTTAATAGATGTAATGCTTTTTGCCGGAAGCTGCGCCAATAAAAAAGGGATTCCTGTAATATTCGATCCTGTGGGAGCGGGAGCAAGCTGTTTAAGAAACGATGCTTCTAAAGAAATAATTGCAAACGTAAAACTTTCCATTATTAGAGGAAATGAATCGGAGATAGCTAACTTATCGGGTATAAAACTTAAAACTAAAGGTGTAGATTCTTCAGGTCATGTAGAAGATAAAAAAACTTTAGCTAAGGAGCTATCTTTAAAAACTTCTTCCGTAATATGCGTAAGCGGCAAAGAAGATATCATATCTGACGGCTTTACTGCATATTCAGTTAGCAACGGTGATGTATTATTAACTAAAATGACGGGAGCAGGCTGTATATCGTCTTCCGTTATGGGAGCATTTGCTTCAATAGATAATAATTATCTCAAAGCTAGTCTGACCGGAGCCGTGCTCATAGGAATATGCGGAGAACGCGCCGCATTAAAATCAAGACTGTCGGGCTCTTTTCAGTTAGAGTTTTTCAATAATCTTTCCGCATTTGATTCTAATATGCTGTTGAAGTATGCAAAAATTGAAAAAATTTAATAGGTTTATCAAAATTATTTTTTATTATTTTTATCGCATAAAAATATATGAATATTTCAAAAGAGTCAGAAACAATTCTTGAAGCAGCAATTTTAAATGTTCGTCCGGAAGAGTCTCATGCTTTTGAACTTGCATTTACGCAGGCTCAAACTATTATATCCTCAATGCAGGGCTATGTTTCTCATGAGTTGCGGCGCTGCATCGAAGTTTCCGGTAGATACATCTTATTAGTTTATTGGCAAACGCTTGAAGCTCATACTATAGGATTTCGCCAGTCGTCTGATTATCAAGAATGGAAAAGACTTTTGCATCATTTCTATGAACCGTTTCCAACGGTGGAGCATTATGAGAATATATAATTTTCTAGCCTAAATTCTCTTTCTGTGCATTTCTGAATAATTATGCTATTTTTTTTACATAAATTATTTATTATTGTATAAGATTTAATTTTTTTGTCATTTTTTTGCAATTTATAAATTGACATATTATTAACTTTCTGCGATACTATCGTTATATGATAGCGTCCTTTAAAAACAACGAAACAAAATTTATATGGGAAGGACGATTTTCTAAGAAGATAAAGCTTTCTTCGGATTTGCAGAATATAGCAAGACGAAAATTAAGAATACTTGCTGCTGCGACTACTATTCAAACTTTAAAAATTCCGCCCAACAATAAACTGGAATCATTAAAAGGCGACAGAGAAGGGCAGTGGAGCATCAGAATAAACGATCAATGGCGTATTTGTTTTGTATGGAAAGATTCCAATGCTTATCAAGTTGAAATAACCGACTATCATTAATGAAAAGGTGAAAATTATGTTAAAATTAAAAAATATTCATCCAGGTGAAGTTCTTGCAAGCGAATTCTTAGAACCTATGCATATATCGGCATATAAGTTGTCAAAACAAACCGGTCTTTCTCAAACCAGATTAAGTCAGATAATTGCAGGGAAAAGAAGTGTTACTGCCGAAACCGCGTTAAAATTAGGTAAATTTTTCAGCGTTCCGGCTGAATTCTGGATGAATTTACAGACGCTGTACGATATTGAAGAAAGTCTTAAACTGCACAATAAAGAATTAAAATTTATTACGCCTTATAGCAGTCTTAATAATAAAGATAAAGTTGCTTAAGTATAAAAGTTATCTTTTATGTTTTAATTGTATGTTCTTATTTTTGACTTTAAATAAATACTATAAAGACAATATTTTAAAAGAGGTTTTATATGGTTGCGGGAGTAGGATTTGAACCTACGACCTTTGGGTTATGAGCCATAGAGCCTGCATTATAACTTATTAATATTGTTATGCTTTTAAAGAGGTTTAATTTTAGTATAGTAAATATATAGTAAAAAGGAAATTTAATCATTTATGTAAAAAAAGTGTCAGATTAATTTTTGGCAAATAACTTTTTATGTTAATTGACTATTTTGTATGCGGAAAATAAAATCTGACTCTTTTTTCTTTATTTTGTCATCTGCTATAAATCGTCGCAATTTTTATAAATGTCCGGCGTTTCCGACGTAATTTCCCCGCTGGGCAGTTCGTAATAAAGCTTGCCGTTTCTGCTATAGACGTTGGGAATTCCCATTTCTAAATTCTCTTTCTGCGCATTTCTGACGGCATTATTCCCCGCCCTTATTATCTCGTCTCTTAATTTGATAAATTCATCATTGCTCATATAGAACCCTCAAACTGTTTATATAAAAATTCATTTAAAACCGTTAAATAATTTTCTTTGAAATATGCGATTTCTTCAAAGTCGTCTTCTCCATTATAAAATAAAAACCATTCATTTGCCATATCTTTATATTCTTTCCAGAATAAATTCCTGCTTCTTTTAAATCTTCTTATAACATCCGACTTCGGAATATCATGCTCTCCCTTTAAAACCCTTCCTTTAATCCTCCGAAAATTTATGCTTGAGTTGTCGGTAAATATATAAATAATTATAACGTTATAACCTCTATCTTTTGATTCTTTAATTATTTTTTTAATGTACGTTCCTGACAAAGTAGTTTCAATTATAAAACTAATGCCTTTAGAAAGATAATCGTAAATATTTTTTAAGAAAATCTTTCCCGCTTCTATCCTTTTTTTATTTAAATCGGACGGACTTAAGGCTTTTGCAATTTCGTCGGCGTTGACGAAGGCGAGCCCTTTGTTTTTATTAAAATCTTTAATAAAAGTGGTCTTTCCGCTTCCGTTTGCCCCAGCTATTATAAATATATTTTTTCCCATAAAGTAATTTTATTTTCCGGTCATATAATTTTCAAACTCGTGCAGGGCTTCACCAATCCCGTAAAACTGAAGATTTTCGCTGAACTTTTCTTGGTCTATTTCCTGATTTGTTTCCAATAATATTTTTATAAAATCGTTTGGGTCAAGAGAGGTTAGAAATTCATTTACATAGTGAATTATTTTTACGGCATTAGAAAAAGTTGCGGCTATATGGTGTTTTTCATATAGTTTCCTTAAAATGTTTTTTTGTTCCTCGGTCATTTTAATTTTTGTTCTAAAATCGGTTTTAATTTCAACCTTGTGCCTTTTTAATATTTTTCTCATGCCAGATATATCAAGTCCTGCGCCGGAACCGTCCCAATCTAAGGCGGAAATAATAGTTTTTTTAACCCCTGCGTTAAGAAGGCTTATTATATCCTCGGTAAGATTAATATCCTCATGTTTAACCCTGCGATTTTCAAAAATTTTATTAAGGTCTAACCCTGCGAGCTGTGCAAATTGCATAACTCTTGCAAGACCGTAAGATTTAGGAAAATTACATATGTGTTCCGTTAGGTCAGGGGCTATCATGTAATCGTTGTAAGATGCAGGTTTTTTTGAAGCTTCAATTCCCTCCAAAATTCTATTAAGTCTCATTTTAGATATTCCGTAATGCTTTATTATATTTGTTTTCTTTAATCCTGTCTTATAACAAGTAATTATATCGTCTTCATTAGCCAGCATATATATGCTCCATTAAAATTACATAAACATTAATAATTATATCAAAAATTTTAAAAAAATAAAAAGGTATCGAATGTCCTCTTTGTTTCGGGCAACGATATCGTAAAATATTTTTATTATGAAAGCAGAAAAGGATGAAAAACAGATTACTGGACTATTAACGATGAAAGAAGCCGCCAGGTATCTCGGCGTGTGCTACCGGACTATGCAGCGTCTTATCTACGAGCGGAAAATCGGGTTCGTCAAAGTGTATTCAGAATACAGGTTTAGAATTGAGGATTTAGAAAAATTCATAGAAAGAAATTACATCAAACCGGTGAAATAATTTTTCAATAAAGAATATAGAAATAATAAAAACTGGAAAACGGAGGTAAAATTATCATGGAAATTAGAGAAAAAACAAATATTAAACTTTTCCTGGGAGACGAAACGGAGAATTATTATATATTGTCGAATTGCAGTATATTCGACTATGGTAATCCCAATCCAGATATCGAACCGGATGGATATAGATATATACTGCCCAAACGAAAGTCTTGTTTTCAGTTTAAAGGGCAGGACCAAGAACTTCTGGTTTATGTCGAGAAAGTTGATCGGCAGAATAAACGCGTCTATGTTTCGCAGACCCACTGGCTATTTATGCGAAACGTAATAGAAAATAGACTCGGCTTGCAAGTTAAGATACTTAAGATGTACCCAGGCAAAGTTACCGTAGCGCGTCTTAGGACGCCTGAACAAGAAGTAAATAAAATAGCATTGAAAACTTTAGCCGAAGAAATGCAAGAAAAAATCTATATAAAACCCGCAAAATAAAGCTCTCTACCCGACCAACGATTTAAACAAATGCAGGTAATAACGCTTATATAAACCCCCTGCGGTCAAGCGTGCATACGCTTGTCAGGTCTGGTGATATAAGCGCATGCCGTTTATGCCGATATAATGCCCTTAGATTGTTTTCTTCTCCGTAGTTTGATTTGCCTAAAACTTTTATTACAGACTTTATAGAAAAAATGATAACGATATAAGCGGGCAAAATTACAGGCAAAATTACAGGTTTGCCTGTTGATTTATGTCGTGCTATAATTACTAATATGCAACTCGTTGAATTAAATAAATAATTTGAGAGGACTAAATTGGAAACAGCCGCTATATTTATCAGAACGTCTGAAATAAGCTGGATACCCGCAAGCTCTATTTACGGCGAAAGCGTATTATATGAAGGTAAAGAAATAGTTTTTGTAAAGCAGCTGACGAACAGGCTTGAAAAAGGGAAAGGGGTAGCGTATTTAATTAAATTCGTTCCTCCCGAAGGCAAGATAATCAGAACGGTAGCCGTTGCCCGTTCCGACGAGCATGTTTATATACTTGAAGGCGGACACTGTTTCAGAAACGGAGAACAGAGATTATTTCCGGGAGATTACGTATTGAATCCCGAAGGTCATCCGCATGCCAATCTGGTCAATATCGAAACAATCGCTCTTGTAATATGCACCGGAGCAACGGACGAAGTAAAAGAGATAACGGTAATAGAACCTAAAGTTTAAAAATACTTATCTTAAATCTGATTTTATATTATGAACAGAAATGAAGTCAAAGAACATTTCGGAAAACAGGCGGGCGGTTATGAAGAATTAATGGTCAGACTTATTCCCGGATATTTAGAACAGCACGCAATTATATATGATTTGCTTCCCGAAGAAGAAAGAGCTTATAAAGTGCTTGACCTGGGATGCGGCAACGGAGTTTTATCGGAACAGGTATTAAAAAAATATCCTCATGCCCGTATAGTAGGATTCGATTTAACGGAAGAAATGCTTAAAGCATATAAAAACAAACTTTCTAAATATTCCGGCAGCTTTGAATTAAAAAAAGGCGATTTTAAAACCGAATCAATCGGGGCTAACTACGATATTATCCTTGCAGGCCTTAGCCTTCATCATCTTGACCTTGAGCAAAGAAGAAATTTCTATAAAACGATTTATTCCGCATTAAACGCCGGAGGGATGTTTATATCCCGCGATATTATAATTGACGAAGACGAAGACGTAAGAACGCAGCAATATGAGCTCTGGAAGAGATTTATCAAATCAAGCGGAGAAGACCCGGAATTTTGGTATTCAAAACATA
>JAKAFU010000073.1 GCA_021825865.1 bacterium
AGGCTCAGGTTTCGGTATAGCTCCGCATTTGCTTAACCTTAAAATGGGTGTCGTCACAACTGCAAGCCCATATTTCTATAGACAGATGATGGATTGGAATTCGGTCGGTCCGGTAGCTAACGGTCAGGGTTTAAATATCGGTTATGACGGCGAAGCCGGACAATTAATCCACGCTCAGAATCCAGGTATTGAATTATACGGAACACCTGGTTATCATTTGTGGTATAAAGTAACAATGACGAATGATCAAGGAAATCCATATAGTCTTGTTAACACATCTACAACTACTTATGCTGAGAATGGCGAAGCTCATACGGGTGGTACCACTTCTAATGCAATGGAATATTCTTATCAGTTAAAAGAGTATTATCCTGTTCCTGTCGGTCAGTTAGAATTTGGTTATTACGGCGCAACAATCGCAGAACCGATTCAAACTACTTCTAATGCAGTGACCCCTGGTTCATGGACAGACAGAATAACAGTTAACGGTATCGACGTAGATTTAGCTAACGATATTTATGAACTTGGCGCAACATGGATGGAACAGAATGACTCTAATCCTTATGCACCAAGCAATGCAAATGTGAATACATTTAATGGATTATCAAACAATACCATCAGTAATACCTCAAACGGCTATTCCGACTTTGAAGTCTATGGAAGATATTTGTTCCCGCAGGTTGGAGACGGTCTGATGGTTTATGCAGATTATGCAACATATTCATGGTCGCATAAAGATGCTCAGGAAGCATTCATTGCCGACAGTACGTCGTATACGAACGCTAACTTATATCAAGTAGGTTCATACAATGGCAACGACGGTGTAAAAGATGCATTATATCTAATGGCTGAATATAACTTGGCATACAATGCTCATTTATATGCAGGATATGATTTCACCAATCATACACAGGATAATACACTGCAGACCGGCTTGTTCTTCGCATTCTAATAAGTATTTGCGATGCAACAGAGCAGATATACTTGAATAAAAAAGTATATAACTGCTGAGCTGTTCGGTAATAATGAAAATATTGGCGGAAAGACTGTTTAAAAAAAGTCTTTCCGCTTTTTTTATTGTTTTTGCAGGAAGCCGGAGCAGATAATTTATATTTATAATATAAATAAATAAATAGATATCTTGCAAGGTGAGCTATGAGCAATTATGCTAAAAAAAATATTATATTGTTTAAAATATATTAAAAAGATATTATTTAAATCTGAAATTTAAATAGTTTACTTTTGTAGAATATGATATACTAACAATAATATGAAATATATGTTTCAAATTTTCAAATGAAAAAAATTTGAAAAAATATCTGCTGATGAAAAATACGCTTCGGTGAAGACTTGCCTTGACCCAAATCAATTTTTTTTATCGTTTTGACAGCATCGATTTTTATATTCTCATATATAATACAAAAGTAGGAAATTGCTAAAAAAGCCGAGTGACGATTTATTTTAGTTATAAGTGAACTAGGCATAGGCATTTCTGAATTAACTATTAAATTATAGAATAGCTCTGAGAATAGATATGACGTCAAAACATATAACTATTTGATTTGTCAAAACAGTACCGGAGGTATTGAAAAAAATGTTTAAAAACAGAAAGAACTACGACTCAAAATTTGAAAAAAAAGCGGAATTTAAATCGGCGGATTTTAAAATTATGCCGGAGGATTCGGAAAAGATAATCGGTGCAGCTAATCATACTGACAATGTATCTGTTACGTTTGCTGATTTACACCTATGTCAGCCGCTCATGCGCGCTATTGCCGATGCGGGTTATATAACACCGACCGCCGTGCAGGCTAAGGCTATTCCGCTAATAATGGCAGGCGGCGATGTAATGGCAGGCGCTCAGACCGGTACAGGCAAAACCGCCGCTTTTACACTTCCGATATTACATCATCTGTTGGAAAAGCCGTCGGTTAATAACCACCGCTCAGGTTTTCCGCGCTGTTTAATATTGACTCCTACGCGTGAACTGGCTGCTCAGGTTGAAGAAGCAGTAAAAACATACGGAAAATATACGTCTCTTAAAACTATGGTCATGTATGGCGGGGTCAGTATTTACACTCAGATTAAATCTTTAAGGAGGCATATTGACATAGTTGTTTCCACGCCGGGACGTCTGCTTGACCATATAACGAGAAAAACACTTGATTTATCCGGCGTAGAAGTTCTTGTGCTGGATGAAGCAGACCGCATGTTAGATATGGGTTTTATACGGGATATAAAAAAGATAACGGCATTGCTGCCCAAACAGAGACAGAATTTATTGCTATCGGCGACTTTTTCCGAAGAAATTAAATCTCTTGCCAAAAGTATATTAAATAAGCCGGTATTTGTTGAAGTCGCTCGTAGAAATGCTCCTTCTGAGCTTGTAGAGCAAAGTGTGCATTTAGTGCAGCAGCGGCTTAAAAGCCACTTGCTTTCCCACATCATCAGGCATTATGACTGGAAACAGGTGTTAGTGTTTACCCGTACTAAAAACGGCGCCAATAAACTTACCGAAAAGCTGCTTGCAGACGGTATTTCATCGGCAGCTATACACAGCAACAAAAGTCAGCCTGCAAGGACTAAAGCGTTAACACAATTTAAAGACGGCTCTCTTTCCGTGCTGGTTGCCACGGATATTGTTTCGCGGGGATTAGATATAGACCGGCTGCCGCATGTAGTTAATTTTGAATTGCCGAATGTTGCCGAAGATTATATTCACCGCATCGGACGCACAGGACGGGCAGGCAGTGCAGGCGCCGCTATTTCATTGGTAGATAGAGAAGAGCTTCAGTATTTAAAAGAAATTGAACGGGTTATGAAACGCGAGATTCCTAAAGTAGCCTTTG
>JAKAFU010000074.1 GCA_021825865.1 bacterium
GATAAAAACAGCAACGGCTGCACCGATAATTTTAACGTCTGGTTTGAACTTTAATTTCATAATTCTGAATACCTCCGTAAAGTTAATTTAAAAATAAAATACACATTAATTTCTAATTAAATAAATAAATAAAAAATGTCCGGTAATGACATAATTTTAATTTTACATTAACCTTATTAATATTTTAATTTTTCAGTCAATATTAATATATGCATTTTTTATGCCAACAATAAATAAATCAGATTTTAAAAACTTCGCCGCAATAGAAACAGAACCAAATATGTTCCTTTTTTGCATGAAATACAATATAATCAAATAGTTATTTATATGTATTTTTTTTTACTTATTTTTATGAACATGCCTTTGTAACTAAATTCATCAATTTCAGCATGACAAAAAAAAAGTTATATTGTCATTATGACAAATATATAATACAATTTTATTGTCATTATGACAATTTTTTCTATTTCTATTCTCACTTTTTATTAAAAACAACTTCATTATTGTTTTCATCATATTCTGCAATTATTGAATCATCGGAAACAATCTCGGATGAAAGAAGCTTTAATGCTAATTTATCTTCTATAAATGTTTTTATCGCTCTTTTTAAAGGTCTTGCTCCAAATACAGGGTCGTATCCTTCCATAGCAATAAATTTTTTTAAATTATCGGTAAATTCAATATCTATATTTTTTTCTTTTAACAGTGCAGCTAAATTTTTTAACTGAATTGCAACTATTTTAAGAATATCTTCTTCTCTAAGCGCATGGAATATTATAATATCGTCTAATCTATTAAGAAATTCAGGTTTAAAATAATTTTTTAAAAGTCCCATCACGTTATTTTTCATTTCTTCATATTGCCCGCCGGTGTAATTCTGAATCATATCCGACCCGATATTGGAGGTCATAATTATAATGGTATTTTTGAAATCTACCGTTCTCCCTTGACCGTCCGTAAGACGACCGTCATCAAGAAGCTGCAGAAGAACATTGAAAACATCTGGATGCGCTTTTTCTATTTCGTCAAATAAAATAACGCTGTAAGGTCTTCTTCTTACACTTTCCGTGAGCTGTCCGCCTTCTTCGTATCCGACATAACCCGGAGGGGCGCCAATCAATCTTGAAACCGAATGTTTTTCCATATATTCCGACATATCTATTCTCACTATATTGTTTTCATCATCGAATAAAAACTCGGCAAGCGCTTTAGCAAGTTCAGTTTTACCGACGCCTGTCGGTCCTAAAAATATAAAAGAACCCATAGGTTTTTTAGTATCGGAAAGTCCGGCTCTTGAACGTCTTATCGTATTTGCCACGCTGCTTATGGCTTCGTCCTGCGATATAACCCTGTTATGCAGATGTTCTTCTATCAATAAAAGTTTCTCCTTCTCTCCTTCAAGCAATTTTGTAACAGGAATTCCGGTCCATTTTGCAACTACTTTTGCTATATCTTCCGAGTCGACCTCTTCTTTTAATATTCCTCCGTTTTTTTGCAGTTCAATTAAAGAATTATTGTATTCGGCTAAATTTCTTTCTAATTCATTCAATTTGCTGTATCTGATTTCTGCAACCTTTTCGTAATTCCCTTCTCTTTCATATTTCTGTTCTAATGTTCTTAGGGAGTCTATTTCCTTTTTAACATCGCCTAACTTTTTGATTAAATCTTTTTCATTCTGCCATTTTGCTCTTTTGCCGTTAAATTCTTCTTCTAAATCCGCAAGCTCTTTATCTAAATTATTCAGTCTTTTTTTAGATTCGGCATCTTTTTCCTTTTTTAGCGCTTCCTGTTCTATTTTAATCTTGATAATTTTTCTTCGTATTTCATCAATTTCCGTCGGCAATGAATCTATTTCTATTCTGAGTCTGGCTGATGATTCATCGATTAAATCTATTGCCTTATCCGGCAAAAATCTGTCGGTAATATATCTATGCGAAAGAGTGGCCGCCGCTATTATAGCCGAGTCCTTAATCCTTATGCCGTGATACGCCTCATAGCGTTCCTTAAGTCCTCTTAAGATAGCTATAGTATCTTCGACAGACGGCTCATCCACAAAAACAGGCTGGAATCTCCTCTCTAAAGCTGCATCCTTTTCTATATATTTTCTAAATTCATCAAGCGTAGTCGCTCCTATAGCCCTTAATTCGCCTCTTGCCAGAGCCGGTTTTAAGAGATTTGATGCATCCATGGCGCCTTCTGTTTTACCGGCGCCGACAAGCGTATGAAGTTCATCTATGAAAATTATAATTTTTCCTTCGGAAGACGTTATCTCCTTAACAACGGCTTTAAGCCTGTCTTCAAATTCGCCCCTGTATTTAGCTCCGGCTATCAGCAGCCCCAAGTCTAATGACAGAACAGTTTTATCCTTTAAAATTTCAGGTACGTCTCCGTCGGCTATTCTTCTTGCCAGTCCTTCTACTATTGCGGTTTTACCGACGCCCGGGTCTCCTATCAGCACCGGATTATTCTTGGTTCTTCTTGATAAAACTTCCATAAGCCTTCTAATTTCATCATCTCTGCCGATAACAGGGTCAATCTTTCCGGCTCTCGCCATTTTTGTCAAATTTACCGTATATTTTTCTAAAGCCTGGTACTTGTCTTCCGGATTCTGGTCGGATACCCTTGTATTGCCTCTTATCTCTAAAAGAGCTTTGAGGACCATATCTCTGTTGAGCCCGTTGTTTTTTAAAATATCGAAAGATTTTGTATCTCTTACGTCGAAAAGAGCAAGGATTAAATGTTCGACGGAAACATAATCGTCCTTCATATTAGTCTTATTTTTATCTGCAAAATCTAATATCAGCCGCATTGAAGAAGAAAAACCCGGC
>JAKAFU010000045.1 GCA_021825865.1 bacterium
TTCCGATCTAAATATTCAAATTTCATTAACCAATTGCTGGAAATTTATTCTTATAAATTTGTCTCAATCCCTTTTAAATCAGGGAAATATTCAAATCAGTTATGTTGATTTCTCCGCTTTAAAAGAAAAAAGTCTCAATCCCTTTTAAATCAGGGAAATATTCAAATCCTCCGAAGAGGAGGAAATCATGCTGGATTTACAGCATGAGTCTCAATCCCTTTTAAATCAGGGAAATATTCAAATACTACCTTTTATAACTTATTAAATTTATTAATTTATTTTGACGATTTTCCGTAATGTGTTATTTATCCACAGCTTTTTCATAAATTTATTGTTAAAAAATCAAATAAATATACGATTTAATTTTAATATACATAACTAATTCCGTTAAGTCAACACTTTTTAGTAAAATAATAGATAACGGAAAATACTATGAATACTGACGCCTTTTTGTAAGTTATTGATATATCTATTATATAATAGACTTCATTATTATTTACTCTAAAATAAGAAATAAAATAATCACATAAATGATTTTCGTTTAGAGCTTTATGATTTGTTTATAATATTTCTTTGTTTTTTTAATTGATTCAAATTTTTACAGGTCTTGGCAAAATATTTCTATCTTTAAATTCTTTTAATTTCATATAAGAAACTTTTTCTTTATTAGGCTTATTATTAAAATCCAGCATCCTCGCAAATTCTTTTAATCTTTCTGTATCCCAAAGGCTTTTATATCTGCCTGTTCCATTACCCAATTCTTTTAAAATAAATGATTCAAATTTAGATTTAAGATTCTTTATTTCTTCGTTTTTTTCCTGTAATCCGTCCCATTCTGCAAATAAATTTTTATATCTTTCCTGCCTGTTTGATAAATATAATTTAGCATTTATTCTGATTGAACCCAAACCCAGCGGTTTTCCCATTCCTATTTTATGGGCATATCGTTCAGGTAAATCCACCGCAAAAAGTAAAGCTCCAAGTTCAATATCCGATAAATTGTCAAATCTTATCTTCCCTTTAAATTTTGCTCCGTTATTTATAGGTCTAATTTTTTTATCCATATTTTTGTTAAATTCAGTTTCCGTTTTCCAATCTTCTAAATCTTTATGCCAGTATAATTTATTCCCTCTTATATCAACATCGTTATTATAATGTTTAAGTTTAGTAATATCGCTAATTCCATTTTGATCTAAATACAGCTGAAATGATGTTGCTTTAGGTCCAGCCAGCGTTTGAGGAATTTTATTTGCCTGTTCAATTTTATCTGACGAATCTTTTGTTAAAAAAGCGTCTTCAAAGAAGACTCTGGATGCAAAAGGCTCAAAAGATTCTTTTGAATTATTATTTTTTTCCGTTCCAAATATAGATGTAGGTATATCAAATTTTTCGTTGTCAGATTTATTTGAATAATCCTGCCGTATGTGTTCTCCGATGCTTTTTTTATATGAAAGTCTAAATAGAGGCGTATGTCCAAAAGATATTCTGTCTTTACCTGTTTTATCGTTCCATTTTGTATAAAAACACGGAACGCATAAGCATGACGATTTGTTCTTACCGGCGGCTAATGTTAGTAAATCTGGGGCTTCTTTTTTTCTGTTGATATCGTTTTTGTAACTAATTGCATCTTCTTCGCTTATTATAATTATTGCTTTATCTTTTTTTGTTTCATCGGCAAAAACAATCCAATCATGAGATTTTTTCGGCATATTGCCGGATATTACCAAGTATTTATCAGCGCTAATTTTATAGAATTTAAACTCTTCATTATCACGTTTTTTTCCCATATTTTTCAAAATAGTAGTTGAATCCTCTTCTTTTGAATTGTTATCTAAAGATTTTTTTAAGATTTTTACGAATTTCTTTTCTGCAGGAATTATATAATAACTTAAACCTTCTTTATATAATAAACCTGATTCCATTGTATATTCACTTGAAATGTTATTAAGTTGCTGCATCATATTTCTTTTGTATTCATCTCGTACGGAATGAGCCTTATCCGCAAAAGAGCGGTAATATAAATAATCGTCATTAAAAAATTCAAATTTTCCCCAGCTCACAATTTCGACCATTGTTCTTATTAAACCTCTTAGCGATGAACCCGGTATTCTAAATTTTCCGGCTTGTTTATAAAAGTTGGAATAACCCACACCGCCTTGTCCGCTTTCACTTATAAAAACAGGCGTTTTGGCTTCAATTTCTATATCTATATAACCGGTATTGCCGTCTTCATTGTAACCGTTAAATCTGTCAATTTTATCGTTATATGAAATAATAACTTTGTTAAGAGGGACAAAATTATAAGGCGCTCTTGCCGGAGATTTATCGTGTTCTAAAGCTCCTTGCCGCGTTGAAGAACTGCTATACGGATGAGAACCGCCAGAGCTTCTATCTGTTTTTTTTGTACCTGTACTATTATTATCATTTAATTTTAAAGGCTCTCCCTCAAGAATAATTTTTTCTATTTGTCCGTTTATTCTTTCTATTTCGCATTCTTTCCCGTTAAATTTTTCATCTATGATAAACTTAGCTGGAAACGGTAACGCTTTACCATTTTCAGTCTTGATATTCCCAAATAATTTACCTTTTTTATTTTTGCCTATAATTATAGTTGCTTTTTCCATTATATATTCCCTCCTTCATTTTTAATTGGAAGCTGCACAAAATTTACGAATCTTGCATCTGCATACGTAGCCTGAATACCGTCAAAATAATCAATATAATGCCTTGTTTGCAGCGCAATCCGTTCTTTTCGGTTATTTGCTCTCCAATTGCCAGGCAATATAATTTTAGTTCCTCTTTCTTCATAGATAGTCGTAAAATCCTCTGTTGTACTTTTTGAATCGTTTGAATTTTTATTATTGATAACTTTTGTGCCGAATAATACCTGATATGATTCAATACATGAACAATCTTGCGCCGATTCGTTTTGAAGCGGTGTGTTTACGGTATCGCCGCTCATATCCATTATATAACGTCCTTTTAATAAATTACGGTCTTTCCATAGGAGTAATTCTTCATTACTGTTAAATATGCGTATACGTTTTAAAAACTTTATACCGTCTTCTATATGTTTATTTTCCGGAAAAATAAACTTGTTATCTGTAAATTTTCCGATGATAACCTCATTTACCAAATAGGCAACAACTAATGAACTTTTGTTATCGTTATTTAAGAATTTATTTATATTGTCAAAATTTTCCATTTCTAAATTTCGGACTGCTCTGCTTTTGATATTTATAAGATTCAGTCCATTGTTTAATTTGTTATTCTGCATTTTGTGAAATTTCCTCCATTTTACGGCTTTAAAAAAAGTAAAAAAAAAAGATGTCTGTCCCCTTTAATTTTAATTTAAAAAAAAGGTGTCTGTCCCCTTTAATTCCTTTAATTTGCTTTAATTAAGCTTAAACCTATATTGTATTATAAATATTATCCATTTTATTAAAATAGTCTGCATTCTCTTTATTATCCAATAACTTATTTACATATAACTGAAGTTTTACTTTATCTTCTTCAGCTAATTGAGAAACATCCTCCGGAAGAATAATATTTAAATCTTTATAATTAATAACCGCCCTCTTCCCTTTCAGAACGCCTCTTCCTATATTTTTTTCTCCGCCGACGGACAAATCTTCAGTCCACAAATCTTTTATAATTAAAAGGATAAGCCCTATTTCTGAATCAATAGGTTTTTTTATTGTTAATCTCAGCATATTTAATTCTTTTTCATCTATAGAGAATAGAGGCATACTGTCAAAAAGTGCGCTGTTTACGGTCGCATTAGTAAATCTGTCAATTTTAATTCTCTGCTGAATAGCTGAAGCTGCATTTTGCTCAATTGCAACCTCTGATACCTGCAGTCTGCTTGGAATAGAACCGGTTGAACTTTTATTGCCGTTATTAATAGAGTTTTTAACTTTACTTACGTCTTTAACACTATCATTATTATCAGCGACACCGTTATCATTACCGCTATTTTTTATAAATTGCGAATTACCGCCAAAAAGATATGTAGCTAATCTTTCTTTATCTGCAATATTCAGAGTATTAAGAATTTTCTCTCCTCTTGCCCTAATGACCCCTTTAAGGGAAGTGCCAGGAATTATATGCTTGCCGCCAGATTTAAAATGTTCTGCATCAGGTGCTTGAGGGTCTGTTGAATAATGTTTAATAATTAAAGAATCTTTTATGATAAAATAAAAATCAATTTTGAAATCGTTATTTGTAAATTCTATAGGCAGAAGCTGCGCGCCGGTATATTTATTATTTTCTTTTTTTAGCCATTTTATGATATCTGTTTTATTCCTCAAATCATAAAGGCTTAAATTATCCTCTATAAATTTAATTTTTCCGAAACCAAGATTTGTTTTAGCTCCTATTTTTATTCTTTCTTCTTCTATATCTCTTTTTAATGTAGCTATAATTTTAAGCATTTCGTCTTTGTCGTTATCAGCGGAACTAATTTCTATTTTAAAAGCAAATTTAGCGTTCGGCTCTATAACTTCATAATCAAATTTTGCACGGTCTTCCGCAATCCCCCTTTTGTTTACCTTAATTCCGTCTCTTATCTGAATCTTCGCCTCGTTCTTCAGCGTAATATCGCTAAAGAAGATTTTACTTCCATTTCCTTCATCGTTAACTGAATATCCAAAATATTTATCTATATTAAAAAAATTTTTATAATAATTTTCAAAATGATGCCTTAAAATGCCGGCAAAAGACGAACCGCCGATATAGGGATTACCGTCGTAGTTTTTTAGAACGTCAGAGTCGGTTTCTGAATCGTCGCCGCAGCCGATTATTAAAGGAGTGATATTTTCAAGTACCCCGCTAAAAACAATTTTACAATTATCAAATCTATAGCTACTCATATTTTACCGCCTTTTTAATATATAAATAAGTTAATATATAAATTTATGTAATTTAAATTTAATATGCAGCTTAAAATATATAATTTATTCTTTATTTTTTCTTATAAAATTAAAAAAAGTAGAAAAATACACCTTTTTTAAATTGTTTATTAAATCACCGTCGTTTTTCATATCATTAATAAATTCATCTAAGTTTTCAAATAAACCGCTATTTTTATTTTTTATTCCGTTTATATTAAATTTATCACTATTGCTGCTATTATGACTATCGACGATATTCGATTTTATAAAATCTAACATATTTGTTTTACCGTTATTGCTGTTTTCAAGCTGCCTTTTTGCCGGTTTCTTCTGCTGTTTTACAGGGTTATTATCTCCTGTTATAATATCTAATTTTTCACTAAAGCCGGTTATATCGGCTCTTGCAAGCAGTTGTAATTTACCCATCAGAGATTTTGAAGGAATCATCTTATTAAACGACTTTGCTTCCTTCATGGCCTCGCCTCTTATTTCGTTAATTAAATTGTCCTTAATAATATCCTTAATTAGCTCTGCTGCTAATTTAGGGCATTCAATTTCAGGTTTTTTATTCTCTTTAGTATCACAGTCGTCTGCGTCCTTTATTGAATAACTATAGGCACTATTGCTTTGCCAACCGCATACTGCCCTGCCAAAACCTTCGTATGTTTTCTCTCCTATGCCTTCAATGCATATTTTTTTCAATGTTTCTTGATGATTATATTTTGAAGATAAACCTTCAAGCAAGAAACAACTGCCAGCTGAAAATACATTTTCGCTTTGATTTTTGAGTTTCCATATTCCGATAAATTCTTCAGCTCTGCCTTTTTGTATAAATGACTTTGTCAGTTTAATTCCTTGATATTCAATTGTATCGCCGCCTGTTTCATTATTCTTGCTGCTGCTGTTTGAATTTGAAAACGATAAGTCCTTTAATCTTTTATTAATGTATCTTTCAAGCTCATATACATTTACTGTAGAGAAACCGTTTTCATTGTAAACAATAGTATCCGACAACAAAGTTAAAATTGTAGAATCATCGTCATTCTCAATTTCCGCCGTTTGAATTTCCGGAGAAAAATATTGTTCTTCCGACGATAACGGATACAGTGCATTCTCAAGTTCAATTTCAACTTTGCCGTATTGAGAATTTTTCGATTTCCCGATGTAAGCGATAAATTTTCCACTAAACATATCTATAAAACTTTTAAGTGAATCTTTTTCCCCTATAATTGCACCTTTGAATATTTGATTTTCGGAAACAGACTCGTAATTAAATATATCGCCTTTTTTTGCAGTGCCGGTTTCTTTGTCTCTTGCATGATGAAAAGACAACGATTTTTTAACGTAATTTTTTTTTATTAACTTACTTTCTTTATCTATTGATACAAAATTATTAATCTTTTCTAACGGTTTTGCAGGAGGTACAACTTGAGCTTCATCGCTTAACAAATCATAAGCATTGGATTTATTATATTTATCGGACTTTATTGAAAGAGGCGAATTAAAATAAGTCTCCTCATCGTCAGATATATAACCATTTGTAAATAATAATTGAACGTTCAAAAACCAGTCGAAAAACGTGTCGTCTTTATGAAACTCTTTGAAATTCATACTATTAATACTACTATCAATAATATTAATAGTATTATTTCTATCAGCGATATTTTCTTTGCCTTTCGACGAGTTGCTGCTATTAAGATATATATATTTATTTGCAAATATACCTAGTACATTATTTCCGCTTATATATGATTTTGAATTAATCATATTTGCATCGCCGCTTCTATCGCTTATAATTATAGGGCTTAGTGTATTAATTTTATACCTGATGAATGATTTCGAACTCATTTGTAATCCTCCGACTCAAGTTTTTTTAAAGCGATATCGTTAACAGATTGCCCATTTTTCAATAATAAAACTTCAATTTCTCCTAAACCTCTTGTTCTCTTAGTTCCGATTCTTCTTACGTTCTGACATATAAGGGCGATATTTTCTTCTAATTCTTCCGGAAAATCAATGTCAGAGACAAAATTTTTTCCGCTGTTTATAATACGTTCTGTTCTAAGGGATCCTTCCTTTGCTGTATTAGTTTTGTTATCTATCGACGTTGAATATCTAATCGAAGTCATATGTGCAATAATATTTTGTTTGTTTATAATTTTAGTTTTTTTACGGTAATATTCAAGCCATTCTCTTATATTTGCGTAATTTTCCAGATGAAGATTAGAAAAATGAGCTAAACCTTCTTTTGTGCCCTTTTCACCGAATATCTTACCGATATCTATATTTTTATTTAGCACATGAAACATTTCATTTAATTCTTCGGCAGACTCCAGCATGATACCTTTAACCCGTTTTGCTGGAATATATGGAATGCCTAAATCATCAAAAACGACATCCGTATCAATAATTGAGCCAAATCCTTCGCCGGAACCGATTAAAGTATCTGATTTTAATATTATTTTTATTTGATAATTTAACATAATATTACTGAGCCTCCTCTGTAATTTCTGTAATTAACGAAAGCGGGTAAAAATCCATTAATTCAATTATATCGATATATGGTGATTCTCCATTTGAAAACCCTTTTATCTGTTCGTCATGATGACTGAAAAGAGGTAATTTATTTTTTCTGTAACCTAATTCTTTGATAAATTCAGTAGCGGCTATTTCTCCGCTATACAAGACTTCTCTAAATTTTTTAATTTTTGATTGAGGCACGTTTTCTTTTAATTCTTTAATACAGTTTAACAACTTTGGTATTTCTTCAATTTTATACGGTCTTTTATAAAGCCGTTTACCGTCAGAGCTTTTATAATTGTTTATTCTAATTCTGTCTATATTATCGCTTATTCCTCCAAATGAAATATGAAAATCGATATACGAACCTTTAGAACTGTCTGCATCATCAGCCTTCTCTCTTCTCTTCTTTTTAGCCGCAGCACATAAATCCTCTGCCATTTTATAAGCTCTATAAAAAGGATAATTGGTTTTTACGATTGATATTCCGCCGCATACGGTTAAATTGTTAGCTATGCAAATATCCAGAGACTCAAAAGTTTTCACAAATTCGACAGCGCACCACAATCCGATTCTTGCATCACAGACAAAAGTTACGTCATCCCCGCCCAATACAATCGGTCTTATAGGTAAAAATTTTCCGTTTAATGTAATCTCTTCATTAACTTTAGGATTTTCAATCAATTTCAGAAGTTTTTGCAGCACTTGTTTAAATGAATTTTTAATACCCTCTGCCAATCCGGCCGAAAGTTCCTGCATTTTTTTTTCGGAATCTTGTGCTTTAAAGGTTAAACCCATATCGTTTCCGTCAATATGAACTACGGCTATGTGATTGTTCTCCCCTTTAGTACCTCCAAGCTCGTCAAATTTATCCGGAAATTCGTAATTGTTAAAAAGAATATCATTAAAGTCTTTTTTAATTTTAGCATTTGCTTCTTCAGCTTTTAAAATCTTTGTATAACTGACAGACGACAAATATGATACATCGTCGCCGGCGCACTTTTCGCAAAAGACCTCCGACGACAATCCTGTTCTTGGACAATCTGCAGTTATTCCGAATGCGCTTAACACTGTTATAGGAATAAATTTATTTTTTTGTTTTATTGCTTTATTGATAATTTTTTCTCTGGACTCGGCATAGACAGAAGTATCAAAATTTTCTTCAACTGTTATAAAAGGTACTAAACCTGGTGCTGTCTGCAGTAATTTTTCACTCCATTCTTTCATTGCGTTTTTTGCATCTGCTGCCGTATTAAAATAAATAAGAGCATTGCCTCCGCCAATGTAGCTGTATTCAAATTTTTCTTTTAATTCGTCAAAGATTGATTCTATAATATATGAAGCTCCGATATTGTCTTTTAATTGATTTGAAGAAAAAATATATTTTTGTATTGACATAATGTCTATAAAAACAGCCGTTTTAGTCATAATATTTCCTCATTAAATTAACTTACATATAATTTTTGTATAATTTAAAATTAATTAATAAATTCTTGAATCTTTTCTTTTAATGCACATTCTCTCCAATCATCCTTTCCTATAACAATAATATTTTTTTTAACAGTTCCGCTTTCTAAAATTAGTTCTGCCTGTAATTTTTCAACGATTTCTTTTTCTGCTCCGGTAATTAAAATGGCTTTTGCCTCGGCTCCGCCAATTTGCTTCGTTCTCAATATTATTTCAAAACCTTTTTCCTTACATAAATGCTTATTTTCGGCTGTTGTACAGCTAATTCCTATTAGTTGACATCCTTTAAGCAAAACAATATCAAGTTCAAAATTATTACTTTGGGCATCTGATTTCCTATAAAGTATTTGATTAGATAAAATTTCATCAAAATTATTTTTAAGATTATTCTCTATAACCTTACACACATATTGTTCAAACCAAAAACCGTCCAAGAATTTAACAATATCATTATATCTTTTGTATCCTATTTCAGTTTGAAAATTAATATTTTTAGAGTCGTCATAATAATAAATTCTGCAATCTTCAGGAAATGATTCCATTACTTTCATGAAAGTTTCATTGGGACGATAATTTAAGATTTTTTTAAAAATATTAACCTTTTCATTAAATTTTGATTTATCTTCGGTGCTTTTTAGTCTATTTTCTTCTTCTTTTAAACATTGAGCGGATACGTCAGCGGCAGCTTTTAATATATTAGAATCTTCTTTAGTTATATTCTTAAATATTTGCTCCATTATTTTGCATTTAACGTCAGGTTTAAAAATATTTCTATTATATCCGCCGGATTTAGAATAAAATTCGCCTATTTTCTCTGATTCGATTATTTCAATAAATTGTTTAATGATTATATCTGTAAAATCTTCAGATTTAATAGAAATGCAGGCATGATTCTCGGAATTTTCTGCTATTTTAAATCTATGCATTTTAGCAAGATAATCAAAATTTATTTTTATTTTATCTGCAATACTTTCAGTGATATTTTCTTCACCGTCAAATATAATCTTCCAATCTCGTGCAGACAGATATGACGCGCTAAACTTATTCTTAAATTTTTCTTTTAAATAATAATAAGAATATGCAGACATAGCCTTAGAACCGCCGGTAAAAAACAAATGCAATTTTCGGCTGTTCGAATCTTTTGCTATTTTTTTCAATTGTTCTTCTATCGTTTTTTTACTGCCTATATCATTGATATATATTATTTCTGAAAATTCAAGTTTTTGAAGGTCATCAGTAGAATTTAACGGGGCATTTACTTTTGAAAAGTATTCTTTAAGGCTTTCAGCATATTCTTGTGTACTGTCTTGATTTATCTTTGGGTTCTTTTCTGAGCATATCAGCCATATCTTTTTTAGATTTTTATTGTTCTCGGTAAAATATTTTAGAGCAATATAATTAGGCAATGGGTTAGTTCCAATCAACAAGGCCAACTCGGTGAAATCTAATTCCATTAATTCATCCTCAGTAAAATTTTTGATGCTTTAATTTAAGGAAGCACACTTAAGGTATATAATTAACGATTATATAAAAAATTATTTTATTCAATGCTTAGTCTAATGCCTAAAGTTAAGTAAAAACACAGACAAGCAATATTATAAAAAATTATTTTATTTAGTGCTTAGTCTAATGCAGTTATGATTTTTTGTCAACTTTAATTAACAATTTTAATTCACAATTTTATTATTTTGTAAATCAATATTTTTTATTTAGAACAAATTATCGGCGCCATGCTAAGTTATTAATGCTGAATTCGCTATATTGAGCCTTTTATCTTATTAATTAATTTCATAATTTATTCAGTTCAATTGTTTAATTCATCTAATTGGGAAATAAAAAAATATAACATACAGCGTTATATAAAATTATAAATTAATTTTATTAAATTGTAATTGAAAACAATGTTGTTTTTTTATTATTTAATTTTAAATCAAGACTTAAACTTAAATAAAATTTTTTGACTAAAAATACCCCGAATTTTATTTAGTCTTAAAACCTGTTATTTTAGTTAAATTTTTTATATATGCCAAGTATACAATTAGAAGATGCAGCAGACTAAATTTGAAACCTGTTATTTTAGTTAAATTTTTTATATGCTGCTAATGATAGTGGCTATATTTATAATCTTATTATTGAAACCTGTTCTTTTTATTAGATTTTTTATCTCTTCTACATCTTAAATCTTAAGAATTTTCTAATCCTCCTAAGCAGAGCCTCGTTATATTCCAATCTCGATTGTTTTTTCTGGTTTAAAACAATTTTAGCTATATCATTAAGCACCTCTAAACAGTGATTTTGCCGTTCCGGTAAAATTGTCTCAATCCCTTTTAAATCAGGGAAATATTCAAATTATTATAAAAAGACGTTTTTCCGGAGGAACGGATCTTCGGTCTCAATCCCTTTTAAATCAGGGAAATATTCAAATTCATGTCGTACGGAATATATAAAGGAGTCGTGATATTCTAGTCTCAATCCCTTTTAAATCAGGGAAATATTCAAATTAATATTAAATTTTCTTAAGATATTTTTCCGATATATCTTTAAGGTTATAGATATTTTCTTCCAAATCGGAAAAAATTGTAAAATCATCTGCATACCTTAAATATTTTGAATTTGATTCCTTAAATATAACTTTATCAAAA
>JAKAFU010000046.1 GCA_021825865.1 bacterium
TACCGCTTCTTTTTCTTTTGAGCGCCCCGCCCTTTCAGCCTCGTCCGCCGATTTTGCCTTGTGCGTACACGGCATACAGTCAATTGACCTGTAGCCTTGTTCATAAAGACTGCAGTAAGGCAAATTGTACAATTTTATATAATCCCAAATATCGTTTTCGGTAAAATGCAAAATAGGATGTACCCGGTAATGGTGCGGATGCTCTCTTTTAGAAAAATAAATTTCGCCGGCTCTGGATTCCTGCTCATCTTTTCTTATGCCTGTCATTAAACCTTTCAAACCTAACTCTTTTATGGCATTTTTCAGAGGAACGGTTTTTAGCAGATTGCAGCATACTTGCCTGTCTGCTGCAATAGTGATAGTTTTTAAGGCTTCTTTATTAAAATAAACATTTAAATCAAAATTCCAGTCTTTTTTTAATTTATTCATAAACTCGACAATCTCCGGAAATTCACAGCTGGTATCGACAGTTATTATTTTAAAAGGAATTGCTCCGTTATAAGCCCTTCTGACTAAATCAAGCAATACGGTAGAGTCTTTACCTCCGGTGAATGCGATGCCGATTTTATCTCCATACCTGTTGCGCGCTTCCTTGATAATTTCAGTGCTGAATAAAATTTTTGATTTAAGCAGCTCAATTTTCCTTTTATTATTCATTATATTAATATCATCGCTATCATCATTATTGCTATCTTTGCCTTGACTATTGCCGCCACCCGCATTCTCCCGTCTTGAGGAAGCATTGCCGCTGCTGTTTTTGCTGCTGTGAACATTTTTATCTTTCGCTTTTGTTAGATTATTGTCAAAATATGTAAAAACGTCGGCAGTATCAACAGATTTACTTTTTAATTCATTCAAAAATTTTAGATTTTCATTAACGTCTGCTAAATTCATATTTGCAAAAACAAGCGGTTTTTCTTCGAACGGGTCAATCGCTAAATCGTAATAGTAATTTAACGGTCTATTATAATCTACTGATGCAGCAACAGTTTTATAAACATCCGCTCTTGAACCTGCTTTAGTCTTCAGAAGATTTAAAAAGTATAAATATTCGGCTTTTACTATCCGTTTTCTCAATACAAAACTAAAGAGCCATATAATATAATCTTCATCGCTGATACCCAAATTTTCTATCATTTTTTGCACTTCTTCCTTTGTCATTCTTTCAGGCATAAAAATATATTTTTTATCTTTAGTTCTTATTGCCTGCTGAGCCAGAAAATATTTATCTTTAATAGAAGCGCCCTGTTTGTTTCTGTCAAATTCATTAGCCGAAAACTGCATGACTTCGTTATACATATTCTGAATAAAATATTCGGAATAGCAGCTTTGCCTTTCCTCGAGCAGCAGCACTCCGTCTATTTCTGCATTTTTTGAAATTGCCTCATCGCTCAAATTTTTATTTTTATCTAATTCCGATAAAGAAATCAAGGAAGGGTAAATATCGGTTAGAGAAACAAGCTTATCATATGTTTTATTTTCTACTCCGGGCGCGTGAAAAATCAGAGGAACGTGAATTACTTCATCAAACAATTCCCCCATATGCCCGAACACCGGCTTGTCTATAAGCGATATCCTGCCTTCTCCATGGTCTGAAAAAATAGCATATATATTATCGTTATTAAAATAATTTAATTCTTTTAATGAATTATAAATTAACTTAAATCTCCCCGCGTCAAATTTATTTACGCCGTAAATATACGGCGGCAGCATAAAACTCTGACCAAAATGCGTTGCGGTACTGAAACTGTTCCATAAAGCGTACGGGTCGTTTTTCGGCATCTGTATATTATACAGATTAGACATATTTTTCATAAATTCAAAATAGTCGTCGTTATAGTGCATATCAGGAGGACATTCTGAAAAAATATAGGGTTCATGAATGTCAAATACATGAATAAACGCAAAAACTTTATCGTCTTTAAAGCTGTCTAAAAGTTTTATGAATCCGGTAAAATTTTTATCAAAAACATAATCAAAACCTTTTGTTATGCCCATAGGACCGAAAAGCCCGAATACGTCGGAATAAAAAACAGTTTTATAACCGTTATTTTTATAAATTTCGGCAATAGTCAGGCATTCATCATTCAATCTCTTATAAAAAAAGGGTCTGATACCGTGTTTTGGAGGGTAAAGTCCGGTAAATAAAGAAGCATGTGCAGGCGGAGTATAGCTGCATGTTGAAAAACAATTGGTAAAAACCGCGGAATTTGATGCAGCTTCGTCTAAGTGGCGCGTATCGACAAGTTTATCATAGTAATAATGCTTTAAATGAGCCTTATCATTTAAATAGCCGACACAATCATATCTGAGATTATCTATTGACATGAGCAGAACTTTACTATTACTGCCTTTGCCGTCACAAATTTTGCGGCTGTTTAAATTATCGTCCATTATGCCTTTCTATGCCCCTCAAATTGCACTATAATTTTTATCTTAAGCTAAATCTTTTATAATCTTCAACAGATATTTTCCATAATTTCCTTTGCTGTATGTATCTGCCGCCTTTTTTAAACCTTTAATATCTATATAACCCATTCTATACGCTATTTCTTCTATGCATCCTATTTTAAGACCTTGCCTTTTTTCCATCATTGCTATAAATTCTGACGCATCAAGGAGACTCTCGGGAGTACCCGTGTCCAGCCATGCGTGACCGCGCCCGAGTTGAAAAGCTTTCAGCTTTTTATTTTTCAAATAAACATTGTTTACATCGGTTATCTCGAGTTCGCCCCGTTTAGACGGTTTGATATTTTTAGCGATTTCTACTACGCTGTTATCGTAGAAATAAATCCCTGTAACCGCATAATTAGATTTTGGTTCTTGCGGTTTTTCTTCAATGGATGTAACGAAACCGTCTTCGTCAAATTCTATAACGCCGTACCTTTGCGGGTCTTCAACATAGTATGTGAAAATCGCGCCGCCTTTTTCATTCTTAATAGTTTTCTTTGCTTTATCGAAAAGTGCCGGCAATCCGTGTCCATAAAATATATTGTCTCCTAATATGAGACAGACATCGTCGTTTCCTATAAATTCTTCGCCTATTATAAAAGCCTGGGCAAGACCGCCCGGTTCAGGCTGCTCTTCATAAGAAATGTTCAGACCTACAGAAGTGCCGTCATTGAATATTGTTTTAAATTTAGATACATCTTCAGGATTGGATATAATGAGTATCTCTTTAATGCCGGAAAGCATAAGAGAAGACAACGGATAATAAATCATAGGCTTATCGTACACAGGAAGAAGCTGTTTGCATACGCTTAAAGTAATGGGATAAAGCCGTGTGCCGCTTCCCCCTGCAAGAATAATACCTTTCATGCGCTAAAGATATTTAGTAAATTATTGATTAGTGAGCAATTATTTGATTGAGCATTATTATCGAAGTTAACTTAGCCCTGTTTAGGCAAAACAATACAAAACTCAACCTGACTCGGTTTAAATGGAATAGCATAAAGCCCAACTCCAATTAACCCTCTTTAAGTTAAATAACATAAAGCTTAACTTAATTATTTTTAAGTGAAATAACTTAGACTAAAATAGCTTAGACTAATTAAATTACTCTATCTGCATAATTTTATTAACTATTAATTAAATAATCTTATTAATAAAATTACCGGTGGATGCAGCCGCATTCGGAAACTTGGCTTGATTGTCGTATCTATCATTGTTATTAGCATTAGCGCCGTTTGCAGCTTTAGCCGCATTTTGAGCTGCATTGTTATTGATACCTGCCAACGACACTTTTAATGCGTTAACTAAACCGTTATTTAACGTTTGTTCAGTTTTAAGCGCCGCTGCAACAATGGTATCGCCCGTGTTATTAGCGCCGTTATTTGCAGTATTAGCATTCTGAGCCGTATTATTCATGGCTGCGCCTGCTTGATTCGCCTGAAATACATTATTGTTCTGTTGTTGAACTGCACCGATTGCCTGTGTCATAATAAACACCTCCCGCTATATATAATTACCGTTTAACATCAACTTCATCGATGTAATATATCGATGCAAGCCGTTTTAAATTATAATCTAATTCTATTGTCGTCTAACCCATCATCTACTATTCTCATTATAACACTTTTTTTATTAATATCAACAAAGCAGCAAATATTTTCAATGTATTTTAATATAATTTAAATATGCTGACAAATAGAAGACTAATAAATACAAAATGCAGCAGCCCTCTTGCTGAATTATCATTTGTACGCAGATTTTAATGGCGGAGAGGGAGGGATTCGAACCCCCGGATGTTTAACCATCAACGGTTTTCAAGACCGCCGCCTTCAACCGCTCGGCCACCTCTCCGTAAAAAAGCAAAAAAGTATATCAATTAAATATTTATATAAAACAAAAAAAAACAAATAAAATATCTTAATTAAATATTTATATAAAACAAATATAAAATAAAAAAATCACACAAAATACGTTAAATAATTATATAAAAAAAAGTGTGTTAAACAGTTATATAAAATTCATTAAATTTGTTAAATAGTTGCAGTAAATTTTATACGCAAACGCAGACAGCCAATATTAATAAATTTTAATTCCGTTATTGTATCACAAATTTATTTAAAAAAAAATATACGATTTTCAATAAGGAAATCTATAATAATAAAATAATAAATTAATAAATTCTTTTTAAAAGTAAAATTTTAGGAATCTATAATAATAAAATAATAAATTCTTTAAAGTAAAATTTTGGAGAAAATTTCTGAAGATATAAGCATGCCTTTTAATGTCAACCTCAAATAATATCGCATATGCAGCATATCTCCGGCTGTATATATTTCTGCAAATCCCGCTTTAATAAGCGCGTCTATTATTTTTCTGTCTACATACTTATAGATAATTTTGGTATTTATCCCTTTATGCGTTCTTAATGATAAAAAAATTATTTCATTAATTATATCTTTTTTTGTTAAAATTTCCTCGTCGGTCTTAAACTCTTTAATCTTATATTTTATTAATTTATTTTTTTTGTTTTCTGACTGCAGTATTTTTTTTTCAAAATTTAAAATTTTATTGATATATTTAATTATATTTGATTCGTTTGTTGTTCTAATTTCTAACTTGTTTTTAAGCACTCCACTATCTCTATAATCTTTATAATCATAATTATCATTCATATTGTTGCTGCCGTCGTCAATATTGCCGTTAATATTAATACTGCTGTTATTGTTATCGGCATTATTATGGGCGGCACGATTTGCCGTCAGTTTTATAAATGAAGATGCTGCCGGTCCCAGACCTATATATTCGCCTCTTTCCCAGTAATTTATGTTATGTTTGCTTTCAAACCCGTTTAATGCAAAATTGGAAATTTCATAATGTTTATATCCGTTATTGCTGAATTTTTCCGATGCCGTTATATAAAAATCTGCCAGCTCATCTTCTTTTCTTTCTTTATATTCTCTGTATTTATACCCTTTGCTTTCGCAATTTTCTTCAGACTGCATATATAATTTTTTTAAATTTTTGTAAAATACAGAACCTTTTTCTATGCTTAAAATATACGCCGATATGTGTTCCGGTCGGATAGATATCAAATAATTTATATCTTTTTGCAAAATGTCTGCCGTTTGACCCGGAAGTCCAAGCATTAAGTCAAGCGATATATTATTAAAACCGCATTTTCTTGAGTCGTTCATGCATCGCAAAATATCTGCCGACGAATGCAGCCTGCCTGCTATTTTTAAAACATTATCGTTAAAACTTTGCGCCCCTATAGATAAACGGTTTATACCCAGACTGCGCAAACTTTTTAATTTATCAAAGACGGCGCTTTCAGGATTTACTTCTGCCGTAATTTCCGGATAAACAGAGACTGTAAATGTTTTATAAATATTATTAATTATTTCATCAAAAAAATTAATATCCATAACTGACGGCGTACCTCCGCCGAAATAAATAGTTTTAACGATTCTGCTATGTGCTGAATTGCCGCTCAAATTATATTTTTCCGATATAATTTTTAATTCTTTTATTAAAGATTGTAAGTATATGTTATGTATATTATTATAGTTATTGTTATAGTTATGATTAAGGTTAAGGCTGCTGCTGTGCATATTATATATTTTTTGCAATTCAGCGCCGTTAATATTTTCTGGATTTATTGAATAAAAATTGCAATAATTACACTTGGACTTGCAAAACGGCGTATGAATATAAATGGATAAATTATTATTATTTTGCATATCTGTTTTTATTTATTGTTTTAATTTTTGTTAATGGATTAATTTTTCGCTATATTAGTTTATTTCATTTTTATTCATATATTAATTTTTATCTATATTAATTTAGTTATTAATTTAATTCATTTTTATCCATTCATTTTAAGCATATGGCTTCAAAACTTTCATATATAACATTAAAACAGTTATTAAATAATATCATATGAAACAGGAAGAACAGATAAAAACTAAAACTATAAATATACTGCATATTGACAGTTATAACAGGTACGGCGGAGCGCAGAAGAGTACTATAAATAGCTTAAAAGCGATAAAATTAGTGCTGAAATCATCGCAGCCAAATTCAAAATATAATTTTAATTTTTATGCGATACACAATAATAATAAAATTTATGAGGAAGAACTTAATAATCTTAATATTCCAAATTTTTCAATAAAAATGAAAAATTTTGGCGACATAACAGCAATTATAAAAATATCAAAATTTTTAATAAAATATAAAATAAATATAGTTATTTTTCATTCATCAAGAGACCATATGCTAGGCGGCATAGCATGTTTTTTATCCGGCAGAAAAATAATAAAAATTTTAACAAGACACGTTG
The DNA here is from genome assembly GCA_021825865.1 of bacterium. Lineage (GTDB taxonomy): Bacteria > SZUA-79 > SZUA-79 > Acidulodesulfobacterales > Acidulodesulfobacteraceae > Acididesulfobacter. The sequence goes on from JAKAFU010000046.1 coordinate 6,794, forward strand.
CCTATAATATAAGCTTTTTAAAAGGTTTTCTGATATATCATCTTTTAACTGACCATTATATCGCAATTTCAAAATATATTAAAAATATTTTAATTGATAATTTGAAAATAAATCCTGACAAGATAACCGTCATATATGATATTAGATTTGCCGATGTAGATGATATAACGGATACTGCAGGTACGGCAGGGACTCATGCTGATAAAGATACTAATAAATCCAATACGGCAACTATTAATAATATTGCTAATAAAGATACCGATAAAGCAGATATTACAGACATTAATGCTAATAAAGATACGGATAAAGCGGATGAAATCAAAAATCAGGTGAAAAAAGAATTAAATATTCCCGAAGAAATGAAAATTGTTTCAATTATAGGCAGATTATCAAATGAAAAAGGACATATTACTTTTTTAAATGCGGCAAAATTTATAATTGAAAAAAGAAAAGATATAATATTTATGATTATAGGCGACGGCGATTTATTTGCTAATATTAAAGAATTTATAACTGACAACAAATTAAGCGATTATATTATAATGCTCGGTTTTAAAAAAAATGTCGAACAATATATCAAAGCCAGCGACTTAATTATAGTCCCTTCGGGATTGGAAGGATTGGGAGGAATTATAGTAGAATCGTGCATGCGGAAAAAAGCCGTTATAGCTTCAAATGTCGGAGGGATTCCTGAAATTATAGATGACGGATTGACGGGCATCCTGTTTGAAAAAAATAATTTTCATGAACTTGCCGATAAAATCCTTAATGTTATAGACGATAAAAAGATGCTTAATGAACTTGGCAATAATTGCTGCAAAAAAATAACAGAGGAATTTAATCCTTATAGACTTGCGGAAGAAAATATAAATCTTTATCTTAGGCTGTTAAGATTCGAATCTTTAAAAAGTATTTGATTTTTGATACACTTATAATTATAATATATAATATATTTTATGCAAAACATAGTAAAACAATGTTCAATAATTGCCATAAAGCCCATTGCTTCAGCTATAGGAGCATGCCAATACCGACAAAACGACAAAAATAAAAAATTAATTAATTATGAAAAGTTATTTTTATCTTTTAAAAAAATCGCTGCTTCTATTATTTTCATTATTTCTTATTTATACTATTTTTTTTTCTTTTTCAAAAATTAATTACGCTCAGCAACAGACAAATAATAAATTATTGACTTTTCTTAAATATTCGTCCATAAAACCGGAATTCATAGAATTTGTAGATTTAAATTTTAATACGTTATTTTCAGACTATTTCTGGACGCTGTTTGTTCAGGAGGCAAGTTCGGATAAATTAGCCTATCTGCATTATCCGTATATGTATAGAATTTCATTAATAACCGTAAAGCTCAATAAAAGATTTAATTATGCTTATCAAGCATCCGGAACACTTCTCGGGCTTGCCGGAAAACCGAAAAAAGCGATTAAAATACTGAAATTGGGGCTAAGGCACATGGGGACAAACTGGAATATTCCGTTTCTAATTTCATTTAATTATTTTTATAATCTTGGTAATTATGCTAAAGCCGCGCATTATCTTAAATATGCGATTAATACAAAGGGAAGCCCTAAATATCTTGAATTTCTATATATAAAACTTCTCAATAATTCACAAAATTTTAACAGGGCAAAATTATTTCTTGAAACAATGTATAAAAATAATAAAAATCCATTAATAAGACATATTATAAAAGTCAGAATAGATGCAATTAACAGAGAAATTTATTTAAAATCAAAAAAAATAAAATATAAGATACCTTACAGCTTAAAGCTGTTCATTCCAAATTATAAATAATTAATAATTTTTTATAAGGATAATTATTTCAAATGATTGAAATTAATAATATAACGAAATATTTCAGGGTAGGTTTTTTTGGAATAAAGAAAAATGCCGTAGACAATCTTTCGCTCTCTATCAATAAAGGAGAAGTAACAGGTTTTTTCGGTCCGAACGGCGCCGGAAAATCCACAACCATTAAAATGATAGTCGGGCTCATTAAACCGTCTTCCGGAAATATAAAAATTAACGGATATAATGCATTAGATTACAAATCTCGGAACAGATTAGGTTTTTTGCCGGAGAATCCGGCTTTTTCCAGAGGTCTTAGAGGAATTGACATAATAAAATATTATTCTAAGATATTAAATATCAAAAACATAAATAACGACATGGAAAGCGTACTGAACCTGACGGGCATATATTATGCCAGAAACACTCAGATACATAAATATTCGAAAGGCATGACGCAGCGGCTTGCTCTCGCCGTGGCTCTTTTGGGCGATCCCGAAATATTAATTTTCGATGAGCCGCTTTCCGGTTTAGACCCTATCGGCAGAAAAGAGTTTAAAGATATAATACTGCATCTCAAAGAAAAAAAGAAAACTATATTTTTTTCTTCGCATATTCTTGCCGACAGCAAAGAACTGTGCGACAGAATAGCGGTGCTTGTAAACGGCAAACTGCTGAAAAATGATTCGATGCCTTCTTTGGAAAAAGAGGCAAACAATTTTTATGAAAAAATTGATGACAGCGCCAATCTCGAATATAAAAACCCTTTAGAAAATTATTTATACAGCTTAATGATTAATAACAATAATAATAAATAAAAACTGAAGCGCTATAAACTATGTATAAACCATAAATAGACTATAAACTATAAACTCAAACTATAAATTGTAAATTGTATATTATATATAAACTACAAACTGCATATAATCTATAAACTCAAACTATAAATTGTAAATTGTATATAAACTATAAATTAAAACTATAAAAACAATAATTTTATACACTTTCAAATATGAAAAAAATACTTTATTCGGCATTCTATTCCTTTAACGAAATTAAAAATTCAAAGATATTCTATTCTTTTTTAATTTTTGCTCTAATTTTAATTTCAGGCAGCTATTTTGTTTCGCAGACCAGTTTTATAGACCAAGGCAGGATTATGGTTGATTTTTCAATATTTGCAATTTCAATATTTAACATTTTTATCGGTATTTTTATCGGCTCGTCTATTATTTATGATGATATAGAAAAAAAGAGCATATTCTTAAATTTGACTAAACCTATAAAACGAAGCTATTATTTAGGAGGCAGAATATTAGGACTTATATTGGCTATAATCATGTCAACTTTTATTATGACAATTATTTTTTATATAGTCCTGCTGATTATGAGAAAATATGTCTCGCCTGTATATTTTGGCAATATTAGTTTGGAAGTTATGCCCCAGTCTATATTTGTTCAGAGTTTTTTTATAATTATCGAGTCAAGTTTTATTGCAATAATAGCTATTTTATTTTCATTAATTACTTCTAAGGCTCTTGCCTCAATATTCACAATAATAATTTTATTTATAGGAGAGGTTTCAAGCAGATTAAATGCTTTAGTTAAGCCGCTCAAGATAATAAGAGACGGTAAATTAAAAATTGAAAACCATGCAAGTCCGATTACCGTTTTCATTGTACATCTTTTATATACGGTTTTGCCAAATTTTTCGATTTTCAATATTTCTGCAGAGACTTCTTATAAAATAAGCATCCCCGCCGATATTATATTTTATCGTTTTATTTACGGATTATCGTATTCAATCTTATTATTTATCATAGCATTGGTGATATTTAATAAAAAGGATATCACTTAATCATCATACAACTACCATATAATTACGCACAATTGGAAAAAGTTAGGAGATAATTCCTAAAATTTTCCTAAAATATTTCTTCTATTTATTATACAACCCAATATAGTAATTCTTGATATACTGCAAATATTCCCTTATTAATGACCTGTATTTACCATAATCTTTCCGGTTAACCATGGATGATTTAGATATAAATCCGGATGTGCATAGCAATTGATTCTTACCTTTGCTGCCTTTGCTATTTCCGATAACAGAACATCTTGAAAATATTTTGCCTGCCGTATTGCTGACATTTAACACTGGCGGCATATAAAATAATCTGAATTTTGCCGGTAAATTAAGAATTATCTTAGATTCATGTTCAAACGGATAGCCTATAACGAGCGGATAAATTCTCTTATTGCGCAAAACAAGGTGTATCAAAGAATTATCCACGGGCAGCGGCAAATGAAATATAAATTTGTTTCCGGAACCCTGCATATAATTTTTATCACTGAATTTTAATGCGAAAACAATATTTTTTTTAACATTTCTAATATAAGAATATTTAAAATACTTTATATTAGCGCCTGGAATAAAAGAATACAGAAAGTCCCCCGCCTTAATTAATTTTTTATAATCATCCATATTTTTCAAATCAGAACGTTCAAATTTAGCATAAACACCTTTATATATATAAGATATTTTGCCGTCAATTTTTCCGTTTCTGTTTATTTTGCCTTTAAATATATAATCCTTTTTATTTTGAATAAAACTTTCTTTAGGCAGCGTGAGCATTTTATATTTACCGTAATTTAATATTTCAATGGCTTTTCTTCCCGCCAGCGAAAAAGGCAGATTAAATGCTTTTACTGAAGAAGAGTCGGGA
>JAKAFU010000047.1 GCA_021825865.1 bacterium
AATAATTATTGAGACGGTTAATAAAAAACTTTAATATTGAAATTAATATTTATTTAGATTATTTATTGAGACGATTATTAGAAAACTTTTAATAAAAAACTTTAATATTGAAATTAATAATTATTTAGATTAACTATTGAAACGATTAATTGAGTATTGGGCCGAATTTGATGGAAAATAAAAAAATAAACGCAGGAATTACTGTTTTTCCGGGTTCTAACTGCGATATGGATGTTTATTATGCACTAAAGGATGTGTTTAACCTTAACGTCTCTTTTTTGTGGCACAAAGACGAATTTCATAATTTTAAAAATTACGATTTTATAGTAATACCTGGCGGATTTTCTTACGGCGATTATCTAAGAGCGGGTGCTTTGGCTGCAAGAAGCAGAGTTATGAAATCTATAAAAGAATATGCTGACGGCGGAGGCATTGTTTTGGGCATTTGCAACGGATTTCAAATACTTTTGGAATCAGGGCTGCTTAAAGGGGCAATGCTGACAAATAAATCTTTAAAATTTGAATGCAGAGACGTATTTATTAAAAATATTTCCGGCAATAATTTTAATAATAACAACAATAATAATAACCGCGAAAATCCATTCACCTGTCTTATAGAAAAAGATGCTGTTTTGAAGCTTCCTATAGCGCATCATGACGGAAATTATTTTGCCGAAAATAAAGAACTGGAATATTTATTTTCTTCGGGTCATATAGCTTTCCAATACTGCAGCGAAGACGGAGCTGTATCAGACGACTCAAATCCCAACGGCTCTATGAAAAATATCGGAGGATTGTTTGGAGAAAATTTTAATGTAATGGGTCTCATGCCTCATCCCGAAAGAGCTTCAGAAAAAATATTAGGAAGCGTTGACGGAGCAAAAATATTTAATTCCATTATTTATTACATTAAAAACAAGTAAATTCAGTTAAATTATATTTGATAACATAACTTGTATTAAAAAATTAAGTTCAATTATATTCATCAAAATAAATAAAAGAATATGAATATAAAGAGGTATGAATAAATTCAGTTAAGTTATATTCAATAACGTAAATTGTATAAATGTATTAAATAAGCACTGAATAGGTATCAAATATGACAATTATATTTAATCAGTTCAACTATATATAATTCTGGATTATTAAAGATAAACAAAAATATGATAACAACTGATAACAGCAGCACTGATAAAAGCTATAAAAGCGATAATAATATGTCAGGTAATTACATTGATGCAAGCACTTCCGTTCATTTGCCGCTGAACAAAGATTATGCTCAATTCGGATTATCTTTTGAAGAATATAAAAAGATAAACGATATCATGAAGAGGGAGCCTGATGATTTTGAGCTTGGTATTTTTTCTGCTATGTGGTCAGAGCATTGCAGCTATAAAAGCACAAAAATACATCTTAAAAATTTACCGTCAAAAGGCGGCGCAGTCATTATAGGTCCGGGAGAAAACGCCGGAGTCATAGAATTTGACGGTGTTAATGTTCTCGTGTTTAAAATGGAAAGTCATAATCACCCGTCTTTTATTGAACCTTTTGAAGGCGCGGCGACCGGAGTAGGCGGAATCATGCGCGATATCTTTACAATGGGCGCAAGACCTATTGCAAATCTTAATTCTCTCAGATTTGGAAATTTTAATCATCCAAGGACGCCTTATTATTTATCTGAAGTCGTAAAAGGCATAGGATTTTACGGAAACTGTATGGGAGTTCCTACCGTCGGCGGCGAGGTTGTATTTGATTCATGCTATGACAATAATATACTTGTCAATGCTTTTACGATAGGAATAGCTAAAAAAGACGCTATATTTCTTTCATCAGCCTGTGAAGAAGGTAATTTTGTGGTGTATGTCGGCTCGGCAACGGGGATGGACGGAATCAACGGAGCTACTATGGCTTCAGGGGAATTTGATTCATCTAAATCTAAAAAAAGAAGCACTGTCCAGGTTGGAGACCCTTTTACTGAAAAATTGCTGCTTGAGGCATGCCTTGAGGCAATGGATAAAAAACTTATTGTTTCCATTCAGGATATGGGCGCAGCCGGATTAACGAGCTCTTCTTTTGAGATGTCGGAAAATAGCGGCAAGGGCATGATTTTAAATATGGATAAAATTCCATTAAGAGCGGCAGGCATGACGCCGCTTGACATTATGCTTTCGGAATCGCAGGAAAGAATGCTTATTGCATGCGAAAAGGAAAAATACGACGAGCTTGAAGGGATATTTAAAAAATGGGATTTAAATTGTGTTGTTATAGGCGAAGTTACTAAAGAAAAATCAATTCAGTTTATTTATAAATCTAAACCTTACCATACGCTGCCGGTAGAGGCGGTGGTAAACGGTCCGTCGTATGATAGACCGTCGGCTGTTCCTTTATACATAAAAGATGTAAAACAATTTTTGCCGGATGAATACAGAATGCCTAAAAATTTTAATTCCGTTGCCGAAAGAATTATATCTCATCCAAATATTGCATCAAAACATTTTGTTTACCGGCAGTACGATTATCAGATCGGAACAAATACGCTTGCAGGTCCGGGTTCGTCTTGCGCAGTGCTTAGATATAAAGAATTTAACGCTTCAACAGATTCAGCAAACTCGGCGAATCCCGCAGATTTCAGTTCAGATGATTCAGCAAACTCGGCAGGTTTAAGTTCCTGTTATTCAACAAATCATATAGGTTTAAGTTCCGGCATAATATTAAATTCAAACTGCAATTCAAAATATTGCTATCTTAATCCTTATAAAGGAGCAATTTTAGCTGTTATAGAATGTGCAAGAAATATTTCCGCATGCGGAGGAACGCCCGTTGCCATTACCGACTGTCTTAATTTTGCCAGTCCGGAAGACCCGGAAATTATGTGGCAGTTTAAAGAAGTCATAAGGGGCATAACGGATGCCGCTTTAAAATTTAATACTCCCGCAGTCAGCGGTAATGTCAGTTTATACAACGAAACAGCCGGAGCAGGGAAGATTTATCCTACTCCGGTAATTGCTATGGTAGGCTATATAGACGATGCCGGCAAAGCTGTCACTTCAGATTATAAAGACGAAGGCGACAATGTTTACCTGCTTGGCAGGCTGTCCGGAAATCTCGGCGGGAGCTTATTTATGGAGCTTGTTCATAACGATTTTATGCAGGAACCTCTATCTATCGATATGGACTATGAGTTAAAACTTCAGGGCTGCTTACGCGGTCTTATAGACGGAAAATTGTTAAAAAGCGCCGCGGACATCAGCGAGGGCGGTCTTTTTACGGCAGTAGCAGAACCTGCAATTTCATCAAATAAAAATTTGGGTGTAATTGCGGAAGTACATAGAGACGGGCTAAGAAACGACATGATTTTATTTTCTGAATTTGAACAGGCCTTTGTTATAAGCGCAAATCATTCGAATGAACATAAAATTTATGAGTTTGCAAAGAATGCAGATATTGAAATTGAAAAAATAGGAATAGTTGTAAAAGATATTATAAAATTTAATAACATAATAGAACTAAAAAGTGGTAAAATAAAAGAAAGGTATTATAACGCAATAGAAAAATTATTTGACAAATAGCAGGTAATTTATTAATAAATAAATTATTTGATTATTTGATTAATGATTAATTTATTTTATTAATTGAAAAATAAAATAAACATTTAACAAATAAACATTTAACAAATAAATATTTAATAAATAATGTAAATAAACAATTATTTGAGTTATTAACAAAGCAATTACAATTATACCAATCAATAAAATATTTTAAGTTAAAAAACAAAGAAAATGGAAGAAATCGACGAAGAGTGCGGAGTATTCGGTATTTACAATAATGAAGAATCTGCGAATATAACATATTTAGGATTATATGCGCTGCAGCACAGAGGTCAGGAGTCATGCGGAATAGCCTCTTCTGATAACAGCAATATATATTTTCATAAAAATTTAGGTTTGGTCAACGATGTATTTAACGAAACTACTCTCAGTAAAATTAAAGGCAAACATGCTATAGGTCACGTAAGATATTCAACATCGGGGGAGACGCTGCTAAAAAACGCGCAGCCGCTTATTGCAGATTATTATTACGGTTCTATCTCCGTTGCTCATAACGGAAACTTAACTAATGCGAATATTCTTAAAAAAGAATTGGAAGAAAAAGGTTCAATATTTTATTCAAGTTCAGACACTGAAGTCATTATACATCTGATCGCATCGTCAAAAGAGAGATTTTTAGTTGACAGGATTATCAGCTCGCTTGAAAAAGTCAAAGGTGCTTATTCCTTTTTGTTTTTGTCTGAAAATGAACTGATAGCCGCAAGAGACCCTTTCGGTTTTCGTCCTCTTGTCATAGGGGAACTTGAAGGCTCTGTTGTTTTTGCATCTGAAACATGCAGTTTAGATTTAATAAACGCAAAATATATACGCGATGTTAAACCCGGCGAAATCATCCTTGTAAACAGCGAAGGTATGAAAAGTTTTTTTCCGTTTGAAAGGAAAAAAAATTCATACTGTGTTTTTGAATTGATTTATTTTTCACGCCCAGATAGTATATATAACGGTAAATCAATTTATAAAATCCGCAGCGCAATGGGCAGACAGCTTGCCAGAGACGCATATATAGATGCCGATATCGTAATACCCGTGCCTGATTCAGGAGTTCCGGCAGCTCTCGGCTACTCTAAAGAATCCGGCATACCGTTTGAAATGGGTTTTACGAGAAATCATTATGTTGGCAGGACTTTTATAGAGCCTAAAAGAGCAATAAGAAACTTCGGCGTAAAAATTAAACTCAATCCTGTTTTAGATGTAATAGAAGGAAAAAAAGTAGTGGTGGTTGACGATTCTGTCGTAAGAGGGACAACCTCTAAAAAAATAGTGGATATGCTTAAGGCGGCGGGGGCTAAAGAAATACATCTTCGTCTAAGCTCGCCTATGGTTTCTTCTCCATGCTATTACGGCATAGATACTCCGGTCAAAGAAGAGCTTATGGCGTCAAGATATTCTGAAGACGAAATAAACAGCCAGTTAGGCGCCACCTCCACAAAATTTTTAACTTTGGGCGGTTTAAGAAAAGTAGTAGGAAATGAAATTAATTTTTGCGAAGCGTGTTTTTCAGGGGCTTATCCGGAAGATATTGAAAGTGAAAATGATTATTACGGTCAATTAAAATTATTCAGTAAAGAGATTATATAATTTCAAGATACGAAAAAAAAATAATAATAAACAATAAACAAAATAATAAACAATAAATATAGTAAAATATAGTAAAAAATAATCAGAAATAATAAAAATAATAAAAGCTAATGGATAAAATTAATATTTTTGTTGCAAACATGAAATAAATATAATAAAAAATAATAAGAAACAATAAATATAATAAAATATAATAAAAAATAATAAAAATAATAATAGCTAATGGATAAAATTAATATTTTTGTTGCAAACATGAAATAAATATAATAAAAAATAATAATAAATAATAAAAATAATAATAGCTAATGGATAAAATTAATATTTTTGATTCTAATATGTTAAATGCAAATAGCAGCGAAATAAGATTAAAAGTTTTAAATGCAATAAAAACATTATGCTACGAAAAAAAAGAATTTACCTTGGTATCCGGAAGAAAAAGTAATTTTTATATTGATTTGAGGAGAATTTCTTTTGACGGCGATTATCTCTATTATATAGGAAAATTGCTGTATGACGAGTTAACGGCTCTCAAAGACAAGATGCCATATGACGTTATTGCGGGAGTTCCTGTAGGCGGATTACCGCTGGTTGCATCTATATTAGTTGCAAGCTTTTTAGATAATCATCCTTTAAAATCTGTAGTTATCAGAAAAGAAAGAAAAGGATACGGAAAAGGCAATATGATTGAGCCTGTCCAGTTTCTCGGAAAAGACGCCAAAATAGTAATTATTGAAGATGTTGTTACTACGGGAGGCTCTATTTTAAACGCCGTAAATAACGCAAGAAATGAAGGTTATACAGTTGATAGCGCTGTGTGCATTGTGGACAGGGAAGAAGGCGGTAAAGAAAATTTATTTAAAAACGGCATCAGCTTAGTTTCTCTTTTTACGAGGGCTGATATATTGCTGCCGCAGTAAATAAAATTGCAGCGCCTAAGTTTATCTTTTTTCCTGTCTGATTTTTGATATTAATAATATTGTATTGCAGATAAAATTGCAGCGCCTAAGTTTATTTTTTTATATTATTATCAATAATAACTGCTATGGATAAAAAACCTTATTTTATATTATTCGCAATTTATATAACTATTTTTTTTGTTCTTTCTATAAGCCTATCCGGCTGCGCGCTTGTTACCGCCAATAATTCAGAATACGGAAAAAACAGAATAAATAGTGAAATTAGTAAGAAAAATAATAAAATCAACGGCGCGGCAACTCGTCAAAAAGTTACATATTATAAGAATAGCTATGCCGGAGTGCTGAATTATTTTACTAAAAAGACCGATGCTTATAATTTTAAAAATTTAAGCACTATAATGTTTTTACGCGCAACATATTTTAACAGGCAGTTTATATTTGCCTATGCAAAAAAATATGCAAAATATTATATGCTGAACGGAAAGGCTTTTAAGAAAATGCTGCACAAATTATATAGAAAATCAGATAAACATATAAAATTTTTTATATCGGTGTTTACTCCGCAAAGCAAGTATAACAATTTTAATCCAAGCCGTTCTATATGGATGATATATCTTGCCAACAACAAGAGGGAGAATGTTTTGCCTTTAACGGTTAAGCCTGCGGAACAAAAAAGAGCCTTTTTAAAAGCTTTTTTTCCCTATATTACAAAATGGTCAAAACAATATATTGTTGAGTTTCCAAAATATTATAACAAAAAGAAAAAAGAACTGCTTATAACAAAACGTACAAAATGGATTAAACTTATTATTCTTGGCGTGAAAGGAAAGGCGGTTCTAAAATGGAATTTACGCTCTAATTAGAAGATGAAATTATAAAATCTTAACTTATTGAAGATGAAATTATAATATATTAAATTATTGAAGATGAAATTATAATATATTAAATTATTGAAGATGAAATTATAATATATTGTTTTATAACAATTTAAACTATTGGAGACTAAATTATGAAATATTTAATTAAAATAATAAATTTAATTAAAATAAAATAAATAAAAGTAAATTTAAAAAAGGGCAAGAGCAAAAACAATGCATTTCAATGTTTTAATAATAGGTTCGGGTATTGCAGGCTTAAGTCTGGCAAACAGATATCCGGAAAATGTTTCAGTAGGTATTTTTACAAAAAAAGAAGAGGCGGAATCAAACACCAATTATGCGCAGGGCGGTCTTGCGGCGGTTATGAATATTAAAGATTCCGTTGAGCTTCATGTAAAAGACACATTGATTGCAGGAGACGGTTTGTGCGATGAAGAAGTCGTAAAAATGGTTGTTGAAGAAGGACCGTCGGTTGTGGAAGACTTGCTTAGCTGGGGCGTCAATTTTGCAAGATATAAAGAAAATGAAGAAACTTTTGACCTTGGAAGGGAAGGCGGGCACTCGCAGAGGAGGGTTTTGCATGCCGGCGATATTACAGGCAGAGAAATAGAAAGAGCATTAGTTGAAAAATCAAGAAGTAAAAGCAATATTTCAATTTTCGAAAATCATATTGCGATAGATTTTATTACTTCGCACAAATTAAAAAAAGAAAAAAATATGCCCGATAAGGTTTTAGGAGCTTATTTTTTAGATAGAAACAACGACAGAGTAGTTCCGGTAAGCGCAGATTTTGTCGTTATAGCAACCGGAGGAGCCGGCAAGGTTTTTCTTTATACTTCAAATCCCGATATTTCCACCGGAGACGGAATTGCAGCGGCATACAGAATAGGCGCTAAGGTTGCAAATATGGAATTTTATCAATTCCACCCTACAATTTTATATCATCCTGAGGCTAAGTCTTTTTTAATATCCGAAGCGCTCAGAGGAGAGGGCGGCACTTTGAGGCTTAAAGACGGAACGCCTTTTATGGACTCGGTGCATCCTTTAAAAAGCCTTGCTCCGAGGGATATAGTAGCAAGAACAATTGATTTTGAAATGAAAAGGACCGGGGACGAATGTGTATATCTTGATATGACTCACAAATCAAAGGAATTCTTAGAAAAACGTTTTCCGGATATATTTAAAACAACGCTTAGTTTCGGCATTGATATGTCAAAACAATGGATACCCGTTGTTCCGGCTGCCCATTATCTCTGCGGAGGAATATTGACGGATAAAGACGGTTTAACGTCGATAGACAATTTGTACGCTATCGGAGAGGTTGCATGTACCGGACTTCACGGCGCAAATAGACTTGCGAGCAATTCATTGCTTGAAGGCTGTGTTTTTGCCAAAAAAGCCTATGAATCTACTATGAAAAAAATGGAAAGCCTTATAAAAATAAAATCGGTTCAATTTCACGATGACGATAAATCGCATAAACAGCATAAACAGGCATATAAATCACATGATTTAAAACATAACGATGAAAATAATAGCAGCATCATTCCCGAATGGAAGGATTTCGGTCTTGAAGGCGGAGACGAGCTTATAGTTATAACACATAACTGGGATGAACTGAGGCGGACGATGTGGAATTACGTCGGCATCGTAAGGTCAAATAAGAGGCTTGAAAGGGCTAAAAGACGCATTGACAACCTTATTGACGAAATTAAGGAATATTACTGGAATTTTAAAATATCTTCAGATTTAATAGAGTTAAGAAATATTGCCGAGGTTGCAAATTTGATTATTACATCGGCTATGCTCAGAAAAGAATCCAGAGGAACGCACTACACGATAGATTATCCTGCAAAAGACGATAAAAATTTTAAACATCCCACAGTCCTATAAACGATAAATAAATATTTTAAACATTTTATAGCACTGTATTTGTATCTTTATTGTATTATTATTGAGCCTCTGTTCGGGCTGTATCAACCCGGACAGAGGCTCAAATAAAATAATCAGATAGTTTTTAAATCAGCCGTCTTTATGACTGGCAAGGCGTCATATAAAATCCTTCTATGTTGTCGTTTGCGGATATAACCATATAATAAGCATAACTGTCTTCTACCGAACCGTTTGTATAGACATAATCTATATTGCCTATTTGTTCGGTATATTCATTAACAGGTACGGTCGTTGCAGGCAGAACATAATTTGGATTGGTCGTCGCTGAATTGTTGCATGTTAGACCTGCGGAAAGACCTGTTGCTTTACCTGGACCTGTAACTGCGCCGTTTGAATAAACAAGCCACCATGAATTGCCCGGTGTTGATGGCGAAGGAACGGTCGGAGCAGTTGTCGCAATATTGTAAGATGTGCCTGAACCCGCCGGAGAGCCGGTTATAGGCGTTGTATAGTTCGGCAGTAATAAAAACGGATTTGCGTAAGGATTCGTGCCGGCTGTATTAGCAGACGGCAAGGTGGGCTCAAATGTCACCTTCCCGGCTTTTGTCGCGTTAAATCCTGTAATAGCCACATAATCCGATAAATCATTATTTACTAAATTTTTAGACATCTGGCTTGTTACACCCTCACCAAGCGAGCCTATTACTCCCTGCGAAGCAGCCTTATTTGCCGAACCGGTTAAATTAACAAATTTAGGCAGCACCACAGCCGCTAAAATACCTATCAGCAAAATAACCATAACAAGTTCGATAAGCGTAAAAGCTTCGCTGTTTTTAAGTCTTTTAAAATCTTTCGTTAAAAAATCAAACATTTTCATCATTGCATTCTCCCTTTCAAATAAAAAAATTTTCAATAAATAAAATTAATAAAAAACACTCCACTTTTTTATAATATAATATCATAAATTTCAATAAAAAAATTTTCAATAAATAAAATTAATAAAACCATACTAAATTCACAACGCACAACCTAATTAAGGATATAATTTTTTCATTATCCCCATTTTAAATTTTAGCAATTAAATCATTAGACGCATGACCTAAAATATTATAAGCCGTCTTTCGGGCTATTGTTTATATGTGTATAAGACCGGTATTTACAAAAACTTAATAGTGATTTTCAAGTTTATAACGGTGATTTAAGGAAATATTATGCTTTATAATGAACAATGGCAGTTTTGTATTATTTTTATTACTAAATTTTATTAAATAATAATATCATACATATTATTATTTAATATCATATATTATTATTCATTTTAAAAAATTATGCAAGCAAAATTTATTTATAATGCTTTAATGCAACATATAGTGCTACTGGGAGCATTTGCATGTATTTTTAACCAAACCGTAATAAAAATTTAACCGGTTTACAATATCTTCATAATAATCCTGTAATAATCGGCATGGTATTATATTTTATTATATTTTGGCTTGAAAGATTATTAACTGCATATTGAAAATATTAATTTGAATGTTATAATAATAGGGAGAATAATAATGGAAGAAATTAAAAAAAGTGAAGATTATATGAATATGAGTTTATCGGTTTCGCCGGAAAAATATTTCGACAGCAGGTTTGACGGTCAGGAAAAGCTCTTTATCGAAAAGTTTAACGGACAAAAAGCTCGGTTCGATGAGCGGTTCAACAGCCTCGAAACTAAATTTGACGTTCGGATTGATAATCTTGAAGCTCAATTAAATGGACGGATTGACAGCGTTGAAGCTCAATTAAATGGACGGATTGATAATCTTGAAAATAAATTAAATGGACGGATTGATAATCTTGAAGCTCAATTAAATGGACGGATTGATAATCTTGAAGCTCAATTAAATGGACGGATTGATAATCTTGAAGCTCAATTAAATGGACGGATTGATAATCTTGAAGCTCAATTAAATGGACGGATTAGATCGGA